>JBMYUJ010000044.1:0-26828 GCA_049605255.1 Magnetospiraceae bacterium
GTGGCGCGGCTCGCTGGGCGCCGCCAGGTGGACCCTCAATTTTTTCCAGTCCGGGCCGGGTTTACCATGAAGAAAAAAGCCGGACGGCGGGAATGGCTGCGGGTCCGGCTGGAGGAGACCGACACGGGGCTCGTCGCGCGGAAGTTCGCGGCCCAGGGCTCCGGCATTCTCACCTCCATGGTGGAAGGGGATGGGCTCGTGGAGTTGGTGGAGAATGTAAGCCAGATCCAGGAGGGCGACCCGCTGCCGTTTCTGCCCTTCAACGAGGTGCTGACATGAAAGTCCTCTATTTTGCCTGGGTGCGGTCCACCATTGGCGTCGATCGGGAGGAATTGGACCCCCCGGCGACGGTGACCGATGTGGCGGGCCTGATCGATTGGTTGCGCGCCCGGGGCGGCGGGTATGCAGAAGCCTTCAAGGATACGGGCGTCGTCCGCGCGGCGGTGAATCAGCAGCATGTAGCCATGGATCATCCGGTCAAAGCGGGGGACGAGATCGCCCTGTTCCCACCCGTGACGGGGGGGTGAGATGGCGGTCCGGGTCCAGACGGAGGATTTCGACCCCGGTGCGGCGCTCACCGAAATTTCGGCGGAGAACCATGCGGTCGGCGGGCTCTGTTGCTTCATCGGCTTGGTGCGGGATCTGGCACCGGGCATCGATGGGCCGATCCAAGCCATGACCTTGGAACATTATCCCGGCATGACCGAGCGGGAGTTGGAAGGGATCGAGGCCGAGGCCCGCGACCGGTGGCCCCTGGAAGATTGCTTGATCATCCACCGCTACGGGCGGTTGGAACCGGGGGAACGTATCGTGCTGGTGGCTACCGCGTCGGCGCATCGGGAGGCGGCGATTGAGTCCTGCCATTTTCTGATCGACTGGCTGAAGACCAAGGCGCCGTTTTGGAAGCTGGAAGAATCCGAAGGCGAGGGCCAGTGGGTGGATGCACGGGAGACCGACGATGCGGCCGCCGCGCGCTGGAAGCGCGATCCCGATGACACCTGACGGCTTTTCCACGCTGCAGGCGATATTTTTCGATTTCGATGGGGTGCTCGCGGAATCCCTAAACATCAAGACAGAAGCCTTTCGCGATCTTTATGCCGGGTTCGGCGCGGATATCGCCGACCAGGTGGCCGAGGCGGCTTTTCGGGAAACCGGGGTTTCGCGAGAGATCAAGATACGCGGCTTTCATCGTAAGTTCTTGGGTCAAGAACTGACCGATCCCGCATTGGCAAAACTATGTGATACCTTTGCGCAAGCGGTCGTCGAAAAGGTCATTGCCGCGCCCTGGGTCGCCGGGGCGAAAGAGCTTGTCCTGCGCGAGTTTCCCCAACGCCCGTTATTCGTTATCTCCGGCACACCCCATGACGAGATGATCGACATTGTCGCACGCCGGGGCATGGCGCCGCATTTCAAGGAGGTCCATGGCGGCCCTACGGCAAAGCATGTAATCATGGATCAGATTCTCGAGCGGCACGGCTTTGACCCCGCACGGGTTCTGATGGTTTGGGATGGTTATACGGATTTTGACGCGGCGGAAAAAAGCGGCTTGCAGTTTCTCGGGCGGTTGTATCCCCGTCGGGAAAACCCATTTCCCAAGCATGTGCCCGTTGTCAGTGATTTCACGGGGTTAATCTAGTAAAGAGGGGGGGAGGCATGCAGGATATGCCGTCGGGTCCGAAGAAGGCCTATTTCAATGAGGCATTTTTGCGCGGCAAGGACGCGCGGCCGCTCCGTATTCTCGCCGAATATCTGGAACCGGAAAGCCGGTTTGAACGCTACAAGGTCCGCGATACCATCGTGTTCATGGGGTCGGCCCGCACCTTGCCGCAAGACGTGGCGGAGGCGGCGTTGAGCAAAGCCCGGGCCGAGGGCGGTGATGTGGAGAAGGCCGAGCGAGACCTGCATATGTCCCGCTATTACGAGGCATCCCGCGCTTTGGCAGCCAAGGTCACGGAATGGTCAAAAGATTTGAAGGACCCGGATCGTCGCTTCGTCGTCTGCACCGGCGGCGGGCCCGGCATCATGGAGGCCGCCAATCGGGGCGCATCGGAAGCCAAGGGAATCAATCTGGGTTTCAATATCTCCCTCCCCATGGAGCAAAATGAAAACCCCTACACCACGCGGGAACTATGCCTGGAGTTCCATTACTTCTTCATGCGGAAGTTCTGGTTCGCCTATTTGGCCAAAGCGATGGTGATCTTCCCCGGCGGGTTTGGCACCTTCGATGAATTGTTCGAAGTGCTGACGCTGCTGCAAACCCAGAAAATCCAAAAGAGAATGCCGGTGGTGTTGTTCGGTACGGAATATTGGAACGAGGTGGTCAATCTGCCGGCTTTGGCGAAATGGGGCACCATTGACGCGCGCGACCTGGACTTGATGTTCACCACCGATTCCGTTGACGATGCCTTCGACTATCTGGCGTCGCAATTGACCGAATATGCGTTGGATCAACCCGGGGCAGGGCTGTAGGTCATTCCCTGAAACTGACAAAGGCCGGACACGAGAGCATTTTCAGCGAAACTGTGTGCGGTTTCGCGGTTCGAAAATGCGTGAATACAATACTTATGAGCAGTTCCGGCGATTCAGATATCGTCGAACCTGCTCTAGAGCCGGATCGATGAAACCATGGTCAAAGCGCCGCCCATGATTTCCTCGTGAATCCGTCTCTTAACAATATCTTAGAGGGCGATTCACAACTTAACTTGTATCATATTATGAGTCAAATGAAGTCGATCGCGCTCTAGGGCCCGGCCCTTATCTAAAATTAAATGCCAATCAGGCGACGGCGGATTTCGCCGGGGCCCGTTTGCCGACCAGGGTTTCGTAATCATCAATCAGGGTATGGGTGATCGTGCCCGGGGTGAACATCATATCGTCAATCTGTCCTACCGGAGTGACCTCGGCGGCGGTGCCGGTCAGGAAAATCTCCGTCGTGTCGGCCAGCTCTTCGGGCATGATCGCGCGTTCCACGATCTCGTAGCCGCGCTTTTTGGCAAGGTCGATCACGGTCCGCCGGGTGATTCCATCCAGGAAGCAATCGGGTGTCGGGGTGTGGATCTTGCCATCCTTCATGATCAGGAAAATGTTCGCGCCCGTGGCTTCCGCAATCTGGCCACGCCAATCCAGCATCAGGGAATCCTGACAGCCTTCCGCCTCCGCTTCATGCTTCGACAGGGTGCAGATCATATAGAGACCCGCGGCTTTGGCGTGTGCGGGAGCTGTTTTGGGGTCGGGCCGACGCCATTTGCTGGTCTTCAGCTTGATGCCTTTCGCGCGCACTTCCGGGGCGAAATAGCTGGGCCATTCCCAGGCGGCAATGGCCAGGTGAATGGTGTTCGCTTGCGCGGACACGCCCATCATCTCGCTGCCGCGCCACGCCACCGGTCGCACATAGCCATCGATGATGTTGTTAGCCTCCAACGTCTCTTTGCAGGCGGCGTCGATTTCTTCCACCGAATAGGGGATCTTGAAGCCCAGGGTTTTCGCGGAATAAACCAAGCGTTCCGTATGCTCGGTGAGCTTGAAAATGGTGCCCGCATAGGCCCGCTCGCCTTCGAATACGGAGGAGGCGTAATGCAAAGCATGGGTCAAAACATGCACCTTTGCGTCCCGCCACGGCACGAAGGCGCCGTCGTACCAAATCAGCCCATCACGATCATCGAAAGCGGGTCCACTCATGGTAATAATCTTTCGCAAACTAAGGTTCAAAAAGAAGGTTCTTGCGTTAATTACCAGCCTGGCGTATTTAAGTCAATTATCCTGACGTAAAATTTTTTTGAGCCCCCATGCACGATACTACCGGCACACATGAATCCGTCGACCAAGAGGAGCTGCGCGAGGCGATAGAGCTCTTGTTTTTCGCCTATCGGGACTTCACCGCTGGGCCCGATGCGGTGCTCGCGGAATACGGGTTTGGCCGCGCCCATCACCGGGTCATTTATTTCGTCAACCGGCATCCGGGCATTGCCGTTGGGGAGTTGTTGTGCATCTTGCAGATCACCAAGCAGAGCCTGGCACCGGTCCTCAAAACCTTGGTGCAAAAAGAATTTATCCGGCAGGAAACCGGGGAGCGGGACAAACGGAAACGGGAGTTGTTCCTTACCGAAAAAGGCGCGGCGTTGGAGCGGGAACTGTCTGTTATCCAAAAAGACCGCTTGCAAAAAGCCTTCGCGGAAGCAGGCGCCGAAGCGGTTGCCGGGTTCCGGGCGGTGATGCGCCGGATCACCGACGAGCGAGAACGGTTCGACCAACCTCTCCGACCATGACATACTGCCGCAATGGCACCGGACAGCCCCCATATTCTAGTGGTTGATGACGACAAGCGTCTGCGGAAGCTGTTGCTGCGCTATCTGTCGGACAACGGATTTACCGTCACCACGGCGCAGGATTCGGCGGAGGCAGAAGCCCGCATGGCCGGGGTCGCGTTCGACCTGATCGTGCTCGATGTGATGATGCCGGGGGAAACAGGGTTGGAATTCACCAGCCGGCTGCGCACCTTGTCGAATGTACCGATTCTCCTGCTGACAGCTATGGGCGCGGCGGAGTCCCGAATCGACGGCCTGGAGCGCGGCGCCGACGATTATCTGGCCAAGCCGTTCGAGCCTCGGGAACTGGTATTGCGCATCAACGCGATCTTACGCCGGTTGCCCACGCCACCGCAGGAAGTATCGGTGCGGTTGGGCACTGTGATGTTTGATCCCGAGCGGTTGGAGCTTCGACGCGGCGATGCCCTGATCACCTTGACCACCATGGAGGCGGGATTGCTGGCCGCCCTCTGCAAACGCCAGGGCGAAGCGTTGACCCGGGAGGAACTTTCCGGCATGGCAGACGAAGCCTTGGGCGAGCGCACCATCGATGTGCAGGTCACCAGGTTGCGGCGCAAGATCGAGCCCGACCCCAAAAACCCACGCTATCTTCGCACGGTACGTGGGGTTGGCTACCAACTCGTACCGGATTGAGATAAATGGCGAGCCCGACTGAGGAACCTCTGATCAAGCGCCTATTGCCGCATAGCCTGTTGGGGCGGTCTTTGCTGATCATCGTCGCGCCGCTGGTGTTGCTGCAGGTGGTTAGCGCGCTGATTTTCTATGAAAATCATTGGGATAATGTAAGTCGGCGCTTGTCTCTCGCGTTGGCAGGGGATATCGGCGCCGTGATGCAGGTGTTGCAGCGAGATCCCGGGCCTGAGACGATTCTTTGGATTCGGGAAAACATGGTGTGGCGCATGAATTTGCGGTTGACGGTTTCCGAAAGCGAATTCATAGCCGCGCCGGGATCTCGTCCCGAAGGGCGCACCATGGATATCTTCGCCCGGGCACTGGAGCGCCGCTTGGATCATCCCTACAGCATCCTGTTTGCCGGGGAAGATATTGTGATCCGCGTCGGTTTCGAGGGCGGCGTTGCTACTTTTGAGACCGTGCGCAAACGCCTTTATAGCCACACAACCTATATCTTCATCATGTGGATGGTGGGGACTTCGGTTGTTTTGTTTGGGGTGGCGGTAGTGTTCATGCGCAATCAGGTGCGTCCGATCCGCCGGTTGGCTCTGGCCGCCGACAGGTTCGGCCGGGGCATCGATATGCCAGCCTTCAAGCCCGAAGGAGCGGCGGAGGTACGGCAAGCGGCGATCGCATTTATGCGCATGAAGGATCGTATTCAACGCTATGTGGGAGAGCGCACCCGCATGCTTGCCGGGGTGTCTCATGATTTGCGCACACCGTTGACGCGGATGAAGCTACAGGTGGCGATGCTGCGGGATACGGAGGCGACGGAGGAACTAACGGAAGATATTCAAGACATGGAGCGCATGTTGAATGGGTATCTGACTTTTGCGCGGGGCGAAGGACTGGAGGAACCGGTGGTGGTTGATCTCTGCGCGCTCACCTTATCGGTGATCGAGGCGGTTCGGCGCAGTGGAGCGCAGATTTCTTTTGATGCCCCTGATGAGTTGTTGGTCGCCCTGAAACCCGATGCCCTGAAACGTTGCTTGAATAACCTGATCGAAAACGCGGTCCGTTACGGCAGTGTGGTCTTTGTCACCATTTGGGAAGGGAGCACGGTGGTGGAGATTCTGATTGATGATAACGGTCCGGGTATTGCCAAGGACGATCGGGAAAATGTTTTCCGGCCCTTCCATCGGTTGGAGGAATCCCGTAACCCCGATACCGGGGGTGTGGGCCTGGGGCTGTCCATCGCCCGCGATATCGCGCGCAGCCATGGCGGTGATATCTCCATCGATGAATCGCCGTCAGGCGGGGCGCGCTTCCGGGTGGGGCTGCCGCTTTAAGAAGGTGGTCAACCTTAAAACAACCGCCCGCCATTGGGCACCATTTGGCCTGGACCAATCAAAACCACGGCCCCGTCTGCATCGGGGAATCCCAATACCAGAATCTCCGACTTGAATTTACCGATCTGTCGCGGTGGAAAATTGACCACGGCCGCGACCTGCCGACCGATCAATCCTTCAGGATCGTAATGGACGGTGAGTTGCGCCGAAGATTTCCGCACGCCAATTTCGGATCCGAAATCCACCCAGAGTTTGATGGCCGGTTTGCGGGCCTCGGGATAGGGTTGGGCATCGATGATGGTGCCGACCCGGATATCCACTTTCAGGAAGTCATCGAAGGAGATTGTTTCTTCAATTCCCGACATGGCCTGGACGTATCCTTGAAAAGCAAAAAGGGCCGCCATCTTTGCCGATGGCGACCCAATTTTGCAAGCGATCGCCCAGGCGGGCGAAAAACTTTTTAGGCTTTGGTCTTGAGGACCTCGACCTTGAACTCGTCCAGGCTCATGATGAAGCGCTTGTTGACGGTGTCCAGCGCTTCGGTGTTGGACTTCACCAGCATTTCATTCAGTTCGCGCAGGTTGGTCAGGGCCTTTTCGAAGGAGTCCTTCAAAAGGTCCGCTTGCGCGGCAACCGTGTCTTGCGGGCTAGAAGCGGTCTTGACCATGTCAAGGGCTTTGGTCAGCTCATCGGAAACCTGCTTTTGCAGTTCCGCTTGACGCATGTAAACAGCTTGGACGCCTTCGGCGGCCAGCTTGTTGGCGGCGATCACGGCTTCAACGTTCTTGCGTTGAATATCGACGAACGGCGCGAAATCAACGGTGGGTACCTTCATGTCGCCAGTCACCTTGGTGAATTCGCTCATCATCTTGGCCGGATCGAAGGAGCCAAAGAATTTGCTGGGATCCATGTCCTTCCAGAAGGAAATGGGGTCGAAATCGGTAGAGGTAGTTTTCTTCGTTGCCATTGCTCAATTACTCCGTGGCGTGAATACCCGAGGATGATCACCTGGCACCAAAGTAGTGCAGTGCAGCATCCCTGTCAATAGAAATTTTTGCACTGCACAAAAATATAAAACCCGCTCTAAACCGCGGTTTTGAAGGGGCTTATCCGAACGAGGTTGTGAAAAGGCGGTCTTTACCCTGGTATCTCAATCCTCCATGCCCTTGATTCTCATTCCTAAGTTCAGGCCGGTGCGGCCGCTTCCATATCGTCCGTGTCCTGGTCGATATCGGTGGCGGAGTGCCGCTTGAATTTGCAGGCTTTACACAAGCCTTTGTAAAGCCGCTCCGCCCGGTCGAGGGCTTTATCCAGCGCGGCCATGGTTTTGCTCATATCCGGTGACTCATCCTTCAGCCAGACGCGAAACACGCTGGCGTAAAGCGCGGCCATGCCGACGGTCTTCAACGCGCCCACAGGCCCCGCGGCGCACAAGCCCGCTGCCTCCAACATCCACCTCATGGAAGTGGCCAGTCGGCCCGACCCGCAGATGGAAATGGCCGGGTCCCGCGTGGCCGCCATCAGGAGATTTTGCAACGCCGCCTTGCGCGGGGCCAGGGCATCGAAGCGCCGCATAATCACATCGAACAAGCGGTCCCGAGGGGATTCGTCGGTAACCTCGTCCTGCGCCGTAGCTTCCAGGACGGCTTGGTCGATACCGCTCAAATAGGCATCCAGCACCGCTTGCCTATCGGAAAAAGCAGCGCGGACCTCGGCGAGGGGAACGCTCGCGCGGCGGGCTGCCGCCGCCATGGTGACTGCCGCCCATCCGTCTTCCTCGATAATATCGAGCACGGCGCTGATGACTTTTTCCGAAGGGGATTTGCGTTTCGCCATGGGGTTGGTCCTCCATTCAGGATGCATTATCGATGGCCAATCAGTCTCTTCTCCTAATATGGCGCGGATGAGGCGTGGATTAAAGACAGTCCCGGCAGGTAAAATTTAACCCGCCAGTTCCTTGCCCCGTTTCGTGGCGGCGGCAACGGCCCGCATCATGAGCGGTGCCAAGCCATTTTCCGCCATGAGGACGGCGAGGGCAGCCGCCGTGGTGCCTCCGGGGCTGGTCACATTCTGCCGCAAGGTGGCGGGTGGCTCGGGCGATTGCGCCATCAGCGCTCCCGCGCCGGTCACCGTTTCCGACGCCAGTTTCTGGGCCAGGTCTTCGGGCAGACCGGCATCGACACCCGCTTTGGCCAGGCATTCGGCGAGCCAGAAGACATAGGCCGGTCCGCTGCCGGAAACCGCCGTGACCGCATCCATGAGCCCTTCACCGTCGAGCCATTCCACCGCGCCGACGGCGCTTAACAGAGACTGGCACAGGTCCCGTTGGGCCTCGCTCACCCCGGGCCCGGGGCAGAGCACGGTCATGCCCTGGCGAATGGCGGCGGGCGTATTGGGCATGGCGCGGACGATGGGGGCCGCGGCGCCGAGCCAGTCTTGAAAGCGGGCGATGGGAGTCCCCGCCGCGATGGAGAGAAACACGGTTTTGCCGCCCGTAAACCGCGCATAAAGCGGCGCGACCTTATCCATCATTTGTGGCTTCACGGCGAGGAGGATCACATCCGGCAGATAGCCAGCTTCCAGCTCCTCCGGATCGGCAATGGCTTGGACTCCAAGATCGCTTTGCAAATACGCGTGGATATCCGTATTGGGCTCGACAACGGTGACGCATTTGGCGGCAATGCCTGTTTCGAGCCAGCCGCCGATCAACGCGCCCCCCATTTTGCCGCCGCCGACAAGGAGCAGAGTAGGGGAGGTCACATCAGGCCTCGCCCATGGGATCGATCATGGCGGCATCCATGGCTTCACGCGGGGATTTGCCGCCCCAGATGACAAATTGAAACGCTGGGTAAAACCGGTCGCATTCATCGACCGCCACCTCGATCAGGTCTTCCATCTGTTCGACGCTGGCGCCGAAAGTGCCGCGCAGCGGGATCGCATGCCGGTACATGGGGACCCCCAGTTCATCCCAGACATTGAAAAAGCCCAGCCACATGCGATCATTAATCGTGGCGAGCAAATCGTTGACCACGCGGCGTTTTTCTTCCGGAACACGCAAATCCAGCGCGCATGAAAAATGAACGGCGCGGGCCTCGTCATTCCAGGAGAAATAGAGGCTGAGATCGCACCAGCGCCCCGGCACCTCCACGGCCATCTCTTCGGCGTTCAGCCGATCGAAGTTCCAGTCACGAGACGTGACCATGCCTTCGACGATGTCAATGGGGTTGTGGGTTGCGGAGTTCATCTCGATGATGGCACTGGCCATGACGGCATACTCCCTGCCCTGTGGTTGACACGGAGGGGACACCGGCACCGGGACGGGACAGATGATAGGCAAAAATTGCCGACATCTTGTGGGCCGCGCCCCCCGTATACACAAGAGGTAGCCTGCCAGTTGCAGACTACGGGCGCAAGGAAAGTTTAGTAAGCTCGCGTTAAATTTCTGTGGAAAACTTTAAAAAAGCGACCTGGCGATCAAGAGTCGTCGCCAGACGTGCCGTTGCTTTTCTTTTTACTTGTTCGGGCTGTGGATTTTGGTGCGGTTTTTCTGGCAGGGCTGGCTTTCGCTTCGGCGAGGGCTGATTCCAGCAATCTGACACGCACCTCCAGGGCGGCTTGATCGCTCCGCGATTTTTCCAACATGTCTTGCAGGACTTCGATCTCCTCCCGGGTCGGCATATCCGAATCGGCGAGCAGTCGTTCCATTTGTTGCCGGGCGACCTTTTCGATCTCCGCGCGCATGCCATGAAACGTATCCAAGGCTTCCTCAGCCATCTTGCTGAAGCCTTCGAAAAAACGGTTGGGGTCTTGCATGGATAAGCCTCCCTATCGCGAGATGGTGAAAGTATGAACGCCGCGCCCGTTTCCGGCAAGACCGTAAACCCTGATCTTGCGGGGCGGGCACCTGGCAAGTTATAACGCACCCCCCGCTGACCGCCGCGTTGATCCCATGGCCCTTGCACTTGCTTTTCCCAATATCGATCCCGTTTTGATCGAAGTCGGCCCCATTGTTATCCGCTGGTATGCGCTCGCCTATATCGCTGGGTTGGCGCTGGGCTGGTGGCTGGCCAGGCGGTTGGCGAAGGCGCCGCCGAACCCGATGACCCAGCAACAGGTGGATGATTTTCTCCTTTGGGCGACGGTGGGGGTCGTGCTTGGCGGGCGCCTTGGCTATGTGTTGTTTTATAACGCGGCGTTTTACCTGCAAGATCCTGCTCGGATCTTCGAAATTTGGCAAGGCGGTATGTCCTTTCATGGCGGCTTCCTGGGCGTGGTGCTCGCCGCTGTATTCTTTGCCCGGCGTCACAAGCTGCCGCTCTTTGCCATGGGCGACCTGATCGCCGTGGTGGCACCCATTGGTTTGTTTTTTGGGCGCATTGCCAACTTCATCAATGGTGAATTATTCGGCCGTCCGACCGATGTGCCCTGGGCCATGGTTTTCCCCCATGGGGGCCCGGAACCGCGCCATCCCAGCCAGCTTTACGAAGCCGGGTTGGAGGGGCTGGTTCTATTCGTCGTGATGATCCTGCTCTGGTGGCAGGAGGGAGTGCGGCAAAAACCGGGCACCTTATTTGGAGTCCTGCTCGTGGGATATGGCTTGGCGCGCAGCGTCGTGGAACTCTTCCGGGAGCCGGACGCGCATATCGGTTTTCTGGCGGCGGGGGTCACCATGGGGCAGATATTGTCTCTGCCCATGATCGCCATCGGGCTGGGCTTCATCTTTTATGCCCGGAGAAAATCCCCGTGACCGAACTTTTAGAGGTGCTGCGGGCGCGGATCGCCGAACAGGGCCCGATCACCCTGGCCGACTATATGGGCACCGCATTGGGGCATCCGCAGTTCGGCTATTATTCGACCCGCGATCCCTTGGGGTTGGCGGGAGACTTCATTACCGCCCCGGAGATCAGCCAGGTCTTCGGTGAATTGATCGGTCTTTGGGCGGCGGTTACCTGGGGTCAGATCGGCGGGCCGCAGCCGTTGCGGTTGGTGGAACTGGGCCCGGGCCGGGGCACGCTAATGGCCGATATGCTGCGGGCAGGCGGCACCTTGCCGGGCTTCACGGCGGCGGTAGAGGTGCATCTGGTGGAAACCAGTGCCGCGTTGCGTCATTGCCAAGAACGTACCCTGGAAGAGGCAAGCGTGTCCGTCACCTGGCATGAGTCGGTGGAAACGCTGCCGGAAGGGCCGCTTGTTATTGTTGCCAACGAGTTTTTCGATGCCTTGCCCGTGCGGCAATTGC
Source organism: Magnetospiraceae bacterium (assembly GCA_049605255.1). Taxonomy (GTDB): domain Bacteria; phylum Pseudomonadota; class Alphaproteobacteria; order Rhodospirillales; family JBMYUJ01; genus JBMYUJ01. The sequence continues at coordinate 11,526 of JBMYUJ010000044.1, forward strand.
GGCGCACCGCCGAGGGATGGGGGGAGCATGGCATCGGCCTTGATCCCAATGGCGACGCTTTGGTGCCGGTCCTGTTGCCCGCGCCACAAGAGGCCGTGGACCAAATTCCGCCTGCACTCTTGTCGGTGGAGGAAGGCGCCATTGTCGAGATCAATCCGGCCGCCCGGTCGGTGATGCATCATCTCGCACAGCGCCTGGTCCGCTTCGGCGGCGCGTTTCTCGCCATCGATTACGGCCATGCGCACAGCGCTGCCGGAGATACGGTGCAGGCGGTGAAAGCCCATGAATATCATCCCATCCTCACCGACCCCGGCACGGCGGACATTACCGCCCATGTGGATTTCGAGGCCCTGGCGCAAGAAGCACGCAAAGCGGGCGCCGTTGCCTTGGGGCCGATTACCCAACGGGATTTGTTGATCCGCTTAGGCATTGGTCCGCGTCTTGAAACCCTGGCGGCGAGTGCGACCGAACACCAAGTAACGGAGATGATGCAGGCGGTGGCGCGGCTGACCGAGGATGACCAGATGGGGACCCTGTTCAAGGCCCTGGCGGTGACCCATCCTTTGGTGTTCCTGGTGCCAGGTTTCGAGGGCGAAATGTAATGGAGACGGCGGGAAATTTACGGGCACTCCCCGGCGTGCGGCACGGGTTTCTCACCCGGCGTGGCGGGCGCAGCACGGGGCTGTATGCCTCCCTCAACTGTGGTGTCGGATCCGGCGATGATACCCCCACGGTGCGGGAGAATCTGGACATTGCCCGGGAATATGCCGGAATGAGGGATAAAGCGCTGGTCACTGTCCGTCAGGTGCATTCCGCCACCGTTGCGGTGGTGCAGGCGCCCTGGTCGGAGGCCGACAGGCCGGAGGCGGATGCCCTGGTGACGACCCGTACGGATGTGGCCTTGGGCATTCTGACGGCGGATTGTGCACCGGTCCTGTTTTGCGCGCCCGAGGTCGGTGTAATCGGTGCCGCCCATGCGGGCTGGGGCGGGGCTTTCAAGGGGGTGCTGGAAGCGACCGTCGCCGCCATGGGCGACCTGGGCGCCACGCCCCTTCATATTCATGCGGCCATTGGCCCTTGCATCGGTCCAGGGTCTTACGAAGTCGGCGCAGAGTTCAAGGATCGGTTTGAAGCGGCCGACGCGGACAATATCCGTTTCTTCGCCCCCGGCGCGACGTCGGATAAATGCCTGTTCGACCTGCCGGGCTATGTGTCCCATCGGCTGCAGGCCCTGAACCTCGCCAGTGTGCAGTGGACCCGGGACGACACCCTGCCCGACGCGGAGCGGTTCTTCAGTTACCGGCGCAGTTGCCATAATAAAGAGCCCGATTATGGGCGGCAGATTTCCCTCGTGTGCCGGGATGGTTGAGCAGGGCAGTGCCGGGCGGGCGCTGCCGCCCCTGTGGCTCTTGATCGCAATCAGTACGCCAGGCCCCTTGGCGCTGAACATTCTGATGCCCTCCATGCCGGGCTTGGTAACCGCTTTCAGCACCGATTATGGAATGGTGCAGTTGACGCTGACCCTGTTCCTTGCCGGTATGGCGGTGTCGCAGATTTTCGCGGGGACCCTGGCGGACCGGTTCGGTCGGCGGCGCGTGGTGATCGGGGGCCTGATCTTATTTCTAACCGGGAGTTTGTTGTGCCTTATCGCGCCGACGATCCACCTCCTCATTTTTGGGCGGGTCATCCAGGCCCTGGGCGGCGCCACCGGGATGGTCATGGCGCGCACCATCCTACGCGACATTCACGGCCTCAATCGGGCCGCGGCGATGATCGGCTACGTGACCATGGTCATGGTCATTGCGCCGATTGCCGCCCCGACGCTGGGTGGCGTGCTGGATTCCGCCGTCGGCTTTCGCGGAAGTTTCGGGTTCACGGCAGCCGTTGCGGTGCTGCTGCTACTTTCCAGCTTGCCGTTGCTGCATGAAACCCATGCGGGCCCCTTTCAATCGCAAGGCGTGGGGCCCATGTTTGCCAGCTTCGGGATACTGGCAGGTCAGTGGGGTTTCCTACGGCCCGCCTTAACGATTTCTTTTTCCTCTGCCGTTTTCTTTTCGTTCCTGGGGGGAGCACCCTATGTCACCATCACGCTGATGGGGCGGAGCTCGGCGGAATACGGCTTTTACTTTGCGATCGTCGGGCTGTGCTACATGGCCGGAAACTTTCTGACCGGGCGGCTGTCGGAAAGGCTTGGTGCGCAGTCTCTGATTACCGGCGGGACGATCATCACCCTTGGCGGCGGGATCTTATTGGCTGGGGCCTATCTCATCGGTTTATTAAACCCCATAACCCTCTTTCTGGGCATGAGCGTCGTCGCCCTTGGTAACGGCTTGTGTCTACCCAGTGGCACCGCCGCCGCCATCAGTGCAGATCCCGCACGTATCGGCGCGGCCTCGGGATTGGCGGGCTTCCTGCAAATGGCCAGTGGCGCAATTGCCTCGTTCCTGGTGGGGGCCCTGTTGGATCAGACCGCGACTCCCCTGATCGTGGCCATGACGGGATTCGCCATCGCGGCTTTCGTGGTTAATATCCTCGGCCAGGGCTTGGGCAGAAAGGAGGGGGAAATTCAGTCATAAAACGTTTACACCCCAGGACCACGCTGGTACATTCCGCCGCGTCGCCAGGGGCGCGGTGGGGACAGCCTTGGCGGAGCGGACGAGGCGGAGAAAATTTCCATGAAAATTCTGACATGTAACAGCAATCGCCCGTTTGCCGAGGCGGTGTCGGCCTATCTCAATCAACCCTTGACCAAGGCCAGCATCCGGCGATTCTCCGATATGGAGATTTTCGTGGAGATCGAGGAAAACGTTCGGGGGCGGGATGTTTTTGTGATCCAATCCACCTCTTATCCCGCCAACGATAATCTCATGGAACTGCTGGTCACCCTGGATGCGCTGAAGCGCGGATCGGCGCAGCGGGTGACGGCGGTCATTCCCTATTTCGGCTATGCCCGGCAGGACCGAAAGAGCGGCCCCCGCACGCCGATTTCCGCCAAGCTGGTGGCCAACCTGATCACCAGCGCTGGCGCCGACCGGGTATTGACCATCGATCTGCATGCGGGCCAGATCCAGGGCTTTTTCGATATCCCTGTGGATAATCTCTATTCCGCGCCGGTCATGGTGGCCGATATCCAAGAACGCTATAACGGCGAGGAACTGGTGGTGGTTTCCCCTGATGTGGGCGGTGTGGTGCGCGCCCGGGCTTTGGCGAAGCGGGTCAACGGCGACCTCGCCATCATCGACAAGCGCCGTGAACGGGCCGGTGTTTCAGAGGTCATGCATATCATCGGTGAGGTGGAAGGTCGCCACTGCATCATTTATGACGATATCGTGGATTCTGCGGGCACCCTATGTAATGCGGCGGTTGCTTTGCGTAATGCGGGGGCGACGGCTGTCTCCGCCTATGTGACCCATGGGGTGTTGTCTGGTGGGGCCGTGGCGCGGGTCTCTTCCTCGCCGCTGGATCATCTGGTGATCACGGACAGCATCAAGGCGACCGAGGCGGTGCGCGTCGCCCATAACATAGAGCAGCTCTCTATCGCGCCCTTGATGGCCGAAGCCATCAAGCGGATTAGCGAGGAACGGTCCGTTTCCAGCCTGTTTGACTGATTTTCCTCAAGGTTAGGCTGGATTTTCTGAATTCATTGGTGTATCTACGCGCCCTTGCCCGCACCCCTGGAGGCGGGCATTTCTGATGAATTGAATTAAGGAAGTCAAAACCATGAGCGATTCCTCTATTTTTAACGTCGAGGCGCGCGAGCGGGCAGGTAAGGGGGCAGCCCGCGCGACCCGTCGGGCTGGCCGTGTGCCGGCTGTCTTGTATGGCGATAGCAAGGACCCCCTGATGTTCTCGCTGGAGCCCCGGGAGCTGACAAAAGCGCTGCATCAGGCGGGCTTTTATTCGACCGTGTTCGACCTGAAGCTGGACGGCAAGAGCCACCGGGCGCTGGCCCGCGATGTTCAATTCCATCCGGTGACCGACGTGCCCCTGCACGTGGATTTCCTGCGCTTGTCGAAGGGCGCCACCGTGAATGTGGAAGTTGAAGTGGTCTTCGAGAACGAAACCAAGTCCCCGGGCCTGAAACGCGGCGGCGTGCTCAACATCGTGCGCCACGTGTTGGAACTGGTCTGCCCCATGGACAGCATCCCCACCAATGTGGCGGTCGATCTTTCCGGCCTGGACATCGGTGACTCCGTCCACATCAGCCAGATCAGCCTGCCGGAAAACGTGGAGCCGTCGATCACGGATCGCGACTTCACCATCGCCACGATCGCCGCGCCGAGCGCCTTGAAGCAGGAGTCGGAAGACGAAGAAGGCGAAGAAGACGCGGGCGAGGAAGACGAAGAGTAAGGGCTCATGTTGCTGCTCGTCGGCCTTGGCAACCCCGGCGCCGACTATCAGAACAACCGGCACAATATCGGGTTCATGGCGGCGGACGAAATCGTCCGCCGTCATCGTCTCGGCATGTATCGCGGCAAATTCGACGGCCTGTTGGCCGATGGCACCGTCGCTGGAGAGCGGGTGCTGGTCCTCAAACCGCAAACTTTCATGAACAGATCGGGCCGGTCGGTCGGCCAAGTGGCGCGATTTTATAAGATCCCGCCCACCGATGTGATGGTGCTGCATGATGAGTTGGACTTGGCACCGGGAAAGGTGCGAGTCAAACGGGGCGGTGGCCATGGCGGTCACAATGGCTTGCGCGATATTCATGCGGTGTTGGGGGATGGGTATGGCCGGGTGCGGATCGGCATTGGTCATCCCGGAAATAAAGAAAGGGTGACCGGTCACGTCCTGACCGATTTTTCCAAAGCAGACCGGGAATGGGTGGATAAACTGGTTGATGCCATCGCGGCGGCATTTCCCGATTTGGCGGTGGGTGATGATGCCCGGTTCATGAACAAGGTCGCCATGGCGATGAAACCGCCGCGCCCGAACAAACCGAAACCACAGGGTTCAGTAGAGGAAGGCAAAAAAGATGGGGTTTAATTGCGGCATTGTGGGCCTGCCCAATGTGGGGAAATCAACCCTTTTCAACGCGTTGACGGCGACGGCGGCCGCCGAGGCGGCGAATTTTCCCTTTTGCACCATTGACCCCAACACGGGCCGCGTCGCGGTGCCCGATGACCGTTTGGATAAAATCGCGGCCATCGGCAAATCGGCGAAGATCATCCCCACGCAGCTCGAATTCGTGGACATCGCGGGCCTGGTGCGCGGCGCCAGCAAGGGGGAGGGGCTGGGCAACAAGTTCCTCGCCAACATTCGCGAAACGGATGCCATCATTCATGTACTGCGCTGTTTCGAAGATGACAATGTTACTCATGTGGACGGGGGCATCGATCCGATCCGGGATGCGGAAACGGTGGAAACCGAACTGATGCTGGCCGATCTGGAAAGCCTGGAAAAACGCACCGATGCGTTGATCAAAAAAGTGCGCGGTCAGGATAAGGAGGCCAAAGCCACTTTGGATTTGGTGGAGCGGTGCCTTGCCGAGCTGCGGGAGGGGCGCCCGGCGCGGACCGTTTCCGTTGCGGCAGAGGATCAGAAGCGGTTCAAGGGCCTGCAACTCCTTACCGCCAAGCCGGTCCTTTATGTGTGCAATGTAGAGGAAGACTCAGCGGCGGAAGGTAATAGCCAATCAGCGCGCGTGGCGGAAATGGCCGCGTCTATCGGCGCGGGCTCGGTGGTGATCTCCGCGCAAATCGAAGAGGAAGTAGCACAGCTCTCTGATCCTGCGGAAAAGGACGAGTTCCTGGAATCGCTCGGGCTGGCGGAGACAGGCTTGGCCCGGGTCATTCGCGCCGGTTACGAACTATTGGATTTGATTACCTTTTTCACGGTGGGCCCCAAGGAGGCACGTGCCTGGACCGTCCGCCGGGGGGCGTCCGCACCCGAGGCCGCAGGGGCCATCCACACGGATTTTCAACGGGGCTTTATCAAGGCAGAAACCATCGCCTACGACGACTTCATCGCCTGTAATGGCGAACAAGGCGCCAAGGATGCGGGCAAGATGCGCCAAGAAGGCAAAGATTACACGGTGTTGGACGGCGACATCTTCCACTTCCGCTTCAACGTGTGATGAATATCTGGACCCTTGTCTGACATTACTGTGAATTTTTTCTTTCACCATTGACCCTTCCGCACCGGGTCTGTAATGCGGCCAACATCATTCCGAGTTGGTACAAGCTGTGACCCATCCCTCATTGCGATCCCTAAACGCGCGTTGCCCGTCTTGCCGGGATGAAAGTTTCAGGACATTTCTGTGGGCGCGTCGTCGGGGTTCCGCCCATGGATAGTCATCTGGTTTCAGTCCTGGCCGGATTGGGGTTTTTCTTTTTCGGCATGCATTTGTCGGTGGAGAATCTAAAGGCGCTGGCGGGGCGGCGCCTTCGGGCCACCATTTATCGTTGGACCAAGAACCCCTTTGCGGCGCTGGCCTGGGGCATGGGGGCGGGGGCCATTGCGCAAAGTTCCACCATCGCTACCTTTGTTTTAGCCGGCATGGTGGGCTCGGGTTTGATCACCGTCGCCGCGTCGTTACCCATCGTTTTAGGGGCGAATATCGGGGTGACCATGCTCGCCTTTATCGCGACCTTGAAAATGGCGTCGCTGCCCTATCTTTTGGCCGGCGCCTCGGGGCTGGCCATTTCGTCAAAATATATGGCGAAATATCGGGTGGCGGTTTCCGCGCTGTTCGCGGTATCGCTGATTCTGCTGGGGATCGTTTTCATCCGAGATGGCGCCGCGCCGCTGGTTAACATGCCCTGGTTCATGGATCTGGTGCATGAAAACGAGCCCATGTTTCTGGTTTTCGTCGTGGCCATGGTAGCGGCGTTGCTGACCCAAAGTTCGAGCGCAACCGTGGTTTTGGTCATCACCTTAACCTCCGCCGGGGCAATGACGATGATGCAATCCGTGATGGGGATTTATGGGGCGATGCTGGGGGCCGGATTAAACCGCTTTTTCCTGGCGCTGCGTCTCGAGGGGCGCGCGCGCCAGGTGGCCTATTTCGAGGTCATGACCCGGGTTGCAGGCTGCCTTCTATTTGTGCCGCTGCTCTATGTGGAGGATCTTACGAGCTTGCCGCTGGTGGTTTCCTTCGCGAAGGCGATCACCATTGAGATGGAACAGGCGGCGGCGGTTATCTTCCTTCTCTTCAATGTGGTTATCGCCGCGATCTTTCTGTTGCTGATCGTGCCGTCGTCCAAGTTTCTGGAGAAGCTGTCACCTGCCAGTCCCGCCGAGGATGATGCCAAACCCAAATTCATCTCCCACCATGCTTTGGCCGAACCGGAAACGGGTATCGAACTCGCCATCCATGAGATACAGCGACTGACGTCTCTCTACACCCTCCATGTGGCGCCGCTGCGCGAAGACCGACCAAAAGCGCAGGTGCTGCAAGATCTGGTGGCGCGCCAGAAATCCGCGACTGACCTCTCCTTTGAAATCACCAATTTTTTGGCGGAACTGGGAAGCCATCCCTTGGGCTCTGAGACCTATGAGCGCCTCAACTTGGTGATTAACATCAATCGATTGAACGAAAGTATGATACGCAGTCTGGGGGAACTTACGCTCGGCTTGTTGGATGCGCAGGGAAATAAGAATCTCAATGCCATTCATCTCAGTTTCATGGAGGGCCTGGATTTCGTTCTCTTGATGCTGCCGGATACCTTGGGGGACGAAGGGGGCATGGACCGGGCCATGCTGATGCAAATGACCCAGGACAAAGGCGCCATCATGGAGAAGGTACGCCGTAGTTATCTGACCGCAGAAACCGGGTTATCCGCCGAAGAGCGGATGAATTTTTTGATCGTCACCAATCTGTTCGAGCGGGTCATGTGGCTGGTACGCAGCGTCGTGGATTACAGCGCCCGGCTGGCAGGCGAAGAGCTGATGCCAGACTCGCCAGCCAATTCTCAAGCGGCAGATTTAGCCGAAGAACGCTTGCATTAGGCCGGTTGCTGCAAAAGGTTGAAATGCAAAATCACCCGGTTCCAGTCGCCTTCTCTTTCATATTCTGAATGATCAGAAATCTTGCGCACCAGATGGGCGCCCAAGCCGCCGACGGGGCGATCCTCGACGGGAAGGGTGAAATCGGGCCGGGGCGGATCCGTGAGAGGATCGTATCGCCGTGCCTGATCGGCATAATATAAAACGATCACTTTCGCGTGAACTTCGACGCCAACCTTCACGAGGTGGTTTGTCTCGCTGCCATATCCATGTTTAATGGTATTCGAAAAGAGTTCATCAATGGCGAGTGAGAGTTTTAATTGGATCGGAACCGGGCACCCAGCGTCGGCGCAGTAGGTCTCAACGGCAACCTGCGCTTCACCCAACGCCGACCAGGTGGCAGGAAATGTCCATAATTCGGTGACTTCGGCGCCTCGATCCATTAAATTTTCACATTACGTTATTTTTGACTTGGTTTATGACACTATGATTAGTGACACAAATTCCTCAACGGTTCGTAAAAAAGGGGTAACTAAAATGTATAGGATTATTCAATCCATGGCTATCGCCATCGCGATCGCTGTTGGACTCGCGGGTGCCGCACAGGCTGCGGGCGCGCCGGAAATCGGTCAAGTCAAGAATGTGTCCGGTCAGGTGACCGTGACGCGGGCGGCGGAAGTCATTCCCGTCGCCGTCGGGACCGCATTGTATCAGAATGATGTGATCACCACGGGGGATGATGCCTCTGTTGGCATGACCTTCATTGATAACAGCCGCTTTTCTGCTGGTGCGAATACGGAACTGGCGCTGGAGCGTTTCCGGTTCAATGTGCTGACCAACAAGGGAAGTTCCCTCACGCGTATGAAACGCGGCACGCTGAACGCCGTGTCGGGTAAGATCGCGCTGAACCAGCCCGGCGCCATGAAAGTGGCGACCCCGACCTCGATCCTCGGGGTCCGTGGGACCAATTTCCTGGTTCAAGTAGAGGAGTAATTCCATGTCCGGCCGCTTTCTCTCCGTCGCCCGGATCGGCGGCGCAGTTACCTGTTGTCTGGTCCTGACGGCGTGTGGGAATGTCCGGTTTGGCGAGTTTTCCGCCGGCGATAACGCGATGGTGGAAACACAGGCCCCCTTTAACGAGCAACTCTCCGCCCGCTATTTAGCGATGGCGGAGAGTGAATATGACGAAGGGGATTACAGCGACAGCGACTATTTTCTCGCCAAGTCCAGCGCTGCGGCGGGTGGGGCCGAGGTGCTGCCGCAACCGATCGCGGAACGTCGGCTGGTGGATGACTCCCCGGCTGAGCTTGGGGCGGCACGGGAATCCCTGGTTGCCTTGTTGAACCCCCGTGGGCGCAAGCGTGCGGCCGAACCCCTGGCTAGGGCGCAAACCGCCTTCGATTGTTGGTTGCAAGAAGAAGAAGAACGGGTGCAGATCCGAGAGATCCGGGAATGCCGCAAGGCCTTCAACCTGGCGATGGCCGATGCGGAAGCAGCCCTGGTGCCGCGCGATCTGGTGGTGATTCTGCCCGATGAAGACGGCAAGATTGGCGGGGTTGAGGTCACTGACGGAGACAGAAAGGTTCTGCTGAATGAGCCTCTGGCCGCTGCCGCCGTCACGGCAGGTGGTACCGATACCTTCAAGGCGGAAGAAAACGAGGTGGTGGAAACCTTTGAGGAAGCCATCGCGGCCCGTCCGATCGCGCCGGAAAGCTACACGGTCTTTTTCTCAAGCGGCACATCTGATGTGGAAAGCGGCGACGCGGCAACACTTGACAAGGCCGTTGCGGACGTGAACCGGCGCCCGTCTCCAGAGGTTCTGGTGATCGGCCACGCGGACCGGGTTGCCTCCTACGGTTATAATGATCGGCTGGCCAAGCGCCGCGCCGAAGCCGTGCGCGGCATGCTGACAGATAAAGGCGTGCCCAACGGCATTATCACCACCGATGGCCGGGGGGAACGTCAACCCCTGGTACCCACGGCGGATGGCGTGAATGAGCCCCGCAACCGCCGGGTGGAAATCACGGTCCGGTAAGGGCAGGGACGTCTGTTATCGAAATCCAGAGCGTGATCGACTTAATGTGACTCAATACCTGGTTCATATTAAGTTGTGAATTCGGCTCTAAAGCGCGGCGAGGGTAACTTGCCGCGGACCATTCCAGCGTACCGCTAAAATCGTGATATCGTCCGACGGGTCCGCCCCGTCGGCATGGCGTTTCACGTCCCGATACAACCGGTCCACCAAGGCCTTGACCGGGATTTCTGGCTCCGCCTTGGAAAGGCAGGATTCCGTCGCTTCGTTGCCGTAGAGTTCCCGCGCATTGTTCATGGCTTCAGAGACCCCGTCGGTGGTCATCAACAGGCAGTCTCCGGTGGCGAGTTGGAAGGTGAATCCCGGGAACTCAAAATCATCCAGCACACAAAGCGGCGGACCGCCCGGCCCGGAGATTTGGCTCACCTTCCCCTCGGAAGACAATAAGAAGGGATCGTCATGGCCTGCGTTGCAGAGGGCGACGGTGCCGGTTTCCAGGTCCAACAACCCCGCATAGGCAGTGATAAACAGCATCGCCGGATTATCCCGGGCGATCTCCGCATTGGCTTCGGTCATGATCGCCGCTACATCGGTCCGGCGGCGCAGCACCGCGCTTTTGTACAGCGATTTTCCCAAGGCCATAAACAGACTGGCGGGGATACCTTTGCCTGCCACGTCCCCCACCAAGAAGAACAGGTGATTGTCGCCAATGGGGAAGGCGTCATAGAGATCGCCGCCAACCTCCTTGGCGGGCTCTAGCATGGCATGGATATCAAACCGCGCCGCGGAATCGGATATGGCATCCGTGTCGGGCAAAATTCCCATTTGAATGCGCCGTGCCGCATCCAGTTCACCGGCCAGTTTCGCTTCCCGCTGCCGTTGAATTTCCAGGTCTCGTTTGAACAGGCGTCGATGATGATCGCTTTCCATCAAATTGATGGTCAGCATGAAGGCGGAAACCAAGCTGGTTCCCACGATGGGCAGGCCGATATCAATCAGTAACAGTTGATGGCTGTAGGCCGCCATGCCGCCCACGGCCAACCCGCCGGAAAACACCGCCCAGGGCAGGGGCGTGTACCCGGGTGAAATGGCAGGCACCAACATCACCATGGCCCCGGCGCAGAGCATCATCAGGCCGAACTCCACATAGATTGCCCAACGCGGCCGTTTCAGGATTGCATCATCGAAAATGTTTTCCAATAGTTGCGCGCGCACTTCCACGCCGGACATACGCGGCGCAATGGGCACGGTGCGCTGGTCCTGAAGACCCAGGCCGGTGACCCCAAGATAAACGATACGGCTGCCCAGAACATCCGGATGCAGGTTGCCATCCAGCACGTCTGCGGCTGATACGAATCGCGTTCCATCCGAATAGGTGAAATGGACCCAAATGGTGCCGTCCGACTGCACCGGTATGGTCAGGTCGCCGACAGCGACCTTGGTCAACCCGTCTTCATCGCCGTAGAGGTCGACCCAATTGGCGCCGATGGCGATTCTCAACATTTCGAGGTCCAAAGACGGGGCCAACCGGTTTGCCAAGACACCTGCAACCGGCACCCGCCGAATCACCCCATCCCGATCAGGTAGGGCGTTCAGCATCCCATGGCCCGCGGCGGCAAGGTCAATTTCTGGCACGCTGCGGATCATGCCGGAAAAACGCACCAACCACGGCTCGGGGTCGACGCCGTGCAATTGAAACAAAGCGAGTGGGCCTTCCAATTCCACGGCTTCATCGGACCCGCCCACCCCCAAAACGACAGGCAAGGTCCGCAATGCCCGGCCCAGCAGAACGTCATTCCCCTCCCGGGATTTCATCCATTCTTGCAAGCTATGGGGGGCGGCATCCAGCCAGTCGGCATTTTCCGGCGAGCGGCGGTCTGGCTCGGGCATGATGATATCGACGCCGATGACCGCCGGTTGATAGGCGGCAATCTTCTGCAATAGCCGGGCGGTGATATCGCGGGGCCAAGGCCATTGGCCGTATCGGGCCAGCGCTTTTTCATCGATGGCGACGATGACCACGGGCGCGGAGACCCGCTCCCGGGGGAGCAGACGTTGATAGCTGTCGAACACGAACCGTCGCACCTCGGTCACCGGACCTTCCCGCACCCCCTCAGCCACATAGTAGAGGGCAATGAGACCCAACATAACGAGCACACCAAGCGGTCGCCCACCCTGCATGCGCATCAGGCGCGCCAGTTTCGTGTTTGACCAGCCGCTGCTGGTCAGCGGTGCTTCTGTATGGAGGGGGTTATCGTCGGCCATGGCCGAGGCGCCACGGCGTGGTCTTTATTAAATCGGTGGGCATTAGCTGGAAAGGGCACTTTCCACATCGTCGAAGCATTTCAGCACCATGTCGAACCGGCTGATTTGAAATACTTCCTTGACCATGGGGGTCAAAGCGGCAACCACTAGGCTGCCACCAGCGGCCTTGGCGCTTTTAACGCCGATCATCAAGGCCCGTAACCCCACGCTGCTGATGAATTCCACATTCCCCATGTCGACAACAACGGGACCAGCCCCGACATCACTGAGTTTCGCGAGGAGAAGTTCTTGGAACGCGGAGGTCGTACTTTGATCGATGCGTCCTTTGGGGACAATGACGGTGGCGCCGTTTTTGGTCTCGGTCTCGATATCCATGGACCCCTCGTTGGTTGGACTACCCAAATTTCGTCGATCATATCCAATCAATATTAGCTTGGCGAGGTTAACGTGCCCTGAACGTGGAACCAGGCGTCAGCCCTTCTTTTGTATCTTCGCCCAGGTATCCCGCAACCCCGTGGTCCGATTGAAAACCGGGGCATGGGGGCGCCCATCGGGATCGGCGCAGAAATAGCCCAATCGTTCGAACTGCACGCATTCACCGGTGGGGGTTTCTGCCAAAGACGGTTCCACCTTGCATCCTGTTAACACTTGGCGGGAATTCGGGTCGAGATCGGCGAGATAATCGCCATCCGCGCCGGGGTCGGGGCGGGAAAACAGATGGTCGAACACCCGAACTTCCGCATCTATCGCACGGGTAGCGGAAACCCAATGCAGGGTGCCTTTGACCTTTCGCCCGTCGGGCGCATTGCCGCCTCGGGTTTCCGGGTCGTAGGTGCAGTGCAGTTCCTTGATCGTGCCGTCGGCGTTTTTAATCACCTCTTGGCAGGTGATCAGATAGGCGTAGCGCAGGCGGACTTCCCGCCCAGGAGCCAGACGGAAGAACTTTTTCGGCGGGTCTTCCATGAAATCGTCCTGCTCCAGGTAAATTTCCCGCGAGAAGGGGACTTTCCGGCGGCCCGCGTTTGGATCTTCAGGATTGTTCACAGCATCCATCTCTTCGACCTGCCCCTCGGGATAATTGGTGATAATCACCTTCAAGGGGGCGAGGACGGCCATGCGCCGTTCCGCATGTTTGTTCAGATGATCCCGAACGCAATGTTCCAGCAAGGAAAATTCCACCGTGCTATCGGATTTTGTCACCCCGATACGGCCCGCAAAATCTCGCAGTGCCGGGGCCGGAATTCCCCTGCGACGCATGCCGGAAATGGTGGGCATTCGGGGGTCATCCCACCCGGTGACGTGGTTTTCCGTCACCAATTGGATCAGGCGCCGCTTCGACAACACCGTATAGGTCAGGTTCAGGCGGGCAAATTCATACTGATGCGGGGTGGCGGGCACCGGCAGGTTCTCGATCAGCCAGTCATAGAGCGGGCGATGATCCTCGAACTCCAACGTGCAGATGGAATGGGTGATCCCTTCGATCGCATCCGATTGCCCATGGGCGAAATCATAGGTGGGGTAAATACACCAGGCATCGCCCGTGCGCGGATGATGGGCGCGCAAGATGCGGTACAACACGGGATCACGTAGGTTGATATTGCCTGCAGCCATGTCGATTTTTGCCCGCAAGACCCGAGACCCATCCGGATAGGCGCCAGCGCGCATGTGCCGGAACAGGTCGAGGTTTTCGTCAACAGATCGGGTGCGATAGGGGCTGTCCTTGCCCGGTTCGGTCAGGGTGCCGCGATATTCGCGGATTTCCTCCGGGCTGAGATCGTCCACATAGGCCTTGCCCGCGGAGATCAGATGCTCCGCCCAGCCGTACAGGGTTTCGAAATAGTCAGAGGCATAATATTCATGGGCGCCCCAGTCGAATCCCAACCAATGCACATCCTCGCGAATGGCGTCGATATATTCCATCTCCTCCTTGGCGGGGTTGGTATCATCGAACCTGAGATGGCAGCGGCCCTTGAATTCGGACGCGATGCCGAAATTCAGCACGATCGACTTGGCATGACCGATATGAAGGTAGCCATTTGGTTCTGGCGGGAAACGGGTGATGATGTCTGTCACGCGGTTGGCGCGCAGATCGTCCCGAATGATTTCCCGAATAAAATCCCGCGTTTCGGGGGCGTCGTCTGTGGATGTCTCGGTCATGGGTCAGCCTTATGGATAGGATCGGCGCAGACTTTAGGGGGGCGGCGCCCTCAGGTCAATTTTCCCGGTGCCTACCAGGCCCCGTTAGGGAAACGTGATCCCCGCGTGATGAATAGGGCCTGTCGACATCTTATATTACAGGCAGGATAAACGTGCCATTGGGCACGAACAGTTTTTATGAGGTGTTGGGTCATGTTGAAAACCAAATATCTTTTGCCCGTCGTCGTGCCGACGGTTTTGGTGGCGGTTTTGGTGGGCTTTTTGTCCATGAACGGCGCCGGAGCACGGGATCAGAAAACCCAGGTATTCGTGCCGGGGCCAGCGCTTCAGGGTCTTTCGGTCGCCACCTTCGCGGGCGGTTGCTTCTGGTGCGTCGAGGCGGCTTTCGAGAAAGTGCCTGGGGTCAAGGAAGCCATCTCGGGATATACGGGCGGGCAGATGCCGGGGCCATCTTATTACGAGGTCTCCAGTGGCGGGACGGGCCATACGGAAGCCGTACAGGTATATTATGATCCGTCGGTGATCAGCTATGAAGGCCTCCTGGAAGCCTTGTGGCGCACGGGCAACCCGACGGATTCCAAAGGGCAATATGTGGATCGGGGCAGCCAATACCGCCCAGGCATTTTCTATCACGACGCGGCGCAGAAGATGGCTGCCGAAAAAGCGGTGAAAGAGTTGGAGGCCTCTGGGCGCTATCCTGACCCCATCACCATCGAAATCACTCCGGCCTCCCTATTCTATGCGGCGGAGGATTACCATCAGGATTATTACAAGAAAAACCCGCTGCGGTATAACGTCTACACCTTTAATTCCGGGCGCTATCAGTTCGTGGAGAGTATCTGGGGCGAGGATACGGATGTGGATTGGATGCGCTACCGTCCACAAGCCAATGCGGGCATGGC
>JBMYUJ010000045.1:0-25998 GCA_049605255.1 Magnetospiraceae bacterium
CATTTGATTGGCCCGGGCTAATAATCTGAGATTTAATTATTTGAGTCTCACTAACTTTTATTTGAGTGATGGTAGTCATCATTAAAAAAGGAATCATTAAAATATTCATTAGTCGTTACACTCCAGAACTTTCTCGAGCTGCTTATAGTTTTCTACAGCTTCTCTTATTTTGACAATACATTGATCTTTACAAGTTACGAGTTTGCAATCCGCTTTACACTTAATCATATCTTCAGCATATGATTTATTAAGCTCCTGAAGCTCATTCTTGCAAGTATCCAGATTCAAGATATCCTGACTCAAGTCGAGGCGAACGCCTTCAGCTTCGCCATGACCTCCGCGACTCAATCCAATTCCGGCGCCAGTGCCTATATCGGCTTTCTTTATGCCATGGCGGGCAACCCAGACATCCTGACCGAGGAAAACCTCGCCGATACGGAAGTATTGGCCCAGGTGAAGCGGCTGTTGGGCAAGGTCAACCGCGGGTCTGGCAGTTCCGGCTGGCTGAAATCCCTCATCGTGCAAAACCCCGACCGCTTCGATGCCATGTTCAACTATGAAGCCATGATCATCGAGGCCAATCAGGAGTTGATGACGAAAGGCGGCGATCCGCTCTGCGCGATTTATCCCGCCAATGGTATCATGGTGGCGGACAGCCCGCTGGGTTACGTGGATAAGGGCGATGCGAATAAAGAAGAACTCTTCCTGAAGCTCCAAGAGCATCTGCTTTCCAAACCGGTTCAAGAGCAATTGCGGAATCTCGGTCGCCGCGCGGGCCTGCTGGGCATGTCCGTGGACAGCGCCAACAAAAGCGTTTGGAATCCAGACTGGTGTATCGATGCGGAACGGGATATCGCCCCCGTACCCACTCCGGCGCAAACGGTGATCCGGCAAGCCCTCGACCTGTATCAAACCGGCCTGCGCAAACCCAGCCTCACCGTGTGGGTTTTGGATGTATCGGGCAGCATGGGGGGGGCGGGCATTGACGGCCTGCACCAAGCCATGCACGCGCTGCTGGACCCGACCACCGCCCGCCGCAATCTGCTGCAACCCTCCGCGCAGGACATCACCATTGTCATTCCCTTCAATCACGAAGTGCGCAATGTGTGGAAGGTGGAAGGCAATGATCCGGCGGAACTGGCAGACCTATTGGCAAAAACCCAAAACCTGGAGGCCGCGGGCGGCACCGACCTGTACCGGGCACTGGTCTCCGCTTTGGAGGAAATTCGGCATTACAATGTAGATGGCGCGCTGCAATCCCGCCTGCCCGCCATCGTCGCCATGACCGACGGCGCGTCGGACACGGCCAATCGGGACTATTTCTTAGACCAACTCAAACGGTCGCCCATCGCCAGGGATATCCCCATTCATACCATTTCCTTTGGTAAGTCTGACGAAAGCCAATTGGGTGAACTATCGGAAATGACGCTAGGCAGAATGTTTAAAAGCAAAGGCAACCTGCCGGAAACGTTGCGCAAAGCGAAGGGTTATAACTAAATTCATGGGCAAGATCAGGCAGGTGAAAGACGAGCATGGGTGAAGGACTGCGACAATTAATCGCCGGGGTGGCAGCATCGGCATTGTTTTTGGGGGGGTTTTTCGGGCTTTCCCTGGTCTGGTGGGTGCCGCTGTTGCTGGCCGTCGGGGCATATGTCGGGGTTCTGCTTGTAGTCCCCAAAGCCAAGGCGCCTCACGAAATTGAGGTCAGCGACGGTATTACCAAGGCAGAGGTGGATCGGGCCGTGCAGCATTGCGAACGCGCGGCTGCCGAGCTGCGGGATTTAGCGACAGAACCCAAAATCTCCGAGAAAATGGCCGATACTTTCGAACATATGGCCAAGATCATCCATGAAATCGGCGAGAATTTTCAATCCGACCCGCGCGACATGGTACATGCCCGCAGCCTGACCGACCACCATCTGGATGCCATGTTGGACGTGGCCCGGACCTATGTCTCCTTGCGAAAAGCCACGTTGAACGAGACCGCCCAAGCCCGGCTGGATAAGGTGCGGGACGTTATCTTGGGCTATGTGGAGCATTTTGATGCCATCTATAATGCCTGCCTCGCCAATGATTTCCAGCGCTTAGAGGTCGCCACCACGGCGCTCGACCAAATCCTGAAAATGGAAACGCCCCCCACATTGCGGAGTTAACCCCCATGAATGTTAAAAGTATCGCGGGACTGATTATTCTGCTGGTAGTGGCGGGCGGCGCCGTGCTTTTCACCCAGTTGGATCTGGATGAAGTCCAGCGCAAGGAGCCGGACAAAAAGGCCCCGGTGACCATCAGCCTGTTCTTTGGCGGAGAGAAAAAAGCCTTTCTCGCCAACCCTCAAGTTCAGGAAATCCTGAAAAATCGCTATGCCATCACGCTAGACAGCCATAGCGCTGGCAGCATCGAGATGGTAACCACCCTGAACACGGCGGATAAGCATTGTGTCTGGCCATCAAACCAAGTGGCCGTGGAATTTGCCAAAAACAGCGGCAAGACCGTGTTGTCAGACGATAACATCTTCAATTCACCCATCGTCTTTTATACCTGGGATAAGGTCGCCGATGCTCTGATCGCCGCCGGGATCGTGGAGATCCGAGACAAGGTGCATTATGTGGTGGATACCCGCAAGCTGATCCAGATGATCATCGACGGGAAAAAATGGAAAGAGGACCTGAACCTCAACGTTTACGGTTCCATCAAGATATTCTCCACCGATCCGCGCAAATCCAATTCGGGCAATATGTGGTCAGGGCTGCTCGCCAATCTGCTGAATAATGGCGATGTGGTGACCGCCGAGACGATCGCGCCGATCCTGCCCCAGATCAAAGCCTATTTCAAAGCCATGGGCCATATGGAGCATAGCTCGGGCGATATTTTCGAGAATTTCCTGAGCCAAGGTATGGGCTCGCGCCCCATCATCGTCGGCTATGAAAACCAGCTGGTGGAATTCGTGCTCGCCAACCCGGACAATGCGGATTTCATCCGGCAAAAGATCCGGGTGCTGTATCCCGAACCTACCGTTTATAGCTCCCACCCTTTGATTTCCTTGCGGTCTGAATGCAAGCGCTTGGCCACGGCGCTGCAGGATCAGGAACTGCAAGACATTGCCTGGGTCCAGCACGGTTTCAGAACCGGGCTATTGGGGGTCCAAAACGATCCTTCCGTTCTCACGGTCACTGGCATACCATCGTCAGTAGACCTCGTCATACCAATGCCGCGGGCGACGGAGATGCAGGCCATCATCGACGCTCTTGAATAAGGGAGAGACCCATGAACGACGCCGTGGATACCAAAACCCAAACGCCGCCCATGGCCGCCCCGCCGCTGGTGGCGAATCTGCCAGCGGTGATCACCACCGAGGTGAAGACCTCCGGAGACCTGATCGATACCAGCGGCTTCACCCCCGAGGAACTGGCCCGCGCCCAAAGCATCGCGGCGGAAGTGGATTTCGGCGATACCAACACCATCATGACCTTTGGTGTCGGCCCGCAAAAGCAGATCAACTCCTTCCTCGATACCTTATTGGAGGAGATCACCGTCGGGGATGCGGGCGTGGCCGGAAAGCTCACTTTGGAGCTATCCGAAGGCTATGACATGATGCGGATCGACGAGATCAAAAAGCAACTTGGCGGTGGCGAAGGGGGGGTTTGGTCCTCCATTGGCAAGGCCCTGGGTTTCGTCAAGGATCTGGGCGATTTGATCAAGAATATGCGGGATCAAAAATCCCAGTTGGTTGGCAAGTTCGACAAGATCGAAGCCATGGCCAATGATCGCAAGCGTCAGATCATGACCTATAACGTCAAGCTCGATAAGGTGCGTGATCAGACCGATATCTATCTCGAAGATATGGCCGTGCATATCGCCGCGGGGGAATTTGCCCTCTTGCGCGGTGTATCGGAATTCGACGAGCGCAAAACCGCCTTGACCCAAAAGCCCGACGATGTTGAAGCAGCCAAGCTGCACGACCTAGCCCGCGCCATTGCCTCCTTCGAGCAACGTTTGCTGCGCATGAAAATCGCCTATACCCAATCGGTGGCCGTCACCCGGCCACGCATTCAGGCGATCCGACAGGCGGGCGATATCGAAATTCAAAACATTATCGAATCCATGCTGTTCGACGTGCCAAACCTGAAATCCTTGGTGTTGCAGGTGGCGGCCATGACCAATCTGAAACAGGCCCAGGAAGAAGATGCCAAACGGCGCGACGTCAGCCAGAAGATCGCCGGCGCGGCAACGGACATGTTCCACGAAACCTACACAACCTCGATCGCCAGCCAGGGCCGTGGCTTGGACGATGTCCGCGCCCTCGCCGCCACCGCCGACAAATTGGTCAGCACCTTGCGCGAAGGCGAGAAGATCGAGCAGGAAAACAAGAAGAAGCGGGCCGAGGCCGCCAGCGCCCTTGCCGATGTGAAACACAAGGTCACCGAAGCCTTGCAGGAAGTGCGACCCGATTTGGTGACGCCGGGGACCTAGAGCGCGATCGACTTAATTTGACCCACAATCTGGTACAAATTAAGTCGTGAATCGCCCTCTAAGATATTGTTTAGAGACGGATTCACGATGTAACCATGGTCACAATTCTGACCATGATTATATCGATCCGGCTCTAGGACCAGGACCCATTTGATTGACACACGGCGTTATCGGCGGTAATACCGGGCGCCCGCTGCTTGGACGCGGAGCGGGCGCCTTTTTACCCTTTTGACAGTGAAAGTCGGCACGCGTCATGCGCCTTCTCATCATCGGACTGTTGGTCGGCCTTGTTTTGGGCGTGGTCGTTGGTGCGCGATATATCGGCCCCGATATGATCCGCAGTGCCCAGCCCATTGCCGATGTGCCGCAACCAGACCCAGAAGAGATTGCAGAGGTTGTCGCAGAGGCCCTGCCCGAGGCCCTCCCTACCCCGGAAACACAAACCGTGCCGGTAAAGGCCAAGACCGTTGAAATTGCCGTCGCGGGCAGCTTGCCCCGCGCCTATCCGGTTTATACGACCGTCGTCGCGCATCTGGAATCCCTGCCGCCAGTGATTTCCGATGGTAAATTGGTCCTCACCTATACGGAGGAAGCCGCCTTCCCTGTGCCCCAGGCGCTCTTGGAAGCGGTGGCCGAGGGCAAATTGCAGGCGGCCCTGGGCGACCCCGCGTTGTGGGGCCCGGAAGTGCCCGCTTTGTATCTGTTTGGCGGTATACCCTTTGGCCCTACTGCGAGCGAAATTCTTGCCTGGTTGAACCATGGCGGCGGGGGGGAAATCCACGACCGCATTTATCATGCCATGGGCGTGCATGCGGTCGTGTGTGGCGTCGAGGCACCGCGCGGCGGCGGTTGGTTCCGGCAACGGATTCTCAGCCTGGATACGCTGGACGGTAAGACGGTGGCCATCGAAGGGCCCGGCGCTTGGGTTCTTGAATCCTTTGGGATCGATGCGGTACCGTTGGATTTACCTGGCATTTTCACCGCCATGGAATCCGGGCAGATCGTGGGCGCCTTTCATGGCAGCCCCGCGGTCGACAGAACCCTGCAGTTACACCGGGTCGCACGTAATCTGCATATGCCGGGTTGGCACCGGCAATCCGGCCTCATCGAACTCATCTTGAACTTGGAGACCTGGGAAGGTCTGTCAGCCACCGACCGCAGCCGGATCGAATCCGTCTGTGCTGCCTCGGTTCGGGCAACAATCAGTGCGTCGGAAGCGGGCCAATACGCGGCCCTTAGCAAATTGGAGGAAGAAGGCGCCCGAGTACAGCGCTGGCCTGCCGAGGTTCTTACCCGATTGGAGCAGCGGTGGCTCGAAATCGCCAAGTCGCGTGCAAACTCGAACCCGGATTTTGGCGCAGTTTGGAACTCTTTACAGGATTTCCGGAAACAACATCAGGTCTGGCAAAACCTGGGCTATGTGCAAAAACCAGCCTTGCAAGCGAAACCGGCGCCAACCGATCCGGTGAACCCAACACCGCAAAACACTCTGGAAAAGAAACCAGCCTTACCCGCTAACTAGCGATCGCGTCGCTTTGCAATTGCCCCATGCGGGCCAATAGATACTCCAAGTCAGCGGATTCGAACTCCACCCCCAAATCCCCATACTGGGTTAGAATGCGTTCCAACATCCGGCGGGAATACCGCTCCCGATCATGGGCTTCGCCGTCATAATCGTTTTCCCGTGCCACATCCACCGCGGCCCGCGCCGCCGGGAAAAACGGTTCTGGCAGGGAAGCCTTCGCATACAGGCTGCGCAGCCCCAAAGAGCCTGAATCGTGGATTAATCTACGGGCGTTTTTCAGTGGAATCGCCGCCAACTCCGCCAAGGCTGCCTCGAAAAAGCGCATATCCCCCACACAGAGGGCCCGTAAAACGATAGATGCGGTCAAGCGATCATTATGGCGCAACTGGCGCACCAGGATTTCCACATCCTCATCGGCGGATTCTGTCGACAAGCCGATAATGGCGCGTTCCCGGCTTTGGAACAACAAATCGCTGGCAAGGGTATCAGGCAGTTCCAATCGTTTGACCAAAACGGATTTCAATCGGTCAGACACCACGGTCACCAACTGTTCGGACACCCGGACGGGCAGCTTGGCGCGCCCGACCATAGCCGCATGCACTTTGCTGTTATCGGGATAGCGCTCGATCACGGTGCTGAAGGCCGCGTCAGTCAATTCGGCACCATCGTTGCCCACCAAAGTAGAAACTGCGGCCTCGCCGCCGGATTCCACCAAAGCTTGGGAGACAGTCTCCGAAACCGTCTTCCGACCTGCCACGGCGACTTGTTTGGACTCACTTTGGCTTTTGATGATTTCCATCAGGTCGGCGTCGGTAAGCACCTCGGAAAATTGCAAGACCGGCAGTGCAACAGAATCCACATCCCGCGCCAGAGCGGCGGCGATATGATGGGGCACATCCGGGTTTTCCTTGATATTTTGGGCCAGGGCGGCGCGCACGCGCACCTCGGCATCCTTCACCATGATATCGAAGATTTCTTGCGCGATGGTGCGCTCGGCTTCCGTCAGGCGTGACACATCGTATTGTGCCGCAACCTTTGCCGCCATCTCTGCTCGGGTTTCCCCCGAAGGGTCCGTCAGGAGCCGTTCGATGTCGCGTTTGCTCAGACCGTCGCTTGTGCTCATAAATTTCTTCCCGCGCCAAATGTGGGGCGAATTTTACACTCGCCAGCAAGACCCACTCAAACGGTATTTTAACTGCGCTGCTCGTAAAGCACTATGGTGCCGATCACAATGGCGAGAGCGGACGGTATTTCTAGACTTTTCTAGACGCGAATGACCAGTACCGAACAATTGGCATGGCGCACCACGCGCGCCGAGTTTGGCCCCAGAAGGTAATCTTTCAATTCCGGCCGATGCGCTGTCACAATGATCAAATCCGCGGCCTCTTTCTCCGCGAATTCCAGAATGCGATGATAAATCGATCCCTGCGCCACGATATAGCGACATTTTACATCTTTTGGTACATCGGCGCCAACGACCGCATGCAGGGATTCCTTGGCGTCCGCGATGATCTTTTCCTCGGTACCTTCCGGCAAATACCCCCCCACAGAGGGATACCCGAATTCAGGCACCACGGTCAGCACCTCCAACACAGCGCCGAAGGCCTTCGCGTGGGAAACCGCGACTTCAAGGGCTTTTTTCGTCGAGGCCGGGTCTTGCAGGTCCACGGCGATCAGGATTTTTTTAAACACAATCTTGTTCCTCCCTCATAGTTAGGCGGCATTAAGCGGGTTTAGCCTCGGCTTCTCGCCGCTTTCGGCGCCCTGTTTGCAGGAAGTAGAGTGCGAAGTAAGCGCCAACACCGACCGCTTGAACGATATATCGGCTGATGGGCACGTAATCGGTAATCAATCCCGGGCGGAACAGGATCACGCAGATTAATCCCAGGGCCAGGCGCTCTGGAATCGAGCAACGGTCCCCGAAAAAGCCCTGCAATGCCGCCGCGAAGGCGAACATGGCCAGCAAGGAGACAAAGAAGATCCAGGCGATCAGGGCGTAATTTTCCATCCAGATGGGGGAACCATTCTCCTCCACCCCGGACATGGTGAGCAGCTCGATATTCAGCAGGAAAACAAAGGGCAAAATGGCGGTTCTCAGATCGTAAGTGAACCCCTGTATGCCAGTTTTTATGGGATCGGTCTTCGCGATAGCCGCCGCCGCATAGGCCGCCAAGCCCACGGGCGGGGTGTCATCCGCCAGGATGCCGAAATAGAACACGAACAGATGGGCCGCCAAAACCGGGAAGATCAATCCCGCATCCGCGCCCAATTGCACGATCACCGGCGCGGTCAACGAAGCCATCAGAATGTAGTTCGCCGTTGTCGGCAGCCCCATGCCCAGGAACATGCTGACCAGGGCGGTCATTACCAGGGCGATGTAGATATTGCCGAAGGACAAGGTATCGATCACGGTGACGAACCGACCCGCGAGGCCGGTGCTGGTGACGACGCCGACGACAATACCAGCCGTGGCGGTCGCCACACCCACGGAAATCATATTCCGCGCGCCTTGGATCAACCCCTGCCAGATATCCAGGATGCCTTGGATAAAGGCATGCCAAAGGGTCGCCCCCAGATCCGTATTGGGATCGAGAGCGCCGTTACTTTTCGCAACACCCAGGCCCAGCCAAGCCAGGATCGGCCGTTGCAGGATCATGATCACGGCAACGGATTCAATCGCCAACAGGCAGGAGTAAATGGCCGAACGCTGCAACACCACCAGATAGGTAATCAGCACGATTACCGGAATAAGGTAATGAATGCCGCGCAGGAAGGTGGACAGGAACGGCGGCAATTCGGAACGGGGAATTTTCCGCAGGCCCAACTTCATGGCCTCCAGATGCACCACATAGATCAACGCGATGTAGGAAATCACCGCCGGAATAAACGCGGCCCGCACCACGTCGATGTAAGGAATGCCCAAAATCTCCGCCATGATGAAGGCGGCGGCCCCCATGATCGGTGGCATGAGCTGCCCGTTGGTGGAGGCGGCCACCTCCACCGCGCCCGCCTTGTGGGGCGGCAAGCCCACCTTTTTCATCAGCGGAATGGTGAACGTGCCCGTCGTCACCGTGTTGGCGATGGAGGAACCGGACACCATGCCGTTCATGCCGGAGGCGAGCACCGCTGCCTTCGCCGGGCCGCCGGTGAACCCGCCCATGATGGAATAGGCCACATCGATGAAATATTTACCCGCACCGGCTTTTTCCAAAAAGGCGCCGAACAGAACAAAGAGAAAAACGAATTCCGTGGAAACTTTCAATGGCACGCCGAAGATGCCATTGGTCGCCAGATATTGGTCGGGGATGACCAGATAAATGTTGTTCGCGCTATGGCGCAGGAATTCCGGCATGTAATTGCCGAGCAGGTTGTAGGCCAGAAACACCGCCGCAATGATGCTGAGCGCTGGCCCAAGGGACCGACGTGCGGCCTCCAGAAGGAGCAGGATCAGGCCAATCCCCAGCCAGATTTCGAAATCTTCGGCCAGGCCGCCCCGCATCACGATGGCGTCGTCGTAATTATACCAGATGTAAAGCGCCAAGCTGGCCGCTGCCGCCGCCAGAATCCAATCGTAAAACGGAACATATTCCCGGTTCGAGCGCTTGGTGCCGAAACTTGGCAGAACCATGCGGATTCCCTTGGTGATGAATCCGGGTTCGTTTTCCTTGAAGGCCGGATAGGCCAAGAAGGCAAGCGCAAGGGCGAAGGCGAGATGCCAGGACCGGGCCTTGAAGGAATCCAGGGAAAAATCGATACCCAGGGACTCGATTTCAAACCCCGCCGGGCTTTCCGCATACATGAGTTGGAAGCAAGACCAGAGCACGCAGAGCGCAATGATAATGCCCCCCGCGATTTTGCTTACCGGCTCGCGCGGGCCGGTTTCCACCATGACGACAATATCTTCCGCCGCCTTGAGATCACCCTCGGACGCGGCATCTAATCCCGGGTCATTTTCCGGGGTCGCGTTCTTCGGATCGTCGGAAGGTGTATTGGTCATGGTATCCCCCATTTCTCTTTGCGGATCCTGTTTAGGCAGAATCGTCGCGCGTGGGTGGCGTTAAAAATGAGTGTCGCGAGATCCTATTCGCGAGATCGTCCGGCACACCCGGTTTGTTTTTGATCGGGGCCAAAGGAGAAAGAGCGACCCGAGGGTTTTCGGGTCGCTCCTTCATCTTCAGGCTTACATCCAGCCCATTTCTTTGTAGTACTTTTCCGCACCCGGATGCAGCGGCGCCGTCAGGCCCTGCAGCATCAGCTTGGGCTCCAGATGGGTAAAGGCTGCATGGCTGGCCTTGAACTCATCCAGATTTTCGAACAGGGTCTTAACGAACTTATAGACCATTTCTTCGCTGGCATCGGCGCTGGCCACCATGGTCGCCTTCACCGCGAAGGTTTCCGTATCATGGTCAATGCCCTTATAGGTGCCGCCCGGGATGGTCGCCATCACATAGAACGGCTTGTCGGAGATGAACTGCTTGATCGCATCGGCGTTGATGCTGATCAGGTCCGCATCCACGGAATTGGCCGGTTCTTCGATGGCCGCGGACGGGCTGCCCACGGTGTAGAAGAACGCATCCACTTTCTTGTCGATCAATGCGCGGGAGGCTTCACCCTGCTGCAAGCCTTCGGCCTTGATGTCTTTTTCCTGATCGATGCCATAGAGACGCAGCACGTCTTCCGCGTTACCGCGTTGGCCAGAGCCCGGGTTGCCGATGTTGACGGTTTTTCCCTTCAGATCCATGACGGAGCCGATCCCCGAATCCTTACGGGTCATCAGCAGAACCGCTTCCGGATGCACGGAGAAGACGCTGCGCAGGTTCTCGACCTTTTTGCCATCCCAATCGGCGGTGCCGTTCCAGGCTTGGTAGTTCCGGTCGGATTGGCAGACACCGAAATCCAACAAGCCGCGGTTGACCGCGTTGATGTTGAAGACCGAGCCCAGGGCAGGACGGCCAACGCAGTTGAATTCCCCTTCGGAATGCTTGTTGACCACGGCGCAGCTTTGCAGTGCAACTTGGTAATACACACCCGTGACAGACCCACCACCAATGAGAATATCCTGCGCGGCTTGCGCCTGCGGCGCCGCGAAGGACATTCCGGCAAGGGCAAACCCGGCCATCAGAGTTGCTTTGATTTTCATTCCTTTCCTCCTGTCGTTAACATTCATGAATAGTTCAACGTAATAAGGTCATGATAGCACGCGGTGGCGGCCCAATTTCCGGCCAGCAACACGTGCATTTATGCTTCTCAGCGTAACGGGTCCCAAAGAGGGGTGCAATGCTTCCAGAGCGGCTAGCGCCATGAAAATGTTGCATATCGGCGCCAGGGATCGTGACCGGCGAGGCCAGTTTCTGTGGAATGCCGATTTTGGCAGACCTCGTCATACGGCGATGGGCTCCTTGACCTCGGCTACCGCCGCTTCAATTGCCGCCGACAGCCGCTCCACGATCAACGCCACCTCCGTTTCCCCAATAATAAAGGGCGGCGCGAGTAACACATGATCACCGGCCCGCCCGTCCGCCGTGCCGCCGCCCGGGTAACAGACCAATCCTTGCGCCATGGCATGGGTCTTGATGCGCCCGTTTAATCCCGCCTTGGGATCGAAAGGTTGCCTGGTGACGCGATCGGCAACCAGCTCGACTCCCCGGAACAATCCCCTGCCCCGAATGTTACCCACATGAGGGTGATTGCCGAACTGCTGCTGCAAGGCGTCATCCAAGAGGGCGCCCATCTTACGGACATTTTGCAAAAGGTCTCGGTTTTGAATGGCGCGATTGACCGCCAGAGCCGCCGCACAGGCCACCGCATGGCCCATATAGGTATAGCCGTTGATGAAGGCGCCGGACCCGGTCATAAAAGCCTCCGCGATGGGCTTGGACACAAACACCGCCCCCAGCGGCTGATACCCCGCCCCCAAACCCTTGGCGACGGTCATGAGGTCCGGGACGATTTCATCCTGCTCACAAGCGTGCAAGGTGCCAGTGCGGCCCATGCCGCACATGACCTCATCCAAGATCAGCAAAACCCCATGTTTATCGCACACATCGCGCACCGCCTTGAAATACCCCGCGGCGGGCGGCATCGCCCCCATGGAGGCACCAGAAACGGTTTCCGCAACGAACCCGGCCACCGATTCCGGCCCCAGCTCTTCAATCTTTGCCTCCAGCTCCGACGCCAACCGGGCGACATAGGCCGCCTCCGTTTCATCATCCTGTTTTCCCCGATACAGATTACAGGGCGATACGTGATGGAACTCTCCCAGCATGGGAGCAAAGGGGTCCCGCCGCGCGAGGCTGGAGCCCACGCCCAAGGCGCCCAGGGTATTGCCGTGGTAGCTTTGGGTGCGGGCAATGAACCGTCGCCGCAAAGGCTGCCCGGTTTCAATAAAATATTGCCGCGCCATCTTGATGGCGGATTCCACCGCCTCGGACCCACCCGATACAAAATAGATGCGATCCATCCCCGCAGGGCCCGACGCGATCAACGTATCAGCCAGTTCTTCCGTGGTTTCCGTGGTAAAGAAGGCGCTGTGGACGAACGCCAATCGTTCGGTCTGTTCCACCATCGCCTTTCGGATATCCGGGTCGCTATGGCCGAGGCAGGAGACCGCCGCGCCCCCCGACGCATCCAAATAGCGTTTGCCCGTTTTGTCGACGATGTAGCAACCATCACCGTGATCGGCCACCGGCAAATCGGTTTTCAGGCTTCGGTGAAACACATGGTTCATGCGCCGACCCTCCGCTTTCGACTTTGGGGAACGTGATTGGTCGTATAGGTATCGAAGTCTCCGAGTTGGTCTTGGCTTTCGGAGATCGCCTGCAGCGCGGCTTCCCCCCCGCGCGCAACGAGCATGGTGATCAGCGCCTGGATCACGGCAAGGGGCGCCACAAAGGATTGAAACACCGTGGGGCTGTCATCGGGCACCCGCAGCATCACATCCCCCGCGCCCAGCAACGGCGACAGCACGCTATCGGTCACCACGAGGACCCGGGCCCCGGCATTGCGGGCATAGGCGATGCCCTGGCGGGTCTGATCCGTGTAGGGGCTGAATCCAATGGCCAAGAGGGCATCGGTCGGTTTCACCCGGCGCAGATCATCCGCCCAGGTCGCACCGGCACAATCCAACAGAACGCCGTTCTCCCGGAACATGCGGTAGGCATTGGCGAAGGCGAAGGCGATGGGGTAGCTGCTGCGCAACCCCAGTACATAGAGCTTCTCCGCGTCTTCGATCACCTGGCAAAATTTTTGAAAAACTTCCGCATCGTTTTCCTGGAACACCACCCCGATACTGTCTTGGTCGGTGAGAATGGTTTCGGAAATCAAAGCATCGGCAGGGCGGATCTTCCCCTTCGATTGCAGATGCCGCGCCCGCCCCGCGTAATCACTGTCTCGGCCTAAAAGACGGTTGCGGAAAGGCTCGCTGAATTCACCATATCCTTCAAAGCCAGCGGCGCGAATCATTCGCTGAACCGTTGCGGGCTGCACGCCCGCAGCGGCAGCCACCCGGCGCATGGAATTCAGGCCCACGAAATCGGGATTTTCGAGAATGAACTGGGCGGCGCGCTGAAGCTGCGGACTCATCTTACTGGCCGCCACGGCAAGACGTCGGTAAATCGATTGATAGCCTGACTCTTCGTTCATTCAGCCGCCCCGGGACGAGGCCATTATTCAAATGCGTTGGCCTCTGCCTCTTGCTTGCAGATGGAAACCAGTTTTCCACATTTCAACAACTGTTTCAAAAAAAATCCACAATGATTCAAGTGAATCAAAACGCACCCGGGCAACTTATGCCGCCATTCCCCAAGCGCCATATCATTTTGTGCGTAGCAGCATGAAAAATATAAATTTTTTCCCCGACCTGTTAACACTTCGAGCGGTGAGATCATGTACAATATGTACTGGTCATTTCCTCGAAATTACATTTTGGGAGACGTGGAAGATGTATGACCCATGGAACTATTCTCTCGGCCTTCACCGCTTCATGTTCTACAACGCGGCAAAAATCTTGGAGGAAGGTTATCGGCTGACCGTGCATACGGTTGAGCGTCGCCAGGATTGTGCCTATGGGCCGGGTGCGGCGCCCCAAACAGCGCCAGAACCCGCTACCCTGAATTTCCACTATGGTCGCCGTTGCCATGATGTGGATGTGGAACATATCTGAACCGGAAAGTACCGCCGTCTGGTGAGACAACGGGGCAGGTGGACCCCATTCCACCCACTCACACTTGCGGGTGCCGGCATTTGTCGCGCGCCCGTTTTTTACGCTTTGCGCGTCCCCGCAATTTCGCCATCATTGACCCGTATCGAGAGTGAACCGTCGACCGGGAGCGGGTCAGTTATACGGAGGGCGTCATGCCGACAGGGACCTATCGTTACCACCTAGCCTTATTCATTTTTGGCACCGGCGTTTGCCTTGGCGCCGTCGGGCCCGCCAGGGCTCAGGAAGAACCCGTTCTCCCCGTCCGCTCCGCCGCCTTGTTTTCCAGCGGCGTCGGCTATTTCGAACATCGCGGCACCGTGTTGGGTGGCACCGACGTCAGCCTGGAATTCAAGGCGGACCAGATCAACGATGTGTTGAAATCCATGGTGCTGCAGGTTTCCGGCGGACAGCCCGGCCCCATCGTGTATCCCTCCCGGGATCCGGTCACGAAAACGCTGAGTGAGTTTCAGATCAACCTGTCCGCCAATCCATCGCAAGCCGATATCTTGCGGCAGATTCGAGGCGCGCGAGTCGCTGTCTCCTATGAAGGCGAATCCGTTGCCGGGGCAGTACTGGGCGTGGAACAGCGGCCCCTGGCCATCGGCGGTGAAGGCGAACCAGTGAATGATTGGGTGCTGACTCTCTCGGTTGATGGCGCGCTGCTGGCGCTACCGCTGCGCGATATTACCCGGGTGACCATCGAGGATGCGGACCTGCGGGCCGATCTGGCCCGGGCCCTTTCGACCCTGGATACCGGCCGCCGGTCGGATACAAAGCCGGTCTCCATCCAAGTGCGGGGCACCGGCGAGCAGGAACTCCGTGTCGGTTATGTGGTGGAAACCCCGGTTTGGAAAACCAGCTATCGCCTGGTCTTGGCCGTCGAACAATCGGGAAAATCCCTGTTGCAGGGTTGGGCCATCGTGGAAAACCAAACGGAAAACGATTGGCAAGATTTGGAACTGTCCCTCGTAAGCGGGCGTCCGGTGTCTTTCATTCAAGACCTTTACACCCCGCTCTATGCCCAGCGCCCCGTGGTCAAGACCAAGACCCATGCGGGCGTCGCACCGCGCCTGGATGAAGGCGCTATCGCATCGGAGCAGCCCAACCTCCGCCCCGCCAAACGGGTGCCAAGCGGGGGCCGGGGGCAGATGCTCGGCCTGATGGACATGGCCCAATCGGAAGTGGCCGGGGATGCGGCGCCGCCTGCCCCGGCTCCCATGGCTGAACCTTCCCGCGCGCTGGCGCTCGATCCCGGCGGTGTAGAATCACAGGCCAGTGCCGCCGATGTTGGTACCTTGTTTCATTATACCGTGCCCGGTGTTTCCCTACCCCGCAAGCAATCGGCCATGATCCCCATCGTTGCCGACAGCCTGGAAACGGAACGGGTCAGCGTCTTCAACGCCGCGACCCATACGCGCCACCCCATGAACGGGGTGATCCTCACCAACAGTTCGGA
The DNA here is from genome assembly GCA_049605255.1 of Magnetospiraceae bacterium. Lineage (GTDB taxonomy): Bacteria > Pseudomonadota > Alphaproteobacteria > Rhodospirillales > JBMYUJ01 > JBMYUJ01. Next base: position 15,652 of record JBMYUJ010000045.1, read on the forward strand.
CAAGCATTTGATGCATGGCCCGGTCACCCTGTTCGATGGCGGCAGTTATGGTGGCGATGCCCGGTTGGATGATGTGCCGGGCGGGCAACGGCGGGTGCTGACATATGCGCTGGATTTGGAAATGCTGGTGGATTCCGAAACCACCACGGATGCGGATGTGACCGCGGGCAGCATCGCCAAGGGCGTCTTGCGGTTAACCCGCAAACATCGCCGGGTTCAGGACTACAAACTGGACAACAAGGGCGCCGACGAAAAAATCGTGTTGGTGGAGCATCCCCGCCGGTCGGGCTGGACCGTGCAGAAACCGGGAGACCCCTTCGAGACGACGGATGCCCTGCTGCGCTTCAAGGTCCCGGCTGCGGCGGCGAAGACCACCGCCTTCCAAGTGGTTGAGGAGAGAATCTCCGCCGAGGCCATCGCCCTGGTACAAGCGGATGAACCGCGGCTGATCGCCCTTTCCCGCCACGCGGCGTTATCGGCGGATATTCGCGCGGCGCTGACCCGGGCGGCGGAAATGTGGGGGCGGCTGGAGCAGTTCCGCCGGGGCGCCGCCGAGACGGAACGAAATCTCTCCGAGCTGAGCCAGGAACAGGAACGGGTCCGGCGCAACCTGACCACCGTGCAACGGGGCAGCGAATTTTACGGCCGCATGATGCGCAAGATCGATAGTCTGGAATCCGAAATCGAAGATCAGCGCGGCATTCTGGCGGAATTCCGGGAGCGGCAACGCACCCAACGCGCGGCGTTGGACGAGTATCTTTATGGGCTGAATATGAAGTAAGGAGCCGCCCGTGCCGGCAACGACCATCAACCCGCAACGCGACGCCCTGATCGTGGTGGATATTCAGAACGATTTCTGCCCGGGCGGCGCGCTGGCGGTGCCGGAGGGCGATCAGGTGGTGCCCCTCGCCAACTGGCTTATGGGCCTGTACGACATGGTGATCCTGACCCAGGATTGGCATCCGCCGGGGCATCTGTCTTTCGCCAGCTCCCATCTGGAGAAAACCCCCTTCGAGATGATCGACCTAGCGTATGGCCCGCAAGTCCTCTGGCCGGACCACTGCCTGCAAGGAACAGACGGCGCTGCCTTTCATCCAGACCTGGAGACGGGCCACGCCGATATGGTGATCCGAAAGGGCTTTCGCAAAGAGATCGATTCCTATTCTGCGTTTATGGAAAATGACCATCGCACGGTCACCGGGCTTGCCGGTTACTTGCGGGAACGGGGGGCGCAGCGGCTATTCCTATGCGGATTGGCCGAGGATTTCTGCGTGCATTTTTCCGCCATGGACGGGCGCGCCGCCGGGTTCGAGGTCATCGTCGTTGCCGATGCCTGCCGGGCCATCGATCAGGACGGCTCTTTAGCCGCGGCGCGGGAAGCCTGGCAGGAGCATGGCATCGCGACAGCAGAAACCCACGGCATCGCCGTCGCCTGACACCTTTCCAGAGGGCCGCCAACAGCCCCCTTATTCTCCACGATTTTAGTGTTCTTGCCGTCCGTATTGACTGTATCGCAGACGGTAATATTCTATTCACAAGAGAGGCTCACTGATCCCGAAATGTGGATACCCCACCCATGAATGATGACCCCGCAACCCCCGAAGAGACCACCGACGCCGCCCCTGTGGAAAGCCCTGCGCGCGATTTGATGCGCCCCGAATTCGGGTATCCAAAACGGCAATATATTTTGCCCTTATCGAGCCGACCGTTTTTCCCCGGCCAGGTGATGCCCGTAATTTTGCCGGAAGATCCCTGGCTTGATACCATCAAGGCCATCGGTGCCCTGCCGGAACATACGGCGGGCCTGTTGCTTACGCGGGAGGAAGCCAATGGCGACATCCCGACCCCGGCAGACCTGTATCAGTTTGGCACGGTGGTACGGGTCCATGAACCCAAACGGGGCGATGGGGCGGTCCAGTTCATCGCTGAGGGAATGGCTCGATTTGAAGTGCTCAATTGGTTGGACGACACGCCGCCGCTGAGTGTGGAGGCCATTTACCCCAAGGCCATGCCAGAGGATGAAGAGCAGGTCCGGGCCTATGGGCTATCCATCCTCAACACCTTGAAGGAACTGCTTCCCCTGAACCCGCTCTATGGGGAGGAGCTGAAAATTTTCCTCAGCCGGTTTGATTTGAACGATCCCTCCCCCTTCGCAGATTTCGCCGCGAATATGACGTCGGGCAAAAACAGCGCATTGCAGGCCGTTCTGGAAACCGTCCCGCTGCTGGCGCGTATGCAAAAAGTGCTGGTAATGGTCAAGAACGAATTGGACGTCGCCAAGCTGCAAGCGCAGATCCGCGAAAGCGTGGAAAAGCGTATGACCGAACAGCAGCGCAAGTTCTTCTTGCGCCAACAGATGGAGGAAATCCAGAAAGAACTGGGCATTTCCAAGGACGACAAAACCGCTGAGCTGGAGCGCTTCAAGGAGCGCCTGGAAGATATTGACCTGCCGGAAAAAGCCGCCAAACGGATCGAGGACGAGATGGATAAGCTCGCGATCTTGGAGGTGGGCTCGCCCGAATATGGGGTGACCCGCAATTACCTGGATTGGGCGACCTCGCTCCCCTGGGGAAAGTTTTCCAAGGACAAGCTGAACCTGAAAACCGCCCGAAAGGTACTAGACAGGGATCACGAGGGACTGGAGGACGTCAAAGACCGGATCATCGAATTTCTCGCGGTCGGGGCCAACCGGGGCGCGGTGAGTGGGTCGATCCTGCTTCTGGTGGGGCCGCCGGGCGTGGGCAAAACCTCCATCGGGCGTTCCATTGCCGAATCCCTGGGGCGCAAATTTTTCCGGTTTAGCCTGGGCGGCATGCGCGATGAGGCAGAAATCAAGGGCCATCGCCGCACCTATATCGGTGCCATGCCGGGCAAGTTCATTCAGGCCATCAAAGAAACCGGCACCGCCAACCCGGTGATCATGCTCGATGAGATCGATAAGATCGGGGCGTCTTTCCGCGGCGATCCCGCCTCTGCCCTGCTGGAGGTCTTGGACCCCGAACAGAATGGCAGTTTCCTCGATCACTATCTGGATTTGCCCTTTGACCTTTCCAAGGTTCTCTTCGTCTGCACCGCGAACCAGTTGGATACGATCCCCGGCCCCCTGCTCGACCGCATGGAGATGATTCATCTGGCCGGTTACATTACCCGCGAGAAAGTAGCTATCGCCAAAAATCATCTGTGGCCGCGCCAACTCGAACGGGCGGGGGCCAAGTCCAGCCAGATCAAATTGTCGGACGCCGCTCTCCGCCAGGTGGTGGAGGGCTATGCCCGGGAAGCAGGTGTACGGAATCTGGAAAAGCAGTTGGGGCGGATCATACGCAAGGCGGTGGTCACGCTGTTGAAGGGCACCAAGCCGCCGATCCGGATTGGCATCACCCAATTGGTCGATTACTTGGGCCAGCCCCGGTTCAAGAAGGAACGGCCATCGGCAGGGATCGGGGTGGTTACCGGCCTCGCCTGGACCAGCCTGGGCGGCGCTACCTTGGATGTTGAAGCGTCCCAGGTCCATACGAAGGGGCGCGGTTTCAAGCTGACCGGTCGACTCGGCGAAGTGATGCGGGAGTCCGCCGAGATCGCGTATTCTTACGTCCAGGGGAACCTGGAAGCCCTGGGCGGAAAACCTGCTTTCTTTGATAATTGCCTCGTGCACCTCCATGTCCCGGAAGGCGCCACGCCCAAGGATGGCCCCAGCGCCGGTGTCACCATGGCGACCGCCTTGGTCTCCCTGGCCCGGGGACGCAAGATCGCGCGGCGTCTCGCCATGACCGGTGAACTCACCTTGACGGGCCGGGTATTGCCCGTGGGTGGCATACGGGAGAAGGTCATTGCCGCCCGCCGGATCGGTATTTTTGAGCTGATCCTGCCGGAAGCGAATCGTAAGGATTTCGATGAGTTACCAGACCATGTGAAAGAGGGAATGCAGGTTCATTTCGCTGCAGAGTATCGGCAAGTGGCGGAGGTCGCCTTTTCGCGCCCGCAAAAAAACTAACTTTTCGACCTAAAGCGGGTTTAAAAATGACAGAAGTATGAATTAAGCTTTTTTTCACATGGGAAGCTGCATAGTTTAAAGGTATAGGTCTGAAGTCGGGTATTGGGATCGATTGGGTCGAACGGTGAAGAAGCTTTGCATATATCACGGAAACTGCGCGGACGGGTTCGGTGCCGCGTGGGTGGTATGGCGCGCCGCCGGGGACCATTATGATTTTCACCCAGGGATTTACGGCGAACCGGCCCCCGATCTTTCCGGGCGCGATGTGCTGTTGGTGGATTTCTCTTATCCCTTGACCGAAATGAAATCCCATTTGGAACGCGCGCGGTCCATTACTATTCTCGACCATCATGAAACCACGTTGGCAGAGTTGTCGGCTCTTCTGGAAGATGGACGCCTAAAAGGGCGCATCGACCTCGAAAAATCCGGCACCGCGATCACCTGGGATTGGTTTTATCCGGGCACCCCCCTGCCGCCGATGCTGGCCCATATCGATGATGGCGATTTGCAGCGGTTTGCACTGGAAGGGACACGAGAAATCCAAGCGGCAATTTTCTCCCTGCCCTATTCCTTCAAAGTGTGGGACCAGCTGATTACTGAAGACATGTCCAAGCTGCGGTCAATGGGATCCGTTCTCCTGGATCGACAGTTGATCGACCTGTCGGCCCTTTTGGAAACCAACACAAGAATCTTACAACTGAATGGCCATTGGGTCCCTGCGGCGGCGCTGCCCCGCAACCTCGCCCCCCTGGGGGCCGATATCCTGGCGCAAAACGCGCCTTTCGGTGCGGGCTATTTTGATACGGAAGCGAACCGGGTTTTTTCCCTCCGGTCGAAGGCAGACGGGATCAACGTCGCGGAAGTTGCCTACCGTTTCGGCGGTGGTGGGCATCGCCATGCGGCCGGATTCCGGATCCCGAAAAAGGACATTCCCGATTTTGAAAAAGCCGGGTTCCTCCGTCTTGCGGCGGAATAAGAACCGCCTTACCCGCTAAAATCAGCCGAAAACCATGAGCTGCCCAAGGCTCTCGCTGCCGCCCCAGAGGATGGCCAATACGGCCGCTGTAACCAGAATCCCGGTGGCAATCAGTCGGCATTCCGCACCACGTCGGCGCAAGAAGCCGCGTTGTCTAGGTGCTTGTTCCCGATGCTTCCGCAAGGATTTTGAGGCTGACAGATTTTCCATAACTGGAATATTGCGCGTTCTGTCGGGCCCTGCCAGTCGCAACCTGAGCACGGCCGGTCAAATATTTGTCACCGCTTCGTGAAGCCTGGTTTATGGTAGCACCACACAGCAAGAACTAAGACGTTTAGAGACGAGGCGTGGGACGCGGTGATCTGGGTCGACCGATTGATTCTTGTGTTGGTATGTCTGATGGTCTACCTGCCAGGGCTGGCGACCATCCCCCCGCTCGACCGGGACGAGGCCCGCTTCGCCCAAGCAAGCAAGCAGATGATCGAAACCGGCGACCTGATCGACATCCGGTTGCAGGACGAACCCCGACATAAAAAACCGGCGGGCATTTATTGGATGCAGGCGGCCACCGCCAAAATCCTGACACCGTTTCACCCTACCGCCATATGGCTCTATCGCCTGCCTTCTGTCGTAGGCGCCATTGCCGCCGTGCTGCTGACCCATGCCCTGGCCTTGCACCTGTTTGGTCGCCGGATCGCCCTGATCGGCGCGGGGGCCCTCGCACTGTCTGTGATGTTGGTCTCCGAAGCGCATCAGGCAAAGACAGACGCCATGCTGCTCGCCACAGTATGCGGCGCACAGCTTGCCTTGGCGCGACTTTACAGACCTTTGGAAAATGGCCCCGGCGCCGCCACCCCGTATCTGTTTTGGGGGGCTTTGGGGATTTCCTTCATGATCAAGGGGCCCATCGGCCTGATGGTGGTGGCGCTGACGATCCTCGCGCTGGCCCTCGCCGACCGTCGCGTCGCCTGGTTGAAGCCGTTGTTGAACCTGCGGGCGGTTTTGCTGTTCTGCCTGGTCGCTGCACCCTGGTATATCGCCATCGCCATCGTCACCAAAGGGGCCTTTTTCGGGGCCGCCGTGGGGGAAGACTTGGGCGCCAAATTGGTGGCGGGACAGGAAAGCCATGGTGCCCCGCCGGGTTACTATCTTCTGTTGATGGTGGCCACCTTATGGCCAGCCTCTTTGTTGGCCTGGCCGGCTTTGGTGGCCGCGTGGCGGGAATTTCGATTGCCGGAAATCCGCTTCCTGTTGGCTTGGGTCGTGCCGTCCTGGCTGGTGTTCGAAATTGTTCCCACCAAATTACCCCATTACACCCTGCCCACCTATCCGGCCCTGGCGGTTTTGGCTGCGGTGGCAATTGTCGGCGCCCTGTCTCAGGTGGATAGCCCCCTCGCCCGCGCGCTCCAGCATCGGGTCACCCGGTATTTTGCCTTCCTTTGGGGCGGGATCGGGGGGCTGTTGGCCATCGCCGCCGTGGCGTTGCCGTTGTTTTTCGAACGCGGCGTGGCGCTTTGGAGCGTTGCCGGGGCCTTGGGCCTGCTGCTGACCGTGATTCTGACCACGCGATGGATGTGGCAGGGGCAGATACAGCGCATTTTGCCCGCCCTCACCATCGCCGCCTTACTGGTCTATCCCACCGTCTTTGGCGGGACCTTGCCGCATCTCAGGACCTTTTTTGTCGGCGATCAGATCGCGGCCATGCTTACCCAGATCGACCCGGACCGGACCCGACCGGTCTCGGTTGTGGGGTTTTCCGAACCCAGCATGGTGTTCCGCGCTGGCACGGATATTAAACTCCGAGCCCCGGCGGAAGGGGTCCATGACCTGGCCGAAATCCCTCAGGCCCTGGTGTTGGTGGAGGATGGACGCAATGCCAAGTTCCAGGAATTCGTTGCTGAGATCGCTCTACAGCTCAGACCATTAGGCGAGATTTCCGGGTTCAATTATTCCAAAGGCAAAAAGGTGCATATCATCGTTTATGAGCGTGCCGCAGGAGAATGACCGACCGATCCGCATACTGGGCTGTTCTGCGCCGACCACCGCTAGGGCTCGCAGGGGTTTGCGTCGCCTTGGTCTGCATCTTTTTGATTGCGGGCGTGGACAAGCCCCTGATCCTGTGGGCGCTGGATCGCGTCACGCCGCAGACTTATGCCTTGTTTTCCGTCATCACCGACGCCGGAAATGCGACGGGATATGTCATTATCACACTCGCATTCATGCTCTGGTGGCGTCATCGGATTATGACGGGCGCCCCCCCGATCCCGCTACAGCGTCGGATCCTGGGCAGCTGGTATCTGCTCCTTACCTTGGCCGCAACGGGCCTGTTTCATCATGCCTTGAAAATTGTGATTGGCCGCTACCGTCCACGCTATCTTGTTGGCGAGGACCTATACGGTCTCAGCCCCTTTAACTTCCACACCAACATGAACGGATTTCCGTCTGGGCATACCCAAACCGCCTTCGCCATTGCCACATGCCTGTTTCTTCTATATCCCAGGCTCTGGCCGGTTTATTTTGGCGCGGCCATTCTGGTGGGGATGAGTCGAATTGCGCTTGGCGCCCATTATTTGGGCGATGTGGTGTTCGGCGCATATGTGGGCATTGCAGGAGCCGTTCTGATGCATCGCTATTATCTGAAGCCGCGTTTGCAGCGCCTGGAAAACGGATACAGGTAATAACCATGATCTGGGCAAACATCGTCACGATCGCCCGCGCGGGCTATTATTCCGTGCGGGGAATCGGCAAAGCCATCAAACGCGAACGCCCTTTTCAGCAAGAGCTGTTTTTTTTCGTTCCGGGCACGGTGCTCGCCGCCTTCATGGCGCGCGATATCCTGGAATTCTCCCTTTTGGTTTTCCCGTTTCTCATCGCGCTGAGCCTGGAACTGGTCAATTCCGCCGTGGAAAGCGTTGTCGACCGGGTCGGTCTGGAGCGGGATAAATTAGCGGAAGATGCCAAGGATTTCGCCTCGGCAGCCGTTTTCATTGCCAATATGACCGCCTTCACCATTTGGGCGGTATACCTCGTCAAACGATTTCTCTGAGGCCCTATGATTGAATACCGCACCGGTGAGGCGACCGATAGCCGCGCCATTGCCAGCTTGATGTGCCAAGCGGGCGGCGGATTGATGGAATACCTGCTGGAAGGTGTCCTGCCTAATTGTTCGCCTTTGGACGTGCTTGAACTGGCGATTACCGATGAAGACTCTCCGCTGAACCACGAAAACGCCGTTCTTGGGGTTGCCGAAGATCAGATCATCGCCCTGCTGCTTTCCTATCCGACGCAAAAATTCGGCCTCGACGACATCATGCAGGAAAATGTCCCGGCGGACCGGTTAGACCATCTGAAAGCGCTGTTCGGCACCCCGATGCCCAAAGGACTCTATGTGAATTCCGTGGCCGTGGACGCCGCGTTCGGCGGGCATGGTATTGGGGGAACCCTCATGACCATCGCCGATACCTTGGCACTCGCACAAGGGTTCGATACCATTTGTCTACATGTCTGGGCTGATAACCCGGGGGCCATTCATATGTATGAAACGGCGGGATTCCAGATATCTGCGGATATCCCGGTCGTGCGCCACCCATTGCTGCCGCATGACGGTGGCAAATATCTGATGGTCAAGAAGATTACCGAGTAAGAGGGTTAACCGGCTTCTGCCGTCGAAGCCCCGTCTGCGGTCTCTAACCGGTCCAGTTCCTCGCGCACCGCATCCACCGTATAGAGGATTTGCGCTTCCGTATGCATGGAGGAAACGAAAAACCGCAACCGGGCGGCCCGTTCTTCCACCGCCGGATGGACGATGGGTTGAACATTGATGCCCCGGTCGAACAGAACATTCGATAATTGACCCGCGCGCAAGGAATTGCCGACGATCACCGGCACCACCGCATGGCCTTGGCTATAGCCCGTATCCAGCCCCCGTTCCCGCGCGGCTTCCAGGAAAAACTTTCCCCGTTCTTGCACAGCGGCGACCCTTTCCGGCTCGTCCAGCATCACCTCGATGGAGGCGATGGCCGCGGCGGCCACGGGCGGCGGCATGCCAACGCTATAGACAAAGCCCGGCGCGGTGAATTTCAGATATTCGATCAACGCCGTTTCCCCGGCGATATAACCGCCGCAGCCGCTCAAGGTCTTACTCAGCGTCCCCATCCAGATATCCACATCCGCGGGGTCAATGCCGAAATGCTCGCCAATGCCACGCCCTGTCTTGCCCAGGATGCCGAGGGCATGGGCCTCGTCCACCATCAAGAATACTTTATGCTTGCGGCGAAGTTCGACGAATTTATCGAGCGGCGCGGCATCCCCATCCATGCTGTAGACACCTTCCAGCACGACCACGACTTTCTCGTAATCACGCCGCAGATCGTTCAGCATGGCATCGGCTTTGCGCCAGTCATTATGCGGAAAGGACAAGCGCTTAGCGCCCGAAAGCATCGCCCCCTGGGTGATGCTGTTATGGGCGAGCGCATCATGCAAGATGAGGTCCCTTGGTCCAAACAGATGGCCAATCGTGGTGACATTGGTCGCGTGGCCGCTCACAAAAGCGATGCAATCCTCGGCCCCCAATAGCTTGGCAATGGCGTTTTCCAGTTCCCGATGTACCGGGCGCTCTCCAGACACCACCCGGCTCGCCGATGCCGACGTGCCGTAGCGATCGATGGCGGCTTTCGCGGCCTCGGAAACCTTGGGATGGCCATTCAATCCCAGATAGTTATAGGTGGAGAAATTAATGAATTCCTTGTCGCCGATGCGGGTCACATCGGTCGCCACCCCTTCATGGGGCATGAAAAACGGATTGGTCAGCCCGGCACGAATACTGATTTCCCGCTGAACATGCAGTTGGTGGTAGCCCGGCAACTTGGAAAACTTGAAAAAGCGCTCCGGCACTTCCGTGCGCAGCCGGTCGGTGATTTCCGGCGCGGATGGCGTCGTTTTCTGCCGCTGTTGGCGCTTCGCCAGCACGTCCTTAACGAGCCGCTGCTTGTCCTCCGGCGACAGGCCGAAAAGCGATTTACCCCGCTTTGTCATGGATCAGTCTCGCTGCCCCTGAATCATTGGATTTGGCGACTTCATCGAGAATTTCGCCCATCTGGTCCACATCAATAGCCGCTCCATGCGTTGCCGCCAAGGCTGAAAGTTCCGTTGCGCCAGCGGCTTGCCCTTCTGTGGGACCATCTTCCTCCAGCAATTGCGCCGCCACCTTATCGACCAGCTTATTGATACTGGCCCCGCCGGTGAGCGCCATCATGGGGAATTGGATGGCAAAACGCTCTTCGATGGACATGCGCAATTCCAGCGCCATCAGCGAATCCATTCCCATTTCGGACACGGGCTGTTCCAAATTCAACTTGTCCGGCGCGATACCCAGCACATT
>JBMYUJ010000046.1:0-11684 GCA_049605255.1 Magnetospiraceae bacterium
TTTCGCCCATGGCAGGCGGAATTCACCCTTAATCAGAAGCAATGAGCGCCGTTTACAACCTAGGAATTTCGGTTTTCCGAAGCGCCGCCGAACATACCGAAAAGTACTGTTTGTAAAGGGATCGGATTTCCCCCAGGATTCGGCGGGTTGTCAGTCAGGCTCATGCGCCCGCTTCAGGTAATCTTCCGACTGCATTTCCATGAGTCGAGACACGGTCCGTTGAAATTCGAAGGACCCCTCCCCCGCAGGATACAGGTCTTCCGGCGCGGCGGCAGCAGAGCAAATCAAGGTCACATTATGTTCGTAGAGACTATCGATTAGGGTCACAAACCGTTTGGCTTCGTTCCGTTCCGTTTCCTTCAAGATCGGGATACCCGACATGATCAGGGTATGGAAATGTTGGACAAGGGCCAGATAGTCTGCCGGGCCCAAGGCTTTGCGACAAAGATCATCGAAATCGCAAAACGCGACCCCCTCCATGGATTTGGGAATATGCAAGACACGCCCCATGACCTGGAGATCTCGCGACGTTGGCGCCTGATCATGGGCCAAAGCCTTGAAATCATCCTCCAGCGCCTGGTCGGTCTCTGCGTTGATGGGCGTGAGATACACTTTTTTTCCCTTCAGACGGCCCAGCCGGTAGTCCGCCTCCGCCTGCAGTTCCAACAGATCCAACTTGGCGCAAAACAGGTCGATGAAGGGCAGGAAACGGTCTCGCTGCAAACCGTTTTTATAAAGGTCCATGGGCGGCCGGTTCGAGGTCGCCACGATAACGACACCGCATTCAAATAAGGTTTCGAACAACCGGCCGAGAATCATGGCGTCGGCAATGTTATCGACCTGAAATTCATCGAAACACAGCAGCCAGGCTTCTGCCGCCACCGCACGGGCAACGGCCTGCAGGGGGTCATCCACCTTTTTGCCGCCCTCGGCCTGTACCGTCTTAAACCGCGCGTGGATTTCTTGCATGAAGGCATGAAAATGAACCCGGCGTTTCGCCTTGATCCCTACGGTTTCATGAAACAGATCCATCAACATGGATTTGCCGCGTCCGACCTCTCCATAGATATAGAGGCCTTGCGGCGGATTGGCGCGGCGACGGGTGAGGCCAAACCGCTCCTTCCATCCCGCCGTCCCAGTATCTGGCGTGTAATTCACCAAGGCATGGTGCAGGCTCTGCAGTTTTTCCACGGCAAGCTGCTGCGCCGGGTCCGCCCGCAATTGACCCTTGGTCAACCTGTCCCGATATAGTGAAATGGGGGTTCCTGGCACCCTTGCCCCTACCCTTCATCCATGATCCCGTTCCCGGCGCTGCCTTTGCGCGGGCGGGTCAGCATACCGTCGCGACTACCGCCCGGCAACCGAGCCCGGTAGGGAATTGACCAAAAGCCTTAAGCCATATAATTGAACAATGCACAGAACTCAAAACAAGGGAGAAAAGCATGGCGCGCCGCTATGATCATTCACCGGAACAAATCCGTCGGATGGCCTTGGATGCGACGGGAGAGATTATCGCTCAAGAAGGCTTAAGGGCTCTCTCCACCCGTAAGGTGGCGAACCATATCGGCTACACCGTCGGCACGCTCTACAATCATTTTCGCAATTTGGATGATCTGATCCTGATCTTGAACGGCGAAACCCTGGACTCCCTACACGAGACCCTTAAGGCGATCCCACGCACCGGAGACCCGGCGGCCGATCTGAAAAAGTTGGCTGAGACTTATCTGCGTTTCACCTGGGAACATCTACATGTTTGGAATACGATTTTTGAACATTCCTTGCCCGCAGATATAGAAGTGCCTGAGTGGTACCAGAAAAAATTGGTGCGCCTTCTGGAGATAATCGAAATCGCCCTTTCCCCCCTCTCGGAGGCCATGCCTCCGGCAGAGCGAGCGAAACATGCCCGCATTTTATGGAGCGCGGTTCATGGCCTTTGCTCGTTGGCCAATTCCGGCAAGCTGGGCAATATCGCAGACAGCGCGGCGGAAGACCTCAGCCACGATTTGATCGATACGTATCTTGTGGGCATTTCCAAGGATTAGGGTGTAGTTCTGTCCAAAAAAAACGGGTTTGACGGCGCGCTGACCCTCAAACCCGTTATGCTGTTTCTTTACCGCGGTGCGGATCAGAGACCTATCAGGCCTCCGGTTGCGGCTCCGTTCCGATATTCTTTTTCTTGCGACCGCCAGCGGTAGGCACGGAGGCCCGACGCCCACCATCACCAGACGGGGAGTCATCGTCCGCATCGGGCCGCACAATGGCCTCACCGGCCAGCAAGGTCCGAACCTCATCGCCCGACAGGGTTTCGTATTCCAAAAGCCCCTGCGCGATGGTTTCCAGATCGTCGGAATTGTCCGAAAGGATTTTGCGGGCCTCGGCTTCCGCCGTATCGATCAGACGCCGGACCTCGCTATCGATCAGTTCGGCGGTCGCGTCTGAAATATTCTTATGTTGTGTGACCGAATGGCCCAGGAACACCTCTTCCTGATTGTCCGTATAGCGCAGCGGCCCCAGTTTCTCGGAGAACCCGAACTCGGTTACCATGCGCCGGGCAATATCCGTCGCCACCATGATGTCATTCCCGGCTCCTGTGGTGATATTGGCCAAGCCAAATACCAGTTCCTCGGCAATACGGCCCCCGAACAGAACGGCAAGCCTGGATTCCAGCTCAATCTTGGATTGGCTCAGCTTATCCCGCTCCGGCAATTGCATGGTCACACCCAACGCCCGCCCACGGGGGATAATGGTCACCTTATGCAGCGGATCGGTCTTGGCCGTATGCAGGCTGACCAGGGCGTGGCCCGCTTCGTGATAGGCCGTCAGGCGTTTTTCGTCTTCCGACATCACCATGGACCGGCGCTCGGCGCCCATCAGAACCTTATCCTTGGCATCTTCGAAATCGAGCATGGTTACCACGCGCTTACTGCGCCGTGCTGCCAGCAGGGCCGCCTCATTGACCAGGTTGGCCAAATCCGCGCCGGAAAAACCGGGTGTACCGCGCGCGATCACCTTGGGCTCCACATCCGGGCCCACCGGCACTTTGCGCATATGCACCCGCAGGATCTTTTCCCGCCCCTGCACATCTGGGTTCGGCACTACCACCTGACGGTCGAACCGACCAGGCCGCAACAAAGCTGGGTCCAGCACGTCCGGGCGGTTGGTAGCGGCAATCAGGATCACGCCCTCGTTTGCCTCGAACCCATCCATCTCTACCAGCAACTGGTTTAGGGTCTGTTCCCGCTCGTCATTACCGCCGCCCAATCCGGCGCCGCGATGACGGCCCACCGCATCGATTTCATCGATGAAGATGATGCAGGGCGCGTTTTTCTTGCCTTGTTCGAACATGTCCCGCACCCGGCTGGCGCCGACGCCGACGAACATTTCCACGAAATCCGAGCCGGAAATGGTGAAGAACGGCACATTTGCTTCGCCCGCGATAGCGCGCGCCAATAGGGTCTTACCCGTTCCCGGCGGGCCGACCAGCAAAACCCCCTTGGGGATCTTCCCGCCCAACCGCTGGAACTTGTGGGGGTCACGCAGGAATTCCACGACCTCTTCCAGTTCCTGCTTGGCTTCGTCGATCCCGGCCACGTCTTCAAAAGTCACCCGATCTTGCCGTTCCGTGAGCAGCCGCGCTTTGGATTTGCCAAAGCCCATGGCTTTGCCCGAATTCCCCTGCATCTGGCGCATGAAGAAAATCCAGATGCCGATCAGCAACAGCATGGGGAACCAAGAAATCAAAATACCAAACAAGGTCGGCACATCTTCCTCAACGGGCTGTGCCGTGATCTCCACATTCCGCTCGACCAGTTTGGAGATGAAATCCGATCCTTGCGGCGCATAGGTGGAGAACTGCACTCCACTGTGATATTCGCCGAAAATCTGTCCACCCTCGATAAGGACTTGCTTCACCTCGCCATTATCCACGGCGGTAATGAAGTCCGAGAACGGCACGGACGTCCGCTGCACCTGACTGGTGGATCCCTGGAATATCTGGAACAGCGCAAACAACAGCAGGATGACGATGATCCAGATCGCAATGTTTCGGTTAAAGTTCACGGACTTTTCTTCCTTTTGGTCTGTCCAATACAGAACGCCTCCGGCGGAACACCTAAAACATAGTACGTGGCGGCGGGGAAACAAGCAAATAACCTGACGGAGAAAGGGATTGCAAAGGACTAAATGACATTGTCACCCGCCTTTTAGCCCCGGAACTGTCTTCCGAAGCACCGGGACAAGCGATCAGAAGGCGCGACAAAGCCCCATCGGGGTGCTTTAAGACCGGAAGAGACACGCGCGCGGCCCTCGGGATATCGCTATTTTCCGGACCCCCCGGCATGTTTCCCCAGGGCACGATCACCGCCCCTTCCGGCAGGTCTCCGCTTATCTGAAATCGTCCGTCCCAACGCTGGCCGAAGGTGGGACTCATGGGCGGGGGCAGATGGCGGCGTTCCCGAACCACACGCCACCCGCCGGAATGCGGCAGGAAGCGACAACGCCCCAAGGTGCGGCCTGTGCGTTTGGCGGGGAACGCCAAGGCGTTGATCAATCGCTCCAGGGCCTCACCACCAGGCGAATAGACACGACCGCCAATACAGGAAATCAAGCGCCCCAGTGCAGCCCGCAGCACCTGATGCTCCGTCGCTTGGAAAAACGCCGGGCTGAAATCTGCAAAGCCATAAGGCGAGAGGAAGACCTGCTCCGCCACGACCCGCGCGAGGCGACGCTCTAAATCCAGTCGCAGTACAGCATGATTTTGGCAGGCGTCCCAATGGGCCCGGTAATCTTTCTCGGAAATATCGTTGGTCCGCAACCGCGCCCGTTGGAACCTGCGGTCGTGGTTGCTGGGATCCTCGATCCACGACAATCCCTCTTTTTCCACTGTATCCCGCAATCGGGTTTTTGGCACGGACAACAGGGGACGCAACAGGCGCACCGCCGCCATTTCCCGCAACGGAGACATGCCCGACAGCCCCATGGGGCCACTATTGGATGCCAGGCGGATCGCATAGGTTTCGATTTGGTCGTCCCTGTGATGCCCGGTCAAAAGATGCAGCACCCCCTGCTCCCGGCACCAGGCTTCCAATAGATCATAGCGGGCCGCCCGGGCTGCCGCCTGAATGCCGGTCACGGGTTTCGCACCGCGCCAGGGCAAGATGTGGGCATCGATCCCGAGACCGGAAAGCAATGACTTGGTGGCTTGGGACTCCCGTGCCGAGGTTGGCCGCAATCCATGATCGACAATCAACGCCGATACCGTACCATCACGCTGGGTCGCCCAGCGATGAGCTAAAATGGCCAACGCCAGACTATCGGCGCCGCCGGAAACCGCCACGGCAAGATGGGGGCGTGTTTCAAAAGGCGCCAGCGCCGCCATCAGTTCGGCAAATAGGCCGTCTGAAACGGGACCTAACACCCGTTCCGGGTTTGCTGTTGGCGGGTCATATCCTGGATATGGGGGGCAGAGCTGCTGTAATCCTGCAACAGCTTCTTGAAAGAAGCACAGGCCTCCCGCTTTTTGCCAAGCGCCGCCATGGACATCCCCAGTTTCAGCAGGGAATCCGGCGCCTTGGCAGAATCCGGCGCGGTGCTATAGGCCTCCAGGAAGACCCGGGCTGCCTCGTTGTAATCACCCCGGACATAGTGGGTTTCACCCAACCAATACCGGGCATTGGGCACCAGGGGGTCCTCTGGGTTGTCGGTAATAAACGCCTTGAAAGCGGATTCAGCGCCCGGCCAATCTTGCCGGAACAGCAGCGTCCGCGCCGCCTCGTAGCTGCCGCGAGGCCCGCCGCCACCCGCCGTGGTCGTGGGCGTATTCAGGGATTGCGGCGCGCCCGGGGTCGACGGTGCGGGCGTGCCACCCGGCCGGGCCATTTCCAATTCCTCCCGGGTCAAGGTTCCCAATACACCTCCCGACGGTTGGCTGTCAGAAGCACCATTGTTGGAAAACCGGGGGTCATACCGTTCAGCACCGCCACCAGATGGCGCGGATGGGTTGGCATTTCCGGCGTTACCGCCATAAGCGGGGGATTCATAATTGGGCTGACCGTTGCCCAGGGAAGAGGATGCGGCAGAAGGTTCTCCGGTCAGCAGATTGATCCGGTTTTTAAGTTCCCGCACCTCGAATTCCAGGCGTTCGATCTGCCCGGTCATATTGCGAATCTGCGTTTCTAGTTCCCCAACCCGCACCGACATGTAGGCACTTGAGCCCGGCGCGGCCTGGGTACCTGCATTTTGGCTTTCCGCAGGCGCGCCACCATTTTGGTAAGCGGACCGATTCAGGGCACGAATGTCCCGCTCCAATCGGCTTATCCGATCATAGAGTACGCGATATTCCGCATCCTGCGCCATGGCGGGCGCGGTAGCGGTCAACCCGGTCAGGACAACGGCGACAGAAGCGACGGTGAAAAGATACCTCATGGGGGAATCCCTAAGTTCGGTAACGAAAGCAGCATGGCTGCCACAATGAAAAAGTCCCACGGCAAAAATAAGGCGCCCGCCCGTTCAGGAAGAACGGACGGGCGCTTCTTAAAACTAAATTGGCCACGCGGCGGTCAATTAGCTTCCGGCGGAGGTAATCACCGTCACGCCACGGCGGTTTTGCGACCAAGCGGTTTCATTATGGCCGAGGGCATCGGGCCGTTCCTTGCCATAGGAGATGGTCCGCACCTGGCTCGGAGACACGCCGAGGCCAACCAGGAATTCCCGCACCGCATTGGCGCGACGATCACCCAGGGCCAAGTTGTATTCCCGGGTACCCCGTTCATCCGCATGGCCTTCGATGGTCACGATCAAATTGCGGGTGGTGATCAGCGGCGCCTGCTGGCGCAGGGTCGCTTGCGCATCAGACCGCAGACGGTAGCTGTCCGTATCGAAGAATACGCGGTCACCGATGCTGACCAGTTCTTGCTGGGCCGTCATGGTTCCCGAATCGCCGGCGCCATCGCCGCCGCTCTGATCAGACGTAGAGCAACCCGTGATGAGCAGCACAGCGGCAAAAATACTAAGGAATTTCAAACGCATATTTTCCCCCTATTGGGACCTTTTGAGATATGAGCGATAACGCCGCTCACAGCGCAGCGCGCTTCCGGCGGAAGTTAACCTGCATTTATAATCTGCGCAGGTTATTTTTCCATTAACTCAGCAAGAGTTTCGCCGGGACATCGAACCGCTGCGAACTATAAAAACCGCCCCTTACGGAATCAAGGGCGACCATGCGGGGTCTGAAGCACCGACAGGTGTTTTCACCTCCCGCTCGTTATACCCGGTCAGGTCGATGGAATAGACCCGGCTGGTCACCCCGTTGGTTAGGGGGAACTCCTTGAAGAACATCAAGACCCGGCCATTGGGCGCCCAGGTGGGCCCTTCCACCAGATAGCCCTGGGTCAGCAGCCGCTCGCCGCTGCCATCGGGGCGCATCACACCGATATAGAACCGGCCGCCGCTGATCTTGGTGAAGGCGATATAATCCCCGCGCGGGGACCAGACCGGCGTCGCATAACGGCCATCGCCAAAGCTTATGCGGCGCACATTGCCACCGCCGGAATCCATCACGTAAAGCTGTTGCGAACCGCCCCGGTCGGAATTGAACACCACCGCGCGCCCATCGGGGGAAAAACTGGGCGAGGTATCGATGGCCGGATGCCGGGTCAATTGCCGCACCCGCCGGGTGCGCAAATCCATGGTAAAGATTTCCGTATTGCCCCCTTGGGCCATGCTCATGATCACCCCGTTACCGTCCGGAGAGAATCGGGGGGCGAAGGTCATGCCCGGAAAATCGCCCAACAGCTCCTGCCGCCCACTATCGATGTTGAACACGTAAACCCGGGGCGTGTTCTGGTAGTAGGACATATAGGTGATTTCCTGCAGGGTCGGCGAGAACCTGGGGGTCAGCACCAAAGCGCTGCCATCGGTCAGGAACCGGTGATTGGCGCCATCCTGATCCATGATGGCGAGCCGTTTGATCCGCGCATTGGCCGGGCCGCTTTCCGCGATATAGACGATGCGGGTATCGAAATAGCCATCCTCGCCGGTCAGCCGTTTGTAGATGGCATCGGAAATGATATGGGCGATGCGCCGCCAGTTCTCCGGTACCGTATGGTAGGCGAGCGCGATCATCTGCTGTTCTGAAAAACTATCCCAAAGGCGGAATTCCACCTTGATCCGCCCGTCTTCCACAAACTCCGCCTTGCCCTGCACCAGGGTTTGCGCGCCGATGATCCGCCAATCGCCGAACCGGGGCACCAGATCCATGGACAGCGAGGTCTGGATGAAGGCGCTTTTGGGGATGGGCCGGAACAGGCCGGACCGTTCCAGATCCGCGGCAATCACATTGGATATTTCCGCCCCCAGCTCCGTTGTGCGGGTATCCAGGCCGATAAAATCCGTAATCGCAATGGGTTGGGGCTTTGGCTGGCCATCGGTGACCGTCACCCGCGGCGTATCATCCTGGGCGGCGGCCATGCCCGGCGCCATCACGGCGAACAGCAGCAACAGGACGGCGAGGCGCGGCACCAATACAAAGGCTTTCATCGGCCAAACATCTCCCTTGGGTCGAATTCCACAATCATGGTTTTCCAAAAATCATATTTTTGTGGCGGAAGTTGGAGCGTCGTGCAACGGCGATCCCCAAAAGCCCGCACCGCGCTTTCCGCCGCCACGCGGAAGAACGGGTCAGACCGCATGCGCGCCTTGTCGACAATTTCCGCACTGGCCACTGTCCGGTTCGGATTCACCCGAAGCCGCACCTCGATCACCAGGTTTTGCGCATCCACCGACCCGATGGGCGGGCTCCAGCAGCGCGCCAGTTGAGACCGCAGCGCATCCAATTCGCTGGCTGTCATCGACTTGCTGGGATCGTAGGCCGCGGGCTTGGTCGATAAGGCCTGCGTAATGGTCGAGGTGAAATCCTCGTTCGGTTTCGGCTCCGGGGTTTGCGGGCGCGGACGCGGGCGTGATTCGATACGCTCGACCGTCTTCAACACCGTGGTCCAATCATCCGGTGGCTTCGGTTTCTTCTTCGGCGCCGCCTTGGCCAGGGCGTCCGGCGGTTTCGGGCCCGGGTCCTGCTCCGGTGTTTGCACCCGTTCCGGTTCCGGCGCGGGGTCGGGCTCCGGCGTCGGTTCCGGCGTGGGCGCGGGTTCCGGCTCTGGCTGCGGCGGTGGCGGGGTCGGCTCCGGTTCCGGTTCCGGTTCTGGCGCGGGCACGGGATCGGGTTCTGGCGCAGGTGCGGGTTCCGGTTCAGGAATCGGTTCTGGTTCTGGTTCTGGCTTTGGCACGGGAACCGGGTCGGGCTCCGGCGGCGGCGCGGGTTCCGGTTCCGGTTCCGGTTCCTTCGGCGGTTCGGGCACGGGGTCGGGCTTTGGCGGGTCCGGTTCTGGTTTCTTGGGTGGCGTGGGCGTTTCCCTGGGCGGTTCGTCTGGTGTCTTTTCCGGCGCCGTGGGCACGTTGGTGGTCTCGGCAATATCGATCAGGTCGACCACCACCGGCGCGTCGGTCACAAAATCACGGGTCCGCATATGGGGCAGGCCTAAATAAGCGATCACGATGATCGCCACATGCAGCCCCAATGAAATGACAAACCCGGCGCGCATGGAATTAGCGTCCTTCGCCCTCGCCGTCTTCGGCCTTATTCGTGATCAGCGCGACCTTCAGATACCCGGCGGCATTGATGGCGCCCATCACCTGCATGACGCGCCCGTAATCCACCGCCTTGTCTCCGCGCACGAAGATCCGCACCTCCGGATTATTCTGGGTTACCGCGCGCAGCTTGTTGGCCAGGCCCGCCAGCTCGATCTCCGTATCCTGGATGAAGACACCGCCATCCTGGCGCACGGTGATGGCGACGGGCTCGTCGCTCCCGGAAACCGGGCCCGCGCTGGTTTTCGGCAAATCCACCCGGACCCCCACGGTTAACAAGGGCGCGGTGACCATGAAGATCACCAGCAGCACCAGCATCACGTCCACCATGGGGGTGACGTTGATTTCCGCCATGGGGCGGTAACCGCTTCGACGGCGAAGCCCGCGTCCGCGCCCGCCGCCACTGCCTTGCAAGGATGCACCCATGGTTTAAATCCTGCGACGGCGAATAAGATCGCCCGTCGTCTCTTCCTCCGGCTTGCCGTAATAGTCGGGTTTGTAATCCTCCATTTGGCGCGACAATATGGCGGAGAACTCGCTGGAAAAGGACTCCAGCCGCCCGGCATAGCGATCCAGGTCTTTCGAAATCTTATTGAAAGCAATCACGGCGGGGATCGCCGCGACCAGCCCCAAAGCGGTGGCGAACAGCGCCTCGGCAATGCCCGGCGCCACCACGGCCAAGGAGGTATTCTTGCTGGTGGCGATGGCATGAAAGCTGTTCATGATGCCCCAAACGGTGCCGAACAAGCCGATAAACGGCGCCGTCGATCCGGTGGAGGCGAGGAAGGTGACTTGCCGTTCCACCCGGTCCATTTCCCGGCTGACGGTGACCGCCATGATCCGGTCCACCCGGTCGGCCACATGGGTGCGCATGGTTTCGGCGTTATCCATGCCACGGGCTGCTGATCGTCGCCATTCCTTCATGGCGGCGGCGAAAACGGCAGTCATGGGATCAGCGGGCTTATCACCGATACGATCGTAAAGGTCTTCCAGGGACCCGCCCGACCAGAACGCGTTTTCGAACTTATTGGCCTTGGCGTTCAGACGGCGCAGCCGGAAGGATTTGTCGAGGATGATTGCCCAGCTCCAGACTGAGGCGAGCAACAAGATGATCATCACCGCTTTGACGACGATATCGGCGCGCATGAACAACGCGATCATAGACAGATCCACGGGGTCCACTGAGCCCGCGACCGTTACCGCATCGATGACGCTGGGTTCCATTGTCTTTTCCCTTTAGGTCTCGGATATCAGAAATTCTTCAAACTTTTCGCGCAGCGGCGCTGGGATACGGGTCGCCCCGGCTTCGTCGGTCATGCACACCAAAACGATGACGATTTTCACCAGCGCCTGGCCGTCCAGGAATACATCCTGAGACATGACGGTGGAGGCACCGCCGATCTTGATAATCCGGGTGACCATGTCCAACCGGTCATCCAACCGGGCCGGGCGCAGGTAATCCACTTCGCAGCGGCGCACGGCGAACACCACGCCATGTTCGGCTTTGACCGTACTGTTTTCAAACCCGATCAGGCGCAGAAACTCACTGCGCGCCCGTTCCGCATAACGCAGGTAATTGGCGTAGAACACGATCCCCGCCGCGTCCGTATCCTCGTAATACACCCGGACCGGGAAATGATGTTCCTTGCCCACCAGTTTACCTGGATTTGCCATTTACTTAGGTCCCTTCCTCGTTGATCGGGTCAAACAGATCCGGCGCGCCGGTCTGAACCGGCGGCGGCGTCAGCCCCAAATGCCGGTATCCCCCATCCGCCAACATTCGGCCGCGCGGCGTGCGCATCAACAGGCCCTGCTGAATCAGATAGGGCTCGATCACTTCCTCGATGGTATCCCGCTGTTCAGACAGCGCCGCCGCCAGGGTTTCCACGCCCACGGGCCCACCGCGATAATTCTCGGCGATACATCCAAGGTAGCGGCGGTCCATGGCATCAAGACCCATGCCATCCACCTCTAACCGGTTGAGGGCGGCGTCGGCAATTTTCGCATCTACCGGGTCCTTGCCCGCCACGGCGGCGAAATCC
>JBMYUJ010000046.1:11694-25918 GCA_049605255.1 Magnetospiraceae bacterium
GCGCAACAGCCGCCCCGCCACCCGGGGCGTACCCCGCGACCGGCGGGCGATTTCCAACGCCCCTTCATCGGTCAACCCCATGCCCAAGACACGGGCGCCGCGCGCCACGATGCGGGCCAGTTCCGCTGGATCGTAAAACGCCATGCGGAGCGGAATGCCGAAACGATCCCGCAACGGCGTGGTGATCAGGCCCGACCGGGTGGTCGCCCCGATCAGGGTAAATTGGTTGAGATCGATCCGGACCGAACGGGCCGCCGGACCTTCGCCGATGATCAGGTCCAACTGAAAATCCTCCATCGCCGGATAGAGGACTTCCTCGATGGCAGGATTAAGGCGGTGGATTTCATCGATGAACAACACATCGCGGGGTTCCAGATTAGTCAGCAAAGCCGCCAAATCTCCGGCCTTGATCAACACCGGCCCGGAGGTCGCGCGAAAATTCACCCCAAGCTCCCGGGCGACGATTTGCGCCAATGTGGTTTTGCCCAATCCGGGCGGCCCATGGAACAGAACATGGTCCATGGCCTCTTCCCGGCTGCGCGCCGCCTGGATGAAGACCTGGAGATTGTCGCAGACCTGCTTTTGCCCGGTAAAATCATCGAGGGCCAGGGGGCGGAAGCTGGCCTCCCCCGTATCGGTTTCGCCCCGTTCAGGGGTGATCAGGCGGTCCTCCGTCATCGGCTCAGGCCTCCGCCAGGACGCTCAAACCGCCCTTGATTAAGGCTTCGACAGAAGCGCCCTCCCCCAAATTGCGGCCCGCCGTCGCAACAGCGGTAAAGGCTTCCGTCCGGCCATATCCCAGATTGACCAGGGCTGAGACGGCTTCGCCAGACATATCCAAGGCCGGGGCCGTTGGGACAGTCGCTGCGCCTTTCGCTGATGTGACTGCGGGCATGGCGCCGATGGCCATGGCGCCCGCTTTATCCTTCAACTCGTTGACGATCCGGGCGGCAAGCTTGGGCCCCACCCCTTGCGCCCGGGTGATGGCGGTTTTGTCCTGCGCGGCGATGGCCTGCAAAATGGTTTCCGGCGTCAAGGCACCCAGGATCGCCAAGGCCACCTTGGACCCCACCCCTTGCACCGAATTCAACAACCGGAACCATTCCCGCTCCGCCGCGGAGATGAACCCATACAGATGGATATGGTCTTCGCGCACATGAGTCTCCACATGCACTTCCACCGCCTCGCCCTCTGGGGGCAGGCTGGACAGTGTCTTGCCCGAGCAAAAAATCAGATAGCCCACACCGCCCACATCGATGACGGCCCAGTCATCGCCTTGCGAGTCCACTCTACCGCGCAGCTTGGCAATCATATGATCGCCTCCGCATGGCGATTCAGCGTCGCCCGGTGATGGGCATGACAAATGGCCACTGCCAACGCATCCGCCGCGTCCGGAGTTTTCAGATCACAGCCAGGTAGCAACATGCGCACCATCATTTGCACTTGCTCCTTGGCCGCATGGCCGCCGCCGACGACGGATTTCTTGATCTTGTTGGCGGAATATTCGAACACCGGCAGCCCCACCCGGGCGGGCACCAACACCACCACCCCCCGCGCCTGCCCCAGGCGCAAGGTCGTCGTGGGGTTTTTGTTCACGAAGGTTTCTTCAATTGCGGCTTCACCGGGCCGATACTGGTCGATCACCTTGAGAAGCTCATCATGCAAGGTGACAAGGCGCCGGGCCAGGTCCAGCTTCGGGTCCGTGGTCACGGCGCCATCTGCCACATGTTTCAGGCGATTGCCATCGGTATCCAAGATGCCCCACCCCGTTTGGCGCAGGCCGGGGTCGAGACCGAGCAGACGCATCTCAGGCGCTCAACCTTTCCATGATTTCGTCGGACACATCGAAATTGGCGGAAACGCTTTGCACATCGTCATTGTCGTCCAGCACTTCGATAAGCTTGAACAATGTGCGGGCCTGTTCTTCCTCCAGCGGCGTGGTGGTCGACGGTTTCCAATCCAATCCCGCCGATTCGGGATCGCCAAATTGCTCCGCCAATGCATCACGAACGGTGTTCAAATCATTGGGATCACAGATAATCTCGTGACTTTCACCATCCGAGGCCACATCAGAAGCGCCCGCCTCAAGCGCGGCTTCAAACATGCTGTCGTTATCCGTGGTATCACCGGGATAGACCACACGCCCCACCCGTTCGAACATGAAGGCCACCGATCCGGTTTCCCCCATATTGCCGCCGTTCTTGGCGAAGGCGGTGCGCACTTCGGCAGCCGTCCGGTTCCGGTTGTCGGTGAGAGCCTCGACGATCAGGGCGACGCCGCCGGGGCCATAGCCCTCGTAACGCACTTCCTCATAATTCGCCTCTTCGCCGGTTTCCCCGGTGCCGCGCTTGATGGCCCGTTCGATATTATCCTTTGGCATGGATTGCGACCGGGCCGCGATGATGGCAGAGCGCAGCCGGGCGTTCGAATCCGGATCTCCGCCACCTATT
The DNA here is from genome assembly GCA_049605255.1 of Magnetospiraceae bacterium. Lineage (GTDB taxonomy): Bacteria > Pseudomonadota > Alphaproteobacteria > Rhodospirillales > JBMYUJ01 > JBMYUJ01. The sequence goes on from JBMYUJ010000046.1 coordinate 14,145, forward strand.
TTCGCGGCAACGATGATTTCGCGGGAAAGCTTAGCGAATTCCTTGGCGCGCTTCTTATCCTGCGCGCCCTTGCGGTACATGATGTTCTTAAACTTTGAGTGGCCTGCCATAATACGTCCGAACCCTGAAAATTTCTGGAAGGTCGCCGGGTGCAGGAATCATTTGGCACCGTCGGCGCGGCCCAAAATAGGGTGCAGGCTTCCCAACCGCAAGCGCCCAACCACAAGCGACGGAAAGCGGGGCCAATCACCTTAACGATCAGTTATCGGCGCAAACCCTTAAAAATACGATAATGACTCGTCTTGCGGCGCGTCCATGACAATGAGATCGATTCCCGCTTCCGCGAACATCTCCTCGGTCAGCGCGAAACTATCGACCCAACGGGGATTATCGTTCACCGGCGCTAGAACCTCGGATATCCCCGCCTGGATGATCATCGCGGCGCAGACGCTGCACGGCATCATCGGCCAGACATACAGCGAATAACCGCTCAGATTTTGCCGCGCGCCGATGATGGCATTGCGCTCTGCATGAACCACCAGCTGATATTTCAGCTCCCGGTCATGCAGGCGACCAATAGTATCTTCTACGCCGGTCGGCAGGCCATTAAAACCCGTGGCGACAACCCGCCGCCCATCGACGATGACCGATCCAACCTTGGTGCTGGGATCCTTGGACCAAGAGGCGATATGCTTGGCTAGGTCCATGAACCGGTGATCCCAGCGGGTGATTTCTCTTTGCAGCTTCATAGCTCGCATTATAGGGCCCTCTGTGCGCCACTCAATCGCGTTCTTGCCCTTGAGACATCACACCGGCGGCCATGCCGATGGACCCAAAGGTGACGAAGAGACCAAAAAACAGGAGGAACAAAGCTAATGCGGGTTCTGAGGATTCAAAAACCAAGGTACCGAGCCCGCCGACATCGAAAAACAGCAGCAGCCCGCCAAAGGCGAATCCGCCCAGGGTCCCCACCAGAAGATGCCCCATCATAAAGCCCAACGCCCGCTTGTGATGGGGCGTGAACGGATCTGGTTTGCGGCGGCGAAACGGGTTCATGATTGTGATTGCTCTTCCACTCTAAAGTGCGATCGCCTTAATTTGACTCATGATTTGAGACAAATTAAGTCCTGAATCGCCCTCTCATCTTAAGGACCAGGGCGGATTCACGTTTTAGGTAGGATCGCGTCTAGCGATCCTACCTAAAACGATCCGACCCTAGGGTCACCCCCCAAGGATCGCATCAGGTCGGCCACCTCAGCCGCGGCGCTGCGCAGCAAATCGGCATCCGTTGACCGGACCACAATGGATACGCCAAATTGGCCGGGGCGAAAATAGGGATAACTGCCGAAAGATACGGAAGGATATTTTTGTGCGAGTCCGCCAAGTCCTGCCGCCATCCGACCTTCCTGCACCTCGGCGGTCAGGGTCTGCGAAAGGACGCGCGCACCGCCAGTCAACTGTGGCCGAATACCGTCAAACATGGCTTGTGCAATATTGGGCACCCCGGCCAACACAAAAACATTCTCCAGTGCGAATCCGGGCGCCTTGCTGATGGGATTATCGATTAGCGTGGCCCCAACGGGGATATCGGCCATAGAGAGCCGCGCCGCATTCAAATCTTGCGGTCGATAATGGGATTTTAATCGCGACTCGGCCTCCGCATTGCGTTCAATGGAAACGCCGAACGCCTGGGCCACCGATTGGGCGGTGATGTCATCATGGGTGGGGCCGATCCCGCCCGTGGTAAACACATAGTCGCAGGCCTTGCGCAGGGTATTGACGGCCTCCACGATCCTCTCCTGATCATCGGGGATGACCCGCGCTTCAGCGAGTTGGATACCCATTTCTCCCAGCGCCGAGGCTAGAAATTGGATATTCGCATCCCGGGTGCGCCCAGAGAGCACCTCGTCACCGATAACAATGATTGCCGCGGTGACTTTCTTCTCTTGGTTCATGATCATACCTGCCCTCGTTCCGCCCGGTTTTCCATCCATAAATAGCCTTGTTTCGACAGACCGTGAACCAGCCCGTACGATCTCACATGCTTTTTACGTAGAGAAACCGCGCCCCGGACCATAGACTCCTGATACGACCCAGATACAAGCAAGAGCAGGATCGAATTCATTGAAAATATTTGCCTTCCTATGCGTGCTTCTGATCGCCGGGACCAGCGGCTGGTATTATCGGGATGCCCTGTTTTCAGGCGGCCCCGATAGCTTCGATATTCGCACGGAAAAGGTAACGCGCGGCGATGTGATTCGCACCGTCTCCTCCTCTGGCGCGGTGCGTGCGCGGGTCGAGGTGGAGGTCGGCTCCCGCCTGTCCGGCAATATCAGCGAAATTTTTGTGGATTTCAGTGACCAGGTCACAAAAGGCGAGGTTCTGGCACGGATTGATGCCAGCACCCTGGAGACCGACGTGCGCGAAGCCGAGGCCGTGCTCGCCATCGCCCGCGCCGGTGTGACCGTCCAGAAAGCCGCCATTATGCGCGCCGAAGCCAGCCTCAAGAAAACCCGCGCCGATCTGACCCGCGCGGAGGCCTTGGTCGGGCGCGGCACCACCTCGCAATCCGTACTGGATGATGCCCAAGCAGCGCATGAAGGCGCCGAGGCAGACCTCCGCATCGCCCAGGCGCAATTGAAGAATGCCGAGGCCGTGGTCACCCAGCGGGAAGCGGCATTGGACAACGCCAAAATTCAATTTTCCCGGGCGGATATTCGCTCCCCCATCGATGGCGTGGTTGTCGAGAGGGCCATCGAGGTGGGCCAGACTGTCGCAGCCAGCCTGTCCGCCCCCCGCCTGTTTTTGATCGCCAACGATCTGGCGCAGATTGAAATCGATGCCCAAGTGGATGAGGCAGATATCGGTCAGGTCAGCACCGGTCAAAACGTCCGATTCTCGGTGGATGCCTATCCCGCGCGCACCTTCCAAGGCGCCGTCCGCCAGGTCCGTCTGGCGCCGACCCGGGAAGACAATGTGGTGACCTATACGGTGGTCATCACCGCCGCGAACCCTGAAAACCTGCTGCTGCCCGGCATGACCGCCAATGTGGAAATCGAGACAGGCATCGCCAAAGATGTGTTGCACGTCTCCACGACCGCCTTGCGATTTCGCCCCCGGGGCAAGGCCGAATCCCTGATCGCCGCAGGCGTAGAAGTCCCCCCCGCCCCCCGCCGACGTGGGCCAGGCGCCACAGAAGGTCAGCGCCAAGGCGCTATATGGAGTCTGGGGGCTGACGGCAAGGTCACCCCCCGCAAGGTGACCATCGGGATGGAAAACGGCGCGCTCTCCGAGGTCAGCGGCGACTCGATCACTGAGGGGATGACCATTGTCACCCGAATCCGGGCCCCCGAGGAATGACACCGCTTATCGCCTGCCAAGACCTTCGGAAGACCTATCGCCTGGGCGGTTCGGATGTGAAGGCGCTGGACGGTGTGAGCCTGACCATTGAACCCGGCGCCTATGTGGCGGTCACCGGCGCTTCCGGGTCGGGCAAGTCCACGTTTATGAACCTGCTGGGGGCCTTGGATTCGCCAACCTCCGGCGGCCTCACTGTCGCCGGACGCGATCTGGTGCATCTGGGCCCCGGCAAACTGGCGGATTTCCGCAACGAGGTGGTCGGGTTCGTGTTTCAAACCTTCAACCTGCTGGCCCGAACCAGCGCCCTCGACAATGTTATCCTTCCCCTGCTCTACGCCCGGCGCAAAACGCCCGACCATCGCCAACGGGCGCGGAATTGCCTGGACCGGGTGGGGCTGTCCGATCGGACCGGCCATCATCCGTCACAGCTTTCCGGCGGGCAGCAGCAGCGGGTGGCCATCGCCCGGGCGCTGGTAAATGAACCGGCGATTTTGCTGGCGGACGAACCCACAGGGGCCCTCGATTCCAAGACCTCCAACGACATTATGGACCTGTTCGAGGACTTGAACCGGGACGGGATCACCATCCTCCTGGTCACCCATGAGCGCGATATTGCCGCCCGCGCCCGGCGCCGGTTGGAATTCCGGGACGGCAGGATCGTGGAGGACCGGTCGTGACCTTCTGGACCTCCTTCACCATCGCGTTCCAGGCCCTGAAGCTGAATGCCTTGCGCAGTATTTTGGCCATGTTGGGGGTTATCATCGGGGTGGGTTCGGTCATCATCATGATCTCCATCAGCACCGGTGCGAAACAGGTGGTAGAAGAGCGAATCCTGGGTCTGGGCGCAAATTTGCTGACGGTCCGATCCGGGTCCAGCAATGTGGGGGGACGGCGCGGCGGCGCGGAGTCCGCCCCACCTTTTTCCGATGGCGATCTACAAGCCATTTTGGACCAAGTCCCCACCGTGGCGCAAATCGCCGGGCAATTGCGACGCGCGGTGCCCGTGGTTGCCGGGGGCGTGAATTGGCGCACCTCGGTCTATGCGGTGCATGCCCCGTTTATCGAGGTGCGTGATTGGACCGTGGCCGATGGCCGTTCCTTTACCGACCGAGAGGTGCGCAGCGGGGCCAAGGTCGTGGTCTTGGGCCAGACCGTGGCGCGGGAACTGTTCGGCGGTCCAGCGCCCCTGGGCACGACAATCCGCATCAAGAATGTCCCCTTCCAGGTAATTGGTCAGATGGCGGAACAAGGCCTGACCAGTTGGGGGGCGGACCGGGACGATTTCATCATGATTCCGATCACCACCGGGCGGCGGCGCATTATTGGCAGCCATCCCACCGTGCCCGACCATATCACCCAGATTGTGATCGAGATCGCCAATGGCGTGGATTTGTCGGTCGCGCAAAAGGACATCGCAGCCGTCTTGCGGGCGCGCCGGATTGGCGACGGGGTTGGCCCCAATGATTTTACCGTACGCAATGTGGCGGACCTGATCCGCACCCGCAACGAGACCGAAACCACCTTGGGGCTCTTGCTCGCGGCAACTGCCGGTATCTCCCTGCTGGTCGGCGGCATCGGAATCATGAATATCATGCTGGTTTCGGTGACCGAGCGCACCCGGGAGATCGGCTTGCGCATGGCCTTGGGCGCCCGGCGCGGCGATATCCTCACCCAGTTTTTGGTGGAAGCGGTGACGCTTTGCCTGGCGGGCGGCGGCATCGGCCTCGCGCTCGGCCTCGCGGGGACAGTCGCCCTTTCCGAATGGGGGGAATGGCCCGTCGCCATGAGCCCCTATACGGTGGGAATCGCCCTGGGCGCCTCGGTGATTGTCGGGGTGTTTTTCGGCTTTTACCCGGCCCGCCGGGCGGCGCGGCTCAACCCCATCGACGCCCTGCGATACGAATAACCGGTCACGCCAACCATTCTCTCAGAACCTTGGCGGCGCCCACCATATCCGCGTGTTTTCCGGCGAAGGAAAACCGCAGGAACCGATGCCCCCGGGTGGGATCGAAATCGATGCCGGGCGTCGCCGCCACCCCGGTTTCCGTCAGCATGCGTTGGCAAAATTCCTGGCTGTCGTCGGTCAGATGGCCCACATCCGCATAAAGGTAGAACGCCCCATCGGGCGGCGCGAAAGTGGTAAACCCGGCCTTTGGCAGCTCGGCCAACAGGGTCTCCCGGTTGCGGGCATAGCCCTGCACAATCGCATCCAGCACCGGGCGCTGATCCAATGCCGCCAGCCCCGCATATTGGGACACCGCCGGCGGGGAGATGAAGAAACTTTGGGTCAGGCATTCCACCGGGCGCAACATATCCTCGGGCAGGATCACCCATCCCAGGCGCCAGCCGGTCATGGAAAAATATTTGGAAAAACTATTCACCACGATCACGTCATCGGTAAAGGACAGCGCCGTCTCCGCTTTCTGTCCAAAGGTGATGCCGTGGTAGATTTCGTCCGAGATCAAGCGGGTTCCGGCGGCCTTGCAATAATCGATCAGGTCTTTCAGGGCCTCGGCGCTCAGCATGCTCCCCGTGGGATTGGACGGGCTCGCGACCACCAATCCTTCCAAAGGACGGTCCAGGGCATCCAAGATCGCAGGGGTTGGCTGATAGTGGGTGTCGGGTCCCACAAGCAGGTCCACCACCTCATACCCCAGTGCCTTCAGAATATTCCGATACGCGGGATAGCCCGGGCTGCAAATGCCAATGCGATCCCCCGGTTCGAAGGCCGCGAGGAAGCTGAGGAGAAAACCACCGGACGAGCCCGTGGTCACGATAATCCGCTGCGGATCCACGGAAACCCCGTAAACCTCTTGATAATGGTGCGCGAGCCGATGCCTGAGTTCCGGTATGCCAAGCGCATCCGTATAGCCCAAAAGCTTTTCTCGCATGGCCTTTTCCACCGCATCCAAAACGCCATCAGGCGCCTTGGTGCCCGGCTGGCCCACCTCCAGATGGTAGACCGCATTGCCCGCGGCTTCGCGGGTATTGGCGGCGCGCATCACATCCATGGCCACAAAGGCCGATACGGTCCCGCGCTTCGCGATTTTGATGGTCATGACATCTCCCGTCCTTAACGACGGCAGACTTCACCCCAATCCACCGCCGGGGTCAATTCCATTCCGAGAAAATTTTCCCGTCCGGGTGGAAGGCATGAAACACGAAGGCGAAGGTCACATGATGGACGACGGCTTCGCCATTTTGGGTCACCGCGACCGAGCCCACATCACGCCCCTGGGCAATCTTCGCCGTATCAAGGGCGGAGTTCTGGCCCGCCTCCCAGGTTATCTGCAAATCGCCTGCGTCGATGACACCGCGTTCGCGCAGCAAGGGGAGAGTCCAGGCCCGCCCCTCCACCACCACGACCCGCATCATGGGCGGAAGGTTTTCGGGTAAGTCGCCCCGGTAGAGAAAGGGCGCCGCCGCGCTGTCATAACCCACATAGGGGTTTTCCCCATAGCGGCGCCTGTCTGGATCATTGGGTACCAGCAGTTTGCCGTTCGGATGTTGCGCGCGAAACCGTCCAAAGCTCTCGATCCGGGCGGGACGCATCGTCAATTCCGTGCCGGTCATTTCCCCCACAATGGCCTCGCCGGAAAATTGCTGCCACCAGGATTCCGTCTGCCGGTCATACATCACCAGATCAGAATTACGGAGCTTGCCCGTGGTGCCGAAATCCAATACGCGCCCCTGAATCCTGCGATCAAATACGATCCCCGCATTGCATAACGGGCAGTAGGTGACGGTTACCGGCACCCCGCCGACGGTATCGTTGACGATCTCATGCCAGGTGAGAATACCCAGCGGATAGGCGCGGGCATCGCCCTTGATCTCCAACGCGATCACGGGTTCTGTATCGCTAACTTCTGTATCGCTGAGTGCCGCAGCCTCTGAAAGGGGAACGAATTTCGGCGCGTCGATGGCGGGGATGCCGTCCTTCTTCGGCCCGCCAGACAATATTTCGGCATAGTCGATGCTGGTTTTGGCGAAATTCGTCCGCGGCCAATCCCGCGGCCAGCTGGTCGGAACCTCGGCGGCATGCGCGCGCAGGGCGCCGCCCCACAGAAAAAACGCCACCAAAAAGACCGAAAGCCAACGCATGAATGCCTCCCTTGAAAAATTGTTCTTGGGTTTATCTTGGCACGCAAGGAACGTTCCGCATCTCAAACCGCTTCAATATTTGGTGATGGCGCGGTAAAAACAGGCAGAATGGTAATCATCAGAATATTATCTCCCAGGCGCTTCGGCGCGATTCTTCTGCTCTTGGGCGTGCTCCTGGGCGCGACCGCGCCCGCATCGGCGCAACAAAACGTGGATCAACCGGTGCCGCTGTTGGGCGCGCCGGATGTCGCCCCACCCGCCGCCAACCCGCAGTCTCCGGCGCAGCTGCCCGGCGTCGAGCCTCCCCCAGGCCCGGCCGCCACACTCCGCGATTACAAAGAGGATATGCGGCGCCTCGTGCAAGATATTGCCGGGTTCGCCCGCGCCTATGACCGGAACTTTGTGGTCATCGCCAAAGGCGGGCGCGACTTGCTCACCAAGGTGGATGACCTCGATCCAGATACCATGCCCTTGGCGGCAACCTACATAAAATCCTTGGATGGTATCTTACTCGACGGCGTTTTTTACGGCACACCAGAGGTGGGTACGCCCGTCGCGGAAAAGGATCGCCGCGCGGATATGGACATCCTGGCGCGCATGAAAACCGCCGGACTAATCCCCTTGGTGCTGGACTATGCGACCGAACCGGAGGCCATCCTGCGCGCCTATACCCAGGCTGCGGAAGCGGGGTATGTCTCCTTCGTCGCGCCCGCCAAGGGACTGGCTTTAAACCGCCTGCCGACGGTGCCGACCCCCATTCAGGGCGAAAACCCGAACAGCATTACACGGCTCAAGGATATTCGGAATTACGCCATGGTGCGCGACAGCGCCCCCTATGGCAGCCGGGAAGAGTTCGTTCTGGAGATGGCGAACACCAATTACGATCTGCTGATCGTGGATGTATTCCACCGCCGAAAAGTCTACCTGAACCGGCAACAGGTGGCGGGCTTGAAAATCAAGAAGCTGGGGGCCAGGCGGCTGGTGCTGGCCTACCTGGATGTGGGAAGCGCGGCATCCTACCGCTATTATTGGAAAAACGATTGGGCCCCCGGCTTTCCCGCGTGGATTGACAGCGCAATGCCGGGTGAACCCGATCGTTATTTCGTTCAGTACTGGGATCCCGAATGGCAGTCCCTGTTATTCGGCAACGAACAGTCTTTTATCTATGGTGCCATCCTCGACCTCGGTTTCGATGGGGTCGTCCTGGATGGACTCGATACCTACCGGTTCTTTGAAGGTACCCTGGAATAGACGTTGTTTTTTTTAGCGGCCTCAGTGGGTCGCGGTAATGTCGGCAATGATGAACCCCTGGTCGGATGGGAAATGCTCCCCGGCGATGACACGGGCTTCTTGTTCCGTCGCGGCAAAGACCTTGTACAGATGGGTATCGGCCCAATGGTCTTCGAACTGATGGTGGGATTCGTTGCGTTGAACCATGTCGCGCACGGTTTCGTTATACACGGCAACGTTAAACGCAACTCCGTCGCTCTTCGGGCATCCTAACATAATTTTTCCTCTCGTCTGGTGAACCGAGCCCGTCACATCCCGTATGTGACATTTCCGGCCCGTTGCTACAGTCACATGCAGCTTTTATTGCACTCCCATGAAATTAACACTTTCTTACCTGCACAGGCCGGTCAAGGATAATTTTCATAAATTTTGGGGCGATTCTTAGTTCTTTCTGAAAATACCACCAAACTGTTGTCATTTGGCAACAGGGTTGACGCGCGTATAAGGACCCCAAGGCACGAAAAAACCCGGCAGATAAACTGCCGGGTTTCTGGGCTTTTCGTCCTACTCCCCGCGCGGCTAGCGCGGTGTTTCGAACGTCTTTAAAGGGGGATATTGCCGTGCTTGCGCCACGGATTTTTCAGGTCCTTATTCTTGAGCATGGCGAGGGCCCGACCGACCTGTCGACGGGTATCATGGGGCATGATCACATCGTCGATAAAGCCGCGGTGACCGGCAATAAACGGATTCGCGAATCGTTCGCGGTATTCCTGCTCGCGCGCCGCGATCTTTTCCGGATCGCCGATATCCTTGCGGAAGATGATCTCCACCGCGCCCTTCGGCCCCATCACGGCGATTTCCGCGCTGGGCCAGGCGAAGTTCACATCACCGCGCAGATGCTTGGAACTCATAACATCATAGGCGCCGCCATAGGCCTTGCGGGTGATGATGGTCACCTTTGGTACCGTGGCTTCCGCAAACGCATACAGCAGCTTGGCACCATGCTTGATGATGCCGCCATATTCCTGCGAGGTCCCCGGCATGAAGCCCGGCACGTCTACGAAGGTCACAATGGGAATATTGAAGGCATCGCAGAAACGCACGAACCTGGCCGCCTTGATGGAGCTGTTGATATCCAGGCATCCGGCCAGAACCATGGGCTGGTTGGCGACGAAACCGACTGTCGAGCCATCGATGCGCCCAAAACCGACCACGATATTGCCCGCGTAATCGGGCATTGTTTCGAAGAAATCGCCTTCGTCCACCACCTTGGTGATCAATTCCTTGATGTCGTAAGGCTGGTTCGGGTTATCGGGGATCAGGGTATCCAGCGACATTTCCCGCCGCAGGATCGAATCCGTGGTGGGGCGCACCGGCGGTTGCTGTTTATTGGAGGACGGCAGGAAGTCCATGAACCGGCGCAGGTTCATGATGGCATCCACGTCATTCTCGAACGCTTTGTCCGAGACGCCGGATTTGGTGGTATGGGTGATGGCGCCGCCCAGTTCCTCATGGGTCACCGTTTCATGGGTCACCGTTTTTACCACGTCCGGTCCGGTCACGAACATGTAGGAGGTATCCTTCACCATGAAGATGAAGTCAGTCATGGCGGGGGAATACACCGCCCCGCCCGCGCAGGGCCCCATGATCATGGAGATCTGCGGGATCACGCCCGAAGCCAGCACGTTGCGCTGAAACACATCCGCATATCCCGCAAGGGAATCGACCCCTTCCTGAATCCGCGCGCCGCCCGAATCGTTCAATCCGATAACCGGCGCGCCAACGGCAATGGCCTTGTCCATGATCTTGCCGATCTTCTCCGCATGGGCTTGGGAGAGAGACCCGCCGAAGACGGTGAAATCCTGACTGAAGACAAAAACAAGGCGCCCGTTAATGGTGCCATGGCCGGTGACCACGCCATCACCCGGGATCGATTGCTTATCCATCCCGAAATCCGTGCAGCGATGCTCCACGAACATGTCCCATTCCTCGAAGGAATTATGGTCCAGCAGAAGCTCGATCCGCTCCCGCGCCGTCAATTTGCCCTTCTTGTGTTGGGAATCGATGCGGGTCTGACCACCGCCGAGCCGCGCCGCACCACGCCGACGTTCCAATTCATCAATAATTTCGTGCATTCGTCCGCCCTTATTCTAAAAATTTTGCAGTGCAATAGCACGGATTCTTGGTATGTGGAAGAGCTAGCATCCCGCGACGCCGCTTGATAGGGTGCCCCGTACCCCCTGGATCAACAAATTTGTCATAATAGGGATTCCATGGCCGAAGCCAAAGCGCCATATCGCCGTAAAAAATTTGCCGCAAACTCCCTGATTTTCGATGAAGGAGAGACCGCCAACGAGACCTATCTGATTCTCTCCGGCGCAGTGGAAATTCGCAAAGGCGTGCGCAAGGAAAACCCCCAAGTGCTGGGCAAATTGGGTGCCGAAGACCTGTTTGGCGAAATGGCGCTGTTCGACCCAGAGCACCAACGCAATGCGGCGGCCGTGGCCATCCAGGATACGGAGGTGCTTGCCCTTTCCCGCGAGGAGTTCAAAATCTTCTATCAGCGCATGGACCCGTTGATGCAAAAGGTGATGAAAACCATGCTCAAGCGCCTGCGGGAAATGAACGACCGGTTGGTTCAACAATCCAACCGCTGGAGCTGAACCCACCCCGCATCCACGTTACAACAGGCCCAGTGCCTGCAATTCCGCGCGTAATGCCTCTGGCAGATCCTCCCCTGCCCCGCTGCCGCCCTCATCCGCCGGGGCGTCCTCCGGTTGCAAATAGCGCCACCCCTGAAAGGCATTTTGCGGTTGTTGGCGGACAGGGATCAAATCCGGACCAAGCCCGATCCGACAAATCTTGCGCCCCTCCGGGTCCATCTCGGTTTCGATACCGGTGATCGCCTGGCGCACCCGGAACCGCCCTTTCATCACCCAATAGAGCGAGCCCCCCGCCAAAAGCGCATCAGCGCGTTTTGGGGTCATGCGGGTCCAGGTGTACAGACGGCCTTCGGTGGCCAGACGCTGCGCCTGAAACGCGGCCAACTGTTCCGGCACCTCGACCCCGACACAGAGACGTTT
>JBMYUJ010000047.1:0-25317 GCA_049605255.1 Magnetospiraceae bacterium
CGACGGACCCGCCCCAACGATAACAACGTCAAACTCCATCGACTCCCGTGTCATCGGTATGATTCCCCCTTAAAAGATACCTGTTGGTATGGATTGTAGCGTTCGGAGGGCCCGTGGAACAGGGCCCTGTTCATATTTTTTGCGTTCGCAGCGCGGCGGTTCGAGGTATGGTGCGGTCCATGATCGCCACACCGCAGCCTCTGGAAATATTGCAATGGTATCTCGACGCAGGTGTCGACGAGACCATTGGCGAGACGCCGGTCAACCGCTATCTGCCACTGCCGGAAATTCACAAGCCGATCCTTGAGCGACCTCAACCTGCCCGAGCCACGCCTAGTTCGCCGCCCATACAGCGCCCGGCGCCCGATGCGCCGCCGCCCCAGCCAGAAGCCCTCAAATCCGCGGTTGCCGCCGCGGCTGCGGCCAAGACAATCGCAGAATTAAGGGAAGCCGTACACGCTTATGACGGGTGCGCGCTCAAAACCGGGGCCATGAATACCGTATTTGGCGATGGTAATCCAGAGGCAGCGGTGATGTGTATCGGTGAAGCCCCGGGGGCCGATGAGGACCGCCAGGGCCTGCCCTTCGTGGGGGTGAGCGGCCAATTGCTGGATCGCATGTTGCATGCCATCGGTCTGAGCCGGTCGGAGAATGTTTATATCACCAATGCGGTGTTTTGGCGCCCGCCGGGAAACCGCAATCCGACCAACAACGAAATCGCCCTGTGCCGCCCCTTCGTGGAGCGGCATGTGGAGCTGGTGGCCCCGAAGGTGCTGATTTTGTTGGGCGGGCCCGCCGCGAAAACCCTGTTGGGCCGAAGCGAAGGGATCACCCGGTTGCGCGGCCGCTGGTTCGACTATGAAAGCCCGGGCATGCAACGGCCGATTCCCGCCCGCGCATTGTTCCACCCCGCCTATCTGTTGCGGTCTCCGGGGCAGAAACGGCTCGCTTGGTTAGACCTGCTGGCCATTCGCGACAAGCTTTCCGAGACGGAAACGCAATGATTCTTGAGCCCGTTGCGAATCCCTGACACACTCCGGGCCTGTTACAAATGAAAAGCAAAAAGGGGATATTCAGGGTGCTGGGACGGTCGCTGCTTAGCGTGGGGTTTGCCGTTGCCGTTTGGGCAGGGGGCACGGCGCCGCTCTCCGCCCAAATGTCCGAAACGGCTGCGTTGGCCCCGGCGATTGCCCCCGACCACTGGCTGACCACGCTCCTGCGCAAAGAGGATGCCGCCCACTACCGGAAAATCCTGGTCTTGCAGCGCGATGGACACTGGGCAGAGGCGGATAAACAGATCGCCCTGTTGGAAGACCCCCTGCTGATGGGGCATGTGAAGGCGCAACGCTATTTGCATCCGACTGCCTACCGGTCCCGATATTCGGAGTTGAAAGCCTGGTTGGACACCTATGCCGACCACCCCCAGGCGGAGAAAATTCATACCTTGGCTTTGCGCCGCAAACCCAAGGGCAGCGCAAGTCCGCGCAAACCCACGGGAGAAATCCTCAAGGGCTACGCCCATACGGACCGTATCCTAGGCGGCCCCCGGGCAGAGCGGCTGAGCAGCAGCCAGCGCGCCCTGGAACGGAAGATCACCAAGGCGCTGCGGCGCGGCTACACGCTGGTGGTCAAGCGCTATTTGCAAGACCGCAAAACCCGCTCCACCTTGCCCATCATCACCGTGGACCGCCTGAAGGCCAGCCTCGCCATGGGTTATTTCGGTGATAATCGGGATGAATGGGCCTACCAATGGGCGGTGGAGTCCACCCGGTCTGCCTCCCTGTTGCCGCAGACCCATTGGGTTGCGGGATTGGCGGCGTGGCGTCTGCAGAAATATCCCGAGGCGTTGGCGCATTTCGCCCAGGTGGCGGAGCATGAACATGCGTCCTCTTGGTTGAAGGCCGGGGGCGCCTTTTGGGCGGCCCGGGCGGCGTTATGGACCCATAAGCCGGAGGACGTGAACCGATGGCTGAAGAAAGCCAGCGCCTATCCCCGCACTTTTTATGGCCTTCTGGCAATCCGGGTGCTGGCCCTGTATCCGCAATTGGACTTGTCAAAACCAGATTTGCACCGGGGGGTCGTTGACCAGATCGCCCGGACCAAGAACGGCCGCCGGGCCCTGGCCCTGATCCAGGTTGGCGAGCCCAATATGGCGCAGCAAGAACTGGATTTTCTGGCCCGGGACAGCGATGGGGCAATGCGCCAGGGGATTTTGGCCGTGGCGGCGGAAACCGGCATGGCCAATCTGGCTGCCAAACTGTCGGCGCGAGAGGCGCGCCGGGGCGTGAAGCGTAGTGATGTGCTCGCCTACCCGATCCCCAATTGGCAGCCGATTGGCGGCTATGTGTACGACAAAGCCCTGATCTTCGCCATCGCCCGCCAGGAATCAGCTTTCCGCGCCGATGCGGAAAGTTGGGCAGGCGCCCGGGGGGTGATGCAGTTGATGCCTGCCACGGCCCGGTTCGTGGCGAAGAATTCGCAGCTTGGGTCCGGCGCGGCGCGCCGCTTGGACGAGCCCCGGGTCAATGTGCATTTGGGCCAGCGCTATCTGGATTATTTGCTGAACGACCGCAAGGTGGGGGATAATCTGTTTTATGTGTTGGGCTCTTGGAACGCCGGGCCGGGCAATGTGCATAAATGGCAGGAAACCTTGCGGTCGAGCCACGACCCGCTGATGTTCATCGAGAGCATTCCCCTGGCGGAAACACGCGATTTCATCGAACGGGTGATGGCCAATCTCTGGATCTATCGGCTGCGCATGGGCCAACCGGCGCCGTCCCTGGATGCGCTGGCCGCGGGCAAATGGCCTGCTTACGTGGCCATGGACGGACGAAAACTCTAAAGGAACCCTTTTTGATGTCGACCATCGACGGACCCCGGGATTTCATTCCCGTCAATATCGCCGTGATGACCGTGTCCGATACCCGGACCCTGGAGGATGACCGGTCGGGCGATACCCTGGTAGACCGCCTTACCGGCGCCGGGCATCATTTGGCGGCGCGGGAAATCATCACCGACGATGCCGAAAAAATCGCCGAGAAACTGCGCGATTGGATCGCCGATCCCGCCATCGATGCGGTAATCACCACGGGCGGTACCGGGCTGACCGGGCGGGATGTGACGCCGGAGGCTTTCGATCAGGTTTGCGAAAAGGAGATCCCCGGTTTCGGGGAACTGTTCCGCTGGATCAGCTTCCAGAAGATCAAGACCTCCACCGTGCAGTCCCGCGCCACCGCCGGGGTCGCCAACGGTACTTACCTGTTCGCGTTGCCCGGGTCCCCCGGCGCCTGCAAGGATGGCTGGGACGGCATTTTGCAAGACCAGTTGGATGCCCGGCATAAGCCCTGCAATTTTGTGGAGCTGATGCCGCGCCTGAAAGAGCATCTCTGAGAACAATCGGTAACTTCTTTGACCGTCTTGCCATTCTGTGGTTGTTTAGGCGCTAGGGATATTTTCTGGGACGGATACAATGAAATTACTCACCGGAGAAAGCGGCGGCACGCCCGTCGCGGGTATTTTGGACGGCGACAATCTGGTTGTTTGCGCCGAAGGCGCGGCGGCGCAGAATGCGGTTCTGGCCGTGATCGAAGGCGGCCCGGCGGCGCTTGCCGATTGGGCGGAAAAATCCAATGGTGATGCGCGCCGGATTCCCCTGGTGCAGGTAACCGTGATGGCTCCCATCCCCCGGCCGACCCGAGATATTTTCTGCGTCGGCAAAAATTATGTGGCCCATGCGCTGGAGGTAAAGAACAGCGGCATGAGCGGCGGCGTGGATGAAGTGCCCACCGAACCGATCATTTTCACCAAGGCGACCACGGCGGTTTGCGGGCCGGGCGATGTGGTGAACGGGTCCCTCGATCCGACGGAAACCGTGGATTACGAAGGGGAACTGGGGGTGATCATCGGCAAGCGCGCCTTTCAGGTCTCCAAGGGCGCCGCGTTTGATTATGTCTTTGGCTATGTGATCATCAATGATGTGACCTCCCGCGCGCTGCAAAAGCGGCATAAGCAATGGGTGATCGGCAAGGGCCTGGATACCTTCTGCCCCATGGGCCCCTATATTGCCACGGCGGATGAAATTGCCGATGTGACCGCGCTGACCGTGCATACGGAAATCAATGGGGAAGTGCGCCAGGATGGGTCCACCGGGGATATGATCTTCGATATCCCCACGCTGATCGAAACCCTGACCCAAACCATGACCCTGATCCCGGGTGATATTATTGCCACGGGCACCCCGGCCGGGGTGGGGATAGGTTTTCAGCCGCCGAAGTTCCTGAAAAAAGGGGATAAGATGGCGATTTCCATCACCGGGCTCGGCACCTTGGAAAACACCATCGGCTGATCCGCTGCGGGCAGGCGCCGGTTATTTCAATAGCAGGTCATCCAGCGGCGTTAGTTCCACGTCATAGGGGCCGGTCCATTTGAAAACGGAAATGCCTGCGGGCAATTCGTGGCCGGTAATCTCCTCGAAGCGGGGTTGCAGCTCTGCGGGCAT
Source organism: Magnetospiraceae bacterium (assembly GCA_049605255.1). GTDB lineage: Bacteria > Pseudomonadota > Alphaproteobacteria > Rhodospirillales > JBMYUJ01 > JBMYUJ01. The sequence continues at coordinate 4,499 of JBMYUJ010000047.1, forward strand.
CGCATCGCGCACCTGCCGCGAGACCAGCAGTTCATGCTTGCCCGCCATATCCTCGCCCAGCTTGCTGGCGATGTTCATGGCATTGCCGAAGAAATCATCCTCTCGCAGCAAAAGCAGGGGCCCGTAATCGATGCCGATGGAGGCGTCGATCTGAAAGCGCGGTTCCTGGGTTTGGTTATATTTATCGAGCTCGCGAAACAGGGCCAGGGCCGCATCCACCGCATCGGGGATATCGACAAACCGGGCGAAGATATTATCGGCCTGATATTTCAGCACGGCGCCGCATTTGAGGTGGATCACCGGCACGGCGATCCGCTTCATCACATCGATCAGATGCAGGAAATGGAAGATCCCGTCATGCAGCGCGGTTTTGGTGAAACCGGACATATCAAGCACGAAGACAGCTTCTTCGATGCCATAGATATCCCAGGCCATCTTTTCCAGGCGCTTGCGCTCTGCATCATCGCCCTGCCTGTACCGGTCCAAAAGGCTGGACAACATCTTATCGTTATCGAACAGGTCTCGGGGGTCGTCCGCCATATGTTGCCTCCCTTATCAATCCGGGCGCCCGGTTTGCGGATAGTATAGCCCGCATCGGCATTTTTTTGCGAACCGATTGGGGTGAAGAGGCGCGGCTTGGGGCCGTAAATGTGCATATCTTTGTGATTTTCCGGGTCAGCCCCCTAAACGGGGAGGCAAGCGCGGCGCCATCGGTTACACTGGAGGCAGACAGGACCGAGGGACCGGTACATGCATACCCATGACGTGGGGCTTTGGCGGCACGAGCACGCCTACGGCGACCCGGCGGTAACACAGGCCAATGAACGGCGCACGATTTATGTGGTGCTGCTGACCGCCGTCACCATGGTGCTGGAGATTTGGGCGGGCATGGCCTTCAACTCCATGGCCCTGCTAGCGGATGGCTGGCATATGGCCTCCCATGCGGGGGCGTTGGGGATCGCCGTGCTGGCCTATCGGATCGCACGGTACCACCGCCATAATCCCCGGTTTACTTTCGGGGTGGGCAAAGTGGAATCCCTCGGCGGTTATACCAGCGCGGTGGCCTTGGGGATCGCGGCGCTGATCATGGCCTGGGAATCGGTTCACCGCCTGATTGATCCGGTGGAGATTGCCTTTAACCAAGCCATGCTGGTGGCGATGCTGGGGTTGGTTGTCAATCTCTGGAGTGCCTGGCTGTTGCGGGATGGCCATGCCCATCACCATCACGGGCATTCTCACGACCCGGGGCAGGGCCACGCGCAGCATCATCATCCCCCTGCGCAAGATCAGAACCTCCGCGGCGCCTATCTGCATGTGCTCGCCGATGCCCTGACCTCCGTTCTCGCGATCGCCGCCCTGTTTTGCGGCCTGTGGTTCGGCTGGGTGCGCATGGATGCGGTGGTCGGGCTGGTGGGGGCGCTGGTGATCGCCCGCTGGTCCTATGGATTGCTCCGCCAAGCGGGAGAAGTGCTGCTGGATTACGGCCAGGAGGCGGAGACCGCGGCGGCGGTGCGCCAGATCATCGAAGAAGGGTCTACGGACCGGGTGATCGACCTGCATATCTGGCGGGTGGGCGCGCGGCATTACTCGGCGATTATTTCCCTCGTCACCGATGCTCCCCTGGCGCCGGACCATTACAAACAGCGCTTGCGCCGCCTTTCTCGACTCAGCCATATCACGGTGGAGGTAAACCCCTGCCACCCGGAGACCTGCCGCAATGAAGACCTTCACCTATGAGGCCCTGCCAGGGCGGGTGGTGTTCGGCGCGGGCAGCCTCGCGCGCATCGGTGCGGAGCTAGACACCCTCTCCCTCGCCCCCGCTCTGGTGCTGAGCACGCCGGGCAAGCGCAACTTGGCAGAACGGGTGGCGGATCTGTTGGGCCCCCGCACCGCCGGTATTTTCGATGGTGCGGTCATGCATGTGCCCACGGAAGCGGCGAAAGCCGGGGCCGCCGCCGCCCGCGCCGCCGGGGCGGCCTGCTCCATCGCCATCGGGGGGGGCTCCACCATCGGTCTTGCCAAGGCCATCGCCCTGGAGACCGGCTTGCCCGCCATGGCCATTCCCACCACCTATTCAGGCTCGGAAATGACACCAATCTGGGGCCTGACCGCAGGCGGGGTGAAACAAACCGGGCGAGACCCCCGCGTGTTGCCCCGGTTGGTGATCTACGATCCCGATTTGCTGGCGACGCTACCGCCGGAAATCATCGGGCCCAGCGGGGTGAACGCGCTCGCCCATTGCTGTGAGGCGCTCTATGCACCCGATGCCAACCCGATCGTTTCCCTCATGGCAGCGGAGGGGATTCGGGCCCTGTTCCGGTCTTTGCAAACAGCGGTCGCCGACCCCACCAACGCCGAGGCGCGGGCCGAGGCGCTGTATGGCGCCTATCTGGGCGGCGCGGCGCTGGGCAGCGTCGCCATGGGGCTGCATCACAAGCTGTGCCATGCCCTGGGCGGGCGGTTCAATCTGCCGCACGCGCCGCTGCATACGGTCATTCTGCCCTACGCCATGGCCTATAACCTGCCTGGTGCCAAGGACGCCATGACCCGCGCCGCAGCGGCCATGGGGCTGGCCGCGCCCGAGGCCGTTCCCGCCGCGCTCCTCTCCCTGAATCACGCCATCGGTGCCAAGACCAGTCTTGCGGCCTTAGATATGCCAGAGGCCGGGTTAGCGGAAGCCGCCGACCTCGCCACGCGGAACACATATCCCAACCCCCGGCCGGTGACCCGGGACGGGGTGCGCGAACTTCTGGAAAAGGCGTTCTACGGGCGTGACCCGATGGCCTAAATCATTTTGCATTTAATCTGAGTTGCCAGATTAAATGCGCGTTCAAACGCCACTAAGGCTTACGCGCTGTCCGCGCGGCCCGCAGTCGCGGGCTCTTCGCAGATTGTGATTCACATTAATCGCAATCCGCTCTAACCCAGATGTTTGATCTGGAAAGCGTATTTGCCGTCCTGTTCGGTGGTTTCATACACCAGCCGGTCGGCGATCGAGTTATCCCGGTTAAAGGTGATGATCTTCGGGCGCAGAGTGGTGAGTTCCGACGTATCCGCATAAATCGAACTGCAGATGATCAGCGGGTCGCCGACCTCGCAGGTGCGGGCGGCCGCGCCATTTAAGACGCAGCATTTCGATCCTCGCTCGCCGTAAATCACGTAGGTGGAAATGCGGGCGCCGGAATATTTATTCCAAACTTCCACGAATTCCAGCGGCACAATGCCGACAGCCTCGCAATGATCCGGGTCCAGGGTGATCGAGCCGTGGTAATCCAGGTCTGCGCCGGTCACGTGAATGCCATGCAGCTTGGCATGGACGAACTTCCGCATGCTGTGGTTCCTTAGCCATCATCCGGATTTCCGCCTGCAGGCCCGACCTTTGTCCTCCAAAGGCCGGGCAGGGCAGAATCACAACGGTGGCATAGGGAATGAAAGCTCTGACGTCAACGTTTTTGCATGAATATTGGTCTTCAGCCGATTCATGGCTGGGCGTTTGCGGTGATTAGGAGTGGCGCGGAAATGCGGTTAAAGCGTGCTCAGAGGCCGCCTTGAATGTCAGAATTGTTTACAGTTTCGTTGCGCGCATAGCCTTGCTGGAGGTACGAAACGCTTTTGCGAATGCGAAGGTGTGTTTTGCGAATGCAAAATTCTTGATTAACTATGATTAAAAGCTTTTTTTTCAATAATTAACCACTCTTATTAAAATCATCTAAAGTAGATTTATGATGCGCCGCATTCTAGGTTGAAATGTCTGACGTCCCGAATCCCGAACCAATCTGTTTTGGCCCGCCGTCTGACTCCCATTTTTACTGTCGAACTTCTTTACACCTCATGGCGCTTCGGGGGTTGGCGATGGGGCGTTTATTCAAAAAAACGCATAAAATCAGGGGTTAGTGAAAAATGGCCCGGGGTTTGCATGGATAAGCGTGACGGAGGCCGGGGTGCCGGTTTTCTCTTTCGTTTTTAGAATGTCAGGAAAAAACAATGCGTAATCTTTTCAAAACCTCCCTCGCCGCTTCTGCGGTTATGGGCTTTGCGCTGGCGGCGGGTTCTGCCTCCGCGCAGGATTATTTCCAGGAAGACACCTCTTCGCTGACGAATGCCCTCGTCGGTTCTGGTGCGTGCGCCGTCTACGGTGACTTTGTGAGCTGTGCGTCCGGCTTCCTCAACGTCATGGATGACTACACCGATGACGGTGTGCTGAACGACAGTAACACCGACTTCTACATCCATGCCCCGCAAGGTGAACTGGACAATAACTATCTCGTGATTGGTTCCGGTGGCAGCATCAACAATGATGAATATGAAACCGGTGGTGTCGACTCCGTGGATGACGCTTACAAATTTGCGTCTTCCGGTAATGTGGATTATTGGAGCACCCAGTACATCACGCAGAATAACGGTTCCGTAGCGTTCGGCGACATCGAAGGCCCGGATGAGTTTGGTGCGGATTATTACGCTACCTGGGATATCGAGATGAACACCCTGGTCAGCTATGCCGGCCAACAGATTTTCTTCATCTATGATATGAACCAAACCGGCAACAACATCATCGACCAATCCGAAGATGTGTATGCTATCGTGTCGATCACCGATGATGCGACCGGCGCCGTGGTCGCCATGTTCGAACTGTTTGACGATGGCGAAACCGGCGATCCGCTGGCCTACACCCCAGGTAGCTGGGATGGTGCCGCGCCGACCCTCACCTTCGCGACCTATGCCGAATATCTGAATATGGTGAACGAGTATTACGTCTACCTGCAAGACCCGGGTAGCTATGCCGGCCCGTATAATTTCGAAGACCTGGATGCCAACAATATCCCGGACATCATTGAAAATACGGAAGCCGATCTGTTCCCGGATCGCGACGGTTCCGACAGCTTCTTCCTGGCCAATGCCAATAACCCGGAAGTGTGGGTGGAAGACCTGTTGAACGATGACGGTTGGGTGGAAACCATTGCCGGTTTCTGTATCGATCCGACCGATCCGATCGACGGTACCTTCTATTCCAACGCCGCGAAGGAATGCTCTGACGACCAAGTGTTCGTGTCCAACAACCTGGGCTCCAACACCGCTGAGTTCATCAACTTCATTCCGGAACTGAACCTCTGGATCGCGCAAAACTGCGAAGTTGGCGACAGTGGTGCCGTGGATTGCGGCGCGTATACGATGCATGTGGACTTCCGTTACACTGGCAACACCAACGGCTTTGAAGATCTCTTCATCCTGGCCGGTGGTGGCAACCCGCCGGAGTTCGTGCCGGAACCGGCGACCCTCACCCTGTTTGGTGCTGGTCTCCTGGGCCTGGGCTACGCCGCGCGCCGCCGCCGCAAGGCTGCCTAAGCTAACGATCCAAAGTTCCTGACGTTTCGGAACCGCGTCCTCCCCGGAGGGCGCGGTTTCTTTTTGTGTGTTAGGGGTCTTCCCGGCCATGGGCCCCTCAGGCCCAACAGCGGTGGGCTTGCCACAAAATGGGTGCGCCAAAAGGGGGCCTGGGAATGGGATAAACAGGGTGGGCTGCCGGGACCAGGAGCACGCCCGTACGCCTGATGGCCGGGGTTGACGGGGCCGCGGACCGTTTCGGAATCTTGCGGCTACTGCCGTTGCCGGAGGGGGAAGCGATACGGGGGAGGCGCGGCCCTGACGTCTCGGGTCAGATCAACGCACCTCTCATAAGGGGACAAGGGCTTCAGGGGCGGTCTGCAGATACAGAAAAACCCGGCAGGAGCCCTGCCGGGTTTGCTGTGAGCTCGCCCTTCCCGTTCGCGAGGGCGATATCTGAAAAAAAGCGATCCGCTTTATTTCGGGCCCAAAAGACCCTGGTCCTTCATGCGCTTGATGATCAGCGGCCAGGCCCGGGTGGTGTCATTGAAGGCCGTCAAAAAATAATCGGCGGTCAGACCGTCGCCATCGGGAACATAAAGATTATTGGCGGCGATCAGCCTGTCCTCGGCGGAATATAAGCGCACCGGAGAAATCTGCTGGTTCCATTCATTGATGAAAGTCGTTAGGGCGTCACCCTTCGGCAGGGCCATATTCAGATCCGCGATGGATAGAATGCCGATCACCTGCAACAGCGGCTCACCACTATCCTTGGTCCGTACCGTCTTGGCATTCAACATGGTAACGATCCGAGGGGTGTTGACTGAATCGTTGGCATTAAAGATCACACCGATGACGGAATCCTGATCTCCGCTCTTGGTGGGCAGGGCGCGCCGCGTGGTGTTCAAATTCAAGCGCGATTGCAACAGCAGATCGATCTTGTTTTCCAGTTCCTGGTCTGTGGCCTCCAGGACGATATTGTCGCCAGGCGCCTCCTGCGACAGGGCAGGCGTCCACGGAACGGTTAACATCAGGGATGCGACACCAGCGATGACGGTGGTTGAAAACCTCTTACCCATCCTAAAATGGCCTCTCTGTTCTTGGAAAATACCTGTATGCACTCTAGTCAAAAGCCTGGGGTGCAGCAACCTGTGCGATGTTGAAACACTTAACGACCCTCAGATTGTCCCGCAATTTTGGCGAAAAGTTGGTACAAGCCGTCGCTGGTGGGGCGCCAGTCGAAATTTTCCGCATAGGTGCGGGTCGCGGCGCGGTCCACCCCTGCTGCCAACGCCTGCGTCGTGGCGGCGGCCAAGGCATCGGCGGTCCGATCTTTCATCAAAACACCCGCTGCCGGGGAGGCGACCACCTCGGGCGTGCCCCATACATCGGTGGCGATCACCGGCGTTCCGCAGGCCATGCTTTCCAACAGCACATTCGCCCATCCTTCCCGGCTGGAACTGAGGATCGATAGATCTGCGGCAGTGTAAAGATCGGCGAGGTTTCCATGGGGCACCGGCCCGAGCAAGCGCACCCGGTCGGCGACGCCCAGTTCCGCCGCTTGGGCCAGTAGATTGGCCCGCTCCGGTCCGTCCCCGGCAATCAACAGCCGCATGCCGGGCAACGCGGGCAAGGCGGCAATGGTGATATGGTGGCCTTTTCGTTCGATCAGCGCGCCCACGGAGACCAAGACGGTTTCCTCCGCGGACAGGCCAAAGGCCGCCCGCGCCGCCGCGCGGGGTTTGGGGCTGAACAGGTCCAGATCAACCCCATTGCGCAAGGGATGGATATTGTCACCCGGCACCCCCAGGTCCAGCAATGCGTCTTTCAGAGCTTGGCAAACGGTGATCATGGCGTCGGCCCGCTTTGCCGCCCAGAGAATTTGTTTGCGTGGCAGCGCGTGCTGGGGAATCAGGTTGATATCCGTGCCCCGGGCGGTCACGGTGAAGGGGAGCCCGAAGTCCCGGGCCAGCAGGGCGGCGGCGACGCCATCGGGGTAAAAATAATGGGCATCGATCAGATCGGCCCCGCCCATCTGTTCAAGCATCCGCGCCATGGGGGCGCGCACCGCGCGATATAACAAATAGGGGGCGATGGTCATTCCCACCCGGGGGATGACGGGATAGCAGGGATGCGTGATGGGGATATCGAACCGGGTTTCTTGTTTTGGCGCGGCGGCGAATTTCGCATAGCTACCGAAGCGCGGCGCGGTGGACGGAAACCAGGGCACCGGTGCCATCACCTGCACGTCCACCGGATGGGTTTCCACCAATCTGCGTAGCCTGGTTTCAACGAATACCCCATGGTTCGGTTGGGCCGCATTTGGGTAAAGCGTTGAAAAGGTGAGAATACGCAGGCGCTTTTCAGCTATCACAGGAGACCCGTCCGATGGGAAGCAACGAAGAGAAGTCTTGGGTAAGAAAGAATGTCCAATATCACCGCGTCAATCTATAAGCGGCTTGTAACGCTATTTTAACCCGTTGACCATAAAGAATAATCAGTTCTGCCTCGGGCCAATATCAAGGGTAATTCTCTTGATAGCAAGAGTGCCATGGATTATAGCTACTGGTCGTGTGATTTTCGCAGAAGCCGATAGGTGACGCCTTGAATTATTTGTCGAATTTTAAGAAATCCATCATGGCGATGATGCTGGTCGCGGGCATCTTCGGCCTTTCTGCCTGTACCACGGGAGCCGATCTTCCCGATGCCGCCACGGTGGCGCCTTCGGAAATCCCCGAAGTGCCCATCTACCGTATTGGCGCAAACGATGTTCTGGAGATTTTTGTCTGGCGGAACAATGACTTGTCTACCAGCGTGCAGGTCCGCCCCGACGGCAAGATCTCCGTGCCGCTGATCGAGGATTTGCAGGCCGCGGGCCGCACCCCCACCCAACTGGCTCGGGATATCGAAGCGGTCTTGGCGACCTATATCCAAGATCCCATCGTGACCATCATCGTCGGCAGCTTTGTCGGCCCGTTTGATCAACAGGTTCGGGTCGTGGGCGAAGCGTCTAAACCGCGTGCGATCGCCTATCGGGAACATATGACCGTCCTTGATATCATGATCGCCAGTGGCGGGCTCACGGATTTCGCCGCCGGGAACGAGGCGGTGCTGGTGCGCCGAACGGTCGATGGGCAAAAGAATTACCGCGTGCGGTTGGATGATCTGTTGCGCAACGGTGATGTGACCGCGAACGCGCCGGTGCTGCCCGGCGATATCCTGATTATCCCGCAAACCTGGTTCTAAGCCCATGGCGGTCAACGGGCACCGTTCGGCCGCCTCCCGGCCTTCTTCTGCCACGCGCACCGCAAAAAAGCGGGCCTTAACGGTCGCGTTGTGGGGGAGTGCCGTGGCCCTTCCCGCCAGTTTGTTTGCCTTGCACGTGCCCGCCAATGCGGCCGGTCCGAATTTCAACGGCTATATCAGCGTCGAAGAAATGTATACGGACAACGTCGCCGGATCCAATGGTGGGTCGGATTCCGACTTGGTCACCACCTTGTCTGCCGGGGCAAATTTCCGCAAGCAGGGTGCCAAGAACAGCATCAATGTGGGCCTTGCGGTGTTCGGGGATTTTTACCTCGATACCGACGACCTCGACGATTTTCGTGTGCAGTTGAATGGGAATAGCAAAAGCGAGATTGTCGACGGGAAGGTCTTCTTCAACACCAATGTCTCGGTCAGCGAGGAGTTTACCTCGCAGTCGGGCACCAATACCGCCAGTGATCGGACCACGGGGGATAATAAATCCCGCATCATCAACTACTCCCTGTCACCCAACGCGCGGTTTCGTTTGGGCGATCTGGCGACGGGGAACGCCTCCTACCGCTTTAGCCAGGTGGTGTTCGGCGATGCTGGAGGGAATAGCAGTTCCGGTGGTATCGAAGACAGCATGACCCATGCGGTCAACATCAACCTGAACAGGGTTGCGGGGCGGACGACCTACCGCGCGCGATCCAGCTATTCGGCGGCCTATAACGGGGATGAATTGGATAGCGAGCGCTACAGTTTTTCAGGTGGCGTCGTCTACAAGATCACCCGGCATTTTTCCGTCTTCACCGACGTTGGGATCGATTTCTTCGACGATCTGGATATCGATTCCGATAGCCTCGACGGTATCTACTACGGCGTGGGATTCGATTGGGCGGCCGGGCCGCGGACCAATCTCTCCCTCTCCGTCGATCATCGCTATGATGATATCTTCCTCACCGGCACTTTTTCCCATCGGTTTTCTCCCCACACGCGGGTCTCGGCGTCTTATTCGGTGGATGTGCTGACCCAGCAACAGGCATTGACTCGCACCTTGCTGGATGAAAACAGGACGCTGGATCCAAATGCCTTTCCTTTGGACCTTGTGGATAGCACCCAGCTCGTGCAGGTCTTTGACCTCAAGCTCAGCGGGTCAACGGGGCGTGGTTCCTATAATGTGGGGATGAACATTCTCGCCCGGGAAGTGGGAACATCAAACGATACGGATCATTCCTACCGGTTGAATGCGGGATACAGCCGCAGCTTTACCAATCGGCTGAATGGTGGCGTCACGGCGGCCTATGCCATCACCGAACAGTCCACGGCCTCGGGAGATGGGACGCAATTGAACCTCGGCGCTGATTTCAGTTATACGGTTGCGCCGAAAGTCTCCTTGCAGGGATACTATAATTTCCTGCATGACGATGACCCAGGTGGCACGACCACTGAAAATGTCCTGGGTGTCCGGATTCGCAAGTCCTTTTAGGATTTCTCCATCATGTATATCGACTATTTTGGGTTTACGGCGGATCCATTCCAGCTCACACCCAACCCCAAGCTGTTTTTTCCGAGTTCCGTCCACAATCGGGCGAAGGCTTATTTGGAATATGGCCTGAACCAAGGTGAGGGATTCATTGTCATTACTGGCGAGGTGGGGGCCGGCAAGACCACGTTGGTGACTCATCTGCTGTCCGCCCTGGATAGCGAAAAATATGTGGCGGCCACCATCGTGACCTCTCAATTGGGCGGTGAGGAAGTCTTGCGCATGGCGGCGCAATCCTTTGGCCTCAAGCCGCAATCGGGAGACAAGGTCGACCTGATCGCGCAAATTTCCGATTTCCTACGGGAAAAACATGATGATGGACGCCGTTGCCTGTTGATCGTGGACGAGGCGCAGAATCTCTCCTTCCAGGCGTTGGAAGAATTGCGCATGCTGTCCAATATCCAGGTCGAAGACCGCACGCCATTGCAAAGCTTTTTGGTCGGGCAGCCCGAATTTCGCGGCACCATGGCGCGGGCCGATTTGGAACAGTTGCGCCAGCGGGTCATTGCCTCCTATCACCTGACCAATGTCAGCGAGGATGAAACCCGGGGCTATATCGAATATCGCCTGCGCGAAGCGGGATGGACCTCGAAACCGACCTTTGAAGACGAAACCTTTGCCGCCATCTATGCCCATACCGGCGGCATTCCGCGCAAAATTAACGTGCTGACCTCACGTCTGCTGCTGTATCTTTATCTGAACGACGAGACGGTGATCACCCCGGAAATCGTGGAAACCGTCAGCGACGATCTGGACCAAGAAAGCGCCATGTTCCAGCCGGTGGAGAATGCGGGCGCCGCGTCCAAAGGCGATGATGCCATCGCTGCCAAGCCGTTATTGGCTGGGTCAGAGGATATGCATGATTTGTTGGAGCGCCTGAACGATATGGAAGAAAGGGTGAGGTACCTGGAACAGACCATCGATTCCTATCGGGATGCCGTTCGGAAAGGCCTGCAGACCGCGCAACGATCGCTTCGGAAAAAGCCGCGCTTATGAACAATATGTCGCCCCCCACGCCCCCGCAACAGACAGTCCCCGGTCCGATACGAAATGCGTTTACCGTGGATGTGGAAGATTATTTCCAGGTTCAGGCCATGGCGGATCAGGTGCGCCCGGCACAGTGGGGTGATTTTCCCGCACGGGTGGATCGAAATACCCATCGAATCTTAGATTTGTTGGCAGACAACCAAGTGAAGGGCACCTTTTTTACCTTGGGATGGGTGGCGGAACGGTTCCCGGCGTTGGTGCGCCGGATTGCCGATGATGGCCATGAACTGGCGAGCCACGGCTACGCCCATGTGCGGGTCTTTACCCAAGAACCGGAAGTGTTCCGCGAGGATATCCGCCGCACCAAGGGAATTTTGGAAGAGGCCGGGGGCGTGCCTGTGCGCGGTTACCGGGCAGCAACCTTTTCCATGGATCATCGTACCCCGTGGGCGCATGGGATATTGGAAGAGGAGGGGCATGGGTATAGTTCCAGCCTGTATCCGGTGAAGCATGATCTATATGGCGCCGAATCAGCGCCGCGCTTCCCTTTCAAGCCCAACGCGGGCGGCCGCCTTTTGGAAATTCCCATTACCACCGCCCGCATCGCGGGGCGCAATCTTCCCGTGGGCGGCGGCGGGTATTTCCGTTTGCTGCCTTATGACCTGTTCAAGCTGGCGCTGCGCCGGGTCAATTCGGCGGACGGGCAACCTGCCTTGTTCTACTGCCATCCTTGGGAGATCGATCCGGATCAACCCCGTATCGAGGGTTTGTCGGCGAAATCCCGCTTCCGTCACTATGTGAACCTAGACAAAATGTCGGGGAAGATGGCGCGCCTGCTCAAGGATTTCCGCTGGGGCACCATGGCGGAGATTTTCTCCCCGTAACCCTGATTTGCGGCGCCAGGAACGCGCGGGTAACCGATTTTAGGGGGCGCCTGGATGGCCTTTCCGCCAGAATTTTACTTGATTGGCGCGCAGAAAGCCGCGACCACAACCCTCGCGGCGCTGCTGGATCAGCAAAGCGCGGTTACCGTATCGGACCCGAAGGAGCCGCAATTTTTTACCCGCCATTGGGAAAAAGGTATTGATTGGTACCGTGGCTGTTTCGCGGGACCGGAAACCACGGTGTATGTGGATGCCTCTCCCGGCTATTCCATGGCGCCGACCCGCCGGTTTCCGCGCGCTGCAGAGGAAACCAATCTGGTCTATGCGGCGGCGGCGGCGCGGATTGCGGCCACAAACCCGGATGCCCGATTTATCTATATCCTGCGCGACCCGGCCCAGCGGATCTGGTCGGCCTATTGGCATAATGTGCGGGCCGGCTGGGAGAAACGCCCGTTTCGGGAAGCGATCGAGACCCGCCCGGGGTATTTCCGTGCCTCTGATTACGCTGGGCAGATCGAAAACTATCAGCAATATTTTGACTTGGACCGGTTCTTGTTTTTGAAGTTTGAGGATTTCACCAAGAATCCGCAGGCAGGGTTGGACGCCTGTGCGGCGGTGATGCATCTGGAATTCGCTGATCCGCCGCCCAGCGCCAAATCGGAGAAAAAGAACAGGTCGTTTCAGTTCAGTGGGGCAGGGCAGTTCGTGCGCACGGCCTTCGGGTCCGAAGAGCGATTCAAGAAAGCGGTGAAGCTTGGCCAAAAGATTCTGCCAGCACCCCTGCAAACCGCCTTACGCCGGACTTTGACAACGGATATCCCGGCCTTTTCGAAGGAGGATCGGGCGTTTGTCGCAGGTCTGTTCCTGGAGGCCAATCAAGAGGCAACGGCTTTGACCGGTTTGGATCTTTCCGATTGGTATACGCCCGACCAAACGTAGGAATCGCGGTTTGGGGTTACCCCACCTGGCGTCCAACCCAGGGCCCGATGATGTTGGCAACCGGCACGGGAAGCCGTTTCCATACATTGATCATCAGCTTGTATTTGGGATTGTTGGGGTTCACGTTGGGTAGCGGCGCATCGCCTTTCATCAGGAATTCCCCAACGATGGGCCGGGGCTCGAAACCCCAATTCTTTTTGAAAGAATAGGGGCCGGTTTCCAGCTTACTGCGCCCAAAATCAAAAACCGTGCAGCCCCGCTGGATGCCATGCCCCATGAGGTGCCAATACATCAAATCAGCCGCGCCCAGTTTGCGCGCTTCGGGCACCGCGCCTGTATAAAACGGCATGACGCGATCCCGGAAATAATAGTTCATGACGGAGGAAAGGGGCCGGTCACCGTCATACACCGTCAGGATATCGCAATCGGCCCCAAATTCCTGCAGCAGGTTCTGGAAATACCGTTTCCCAAAAATGGGGGTGCCGTGATTGCGCATGGTCAGGCTGTAAAGCCCGTAAAAAGTTTCGGGATCTGGATCGATGCGCCAGGTCATGCCTGTTTTCAGGGCTTTGCGCACCACGGCACGTTGCTTGCGGGGGATCTGCTTTAAGCGGGCATCTTCCTCGGCCTCCATGGGGCGGTCGAAGGTGGCATAGATGCCTTCTTGAATCTGGGCGCCCGGTTGCGGTCGAGAGGGATCGCGGCTTTCGATATAGCCCGCATTGGTAGAGGCCAGCAGGTCTGCCGCCGCCGCGAACAGGGCTGTTGCCGCCTCATCACTTTCGGCCAAAATGCCGCCACCGACGCACCAGCCGGTGGAGACCAGGCGATTGCCAAAAACCGGGCTTTGCACATGGACCAGCGGATAGACACCGGCCACGGTTTCGCCCTGTTTCGCAATCAGAAAATGGCACCGTTGGCGGAAGCTTTTCTCGATAACAGATGTCCAGCCAAATCGGTGGAAAAAGGTTCCTTGCGGATGGCTAAAAACAAAGGCATCCCAACGCGTGGCATCTTCGGGGGAAGCGATCCCGACGGAAACGGACATGACAAACCTGTATGGCTGTGGTCACTGATAGAGCGGCCCGGAAAATACAAGCCGACACCCGGGCGCATTATCGAAGCTACGGCATGCGGAGGGAAGGGATTTTACCATTAAAGTTCCGCACTCCGGTACATGGCGGCGGTGAAAAGCATGTATGATCGCGGGTGCGGTCAACGTTTCTCGGTCTAGAAGGTAGCTAGCATGATCCGTGGGAAGTTTATCAAGGTGGTCCTCGGCCTCTGGTACTTGGTGCTTGGGGGTGTTGCGGCGATGCCAGAAAATGCCGCCGCGCAAACCCAATGCGAGTCGCCTGTTCTTTCAGAACTGGCTTCCGGCTTGGCCCCCGGCAGTTGGCGGCAGGTGCCCAATACGGAAATGCTGCCGGTTCTGCTGGAAAAATCCCGCGCGTTGCAAAAGAACGGTATTTGGGGCGGCGCAGGCAGCGTTTCCGTGATCGAGGCCTGGAACGGTGGCGCCTTTGATGGCTGCAACTGGTATTTTTTCGGCGGCGGACACAAGGCTTATGGCGGCAACGAAGTTTATCAGTTCCGCACGGATACGATGACATGGGCGCGCCTGACCGACCCAACGCCCTATAATATGGATACCAAGGGGGTGACCTGCGCGCCGATCAGTGACCCCGAAATGCCCGTGCCCGGGCATACCTATGATGGGCTCGTGGTCAGCCCAAAAACCGGTAAGCTTTATGTTTGGGGCGCGGCCACCTATTGCGCCTACGCGGGCGGCGGCAAGCGGGAAAAAACTTTTTCCGGGCGCGCGCAAATATGGTCCTTCGATCCAAAGACCAAGAAGTGGATCTGGCTCCGCAGACCGCCGGAAAATCATACCCCCAAGGCCGACCTGATCCCTGAAACGGGGAATATCGCGGTCTGTCATCTTTCCAGATGTTCCATCCTGGATGTGGCGAGCGGCGAATTCTCGGTGACCGAATCCGTGAAGCCCGGGGGCAAAATTTGGGGCGCGGGGACCTTGACCTACGCGCCGCCGCGCAATCTAGCGGTGCTGCTGGATCGCAAGCGTATTATTACCCTGGCCATCAAGGAGGGGCGTATCGGCGGCGCACGGGTGGTTAAAACCGTCAAAACGCCCAGCAGCCTCGATCGCTACGGCAACGCGTATGATTCAGTACGGGATGCTTTCTTCCTCTGGAACGGGGGTGGCCAGGTGTTGCGCCTGTCGCCCGAGGACTGGGCCTTGCGCGAAGAGCCGGAGGCCAAAGATGGCATTACCCCGGCGGGGAAGGATCGCGGCGTTTTCGGGCGCTGGGTCTATCTGCCCGATCAGGATGTGTTCATGGGCCTCAGCAACGTGAACCAGGGTTTCTGGCTTTATAAACCCGCAGAGGCACCCGGCACGAAACTGGTGGCCTCCCCACCGGTGCAGGTCTGCGATGCGGCCGGGTCTTGCGAAGAGGCACCAGATTTTACCGCCGGGTTGGCAAAGGCGTCCCCGGGCGGCACGATTATCCTACCGCCCGGTCGGTATAGAACGGCGGCGGAAATTAAGGTTCCGGGTCTGACCCTCAAAGGGGAAATCGGCCCCGATGGTGCCCGCGCCCATTTCGAAGGGGTGGCCTTTAAGGGCAAGGCGACTTTCGTGACCACGGCGCCGGGGATCACCATCGACGGGGTGGAATGTTCCGGCATCCGGGTGGGAGACGGCAATGGCGCCTGCGTACGCATCGAGGCACCAGACCTTACTCTTCGAAACGTATATTTTCACGATAGTCAGCAGGGGGTCCTGGGCGGGGATGGGGGTACGGTCACCATCGAGGATTCGGTGATCGAACGCAATGGGTTCCGGGGGCGCGCCCACGGGATCTATATTTCCAAGCGGGTCGATACCCTGTATTTCCGGCGCAACCGGGTGATCGATACGGTCGGTCTGGGGCATGGGGTAAAGAGCCGGGCGCGGGAATCCGTCATTGAGGACAATGTGATCACCAGTATCGATGGCCGCGATAGTCGCGCCATCGATATTCCCAACGGCGGCGCCGCGGTGATCCGGGGGAATATCATCGCCAAGGGCAAGAACAGCGACAACCGCAATATGATCGGATTGGGATTGGAGCAGAAAAAGGGTCTGCATCTGCCCAGTTTCGCGATTATTGAAAACAATACCTTTATTTTCACCACGCCCGGGGTGATTTTCCCGAAGCGCAATCCCATCAGCACGGTATTTGAAGGCAATCGGATCATCGGCGATGCTCAAATCGGAACCGAGGGAGTGGAAGAAAAGAATAACGAGTGGAACATCGCCGCTGATCCCCAGCAGGCGCTGGCCACGGCCTTGAAAAACTTCTCCCCCGCTTCTTCGGAAAAGGAAGGACAATAGGGCGGTTTTGCTTGGTTTTAGGCCGCATTAGGCTTAAAGGAAGTAGCGTTTTTTAAGATTTAGATCCGGTGAGTCGATGCTGCAAAACCTCCGCGAAGCCTATTGGGAAGCGGCCCGCCAGGCCGATTATTGGCGGGGTACCTTGTTCCGTGCGGACAAGGCCTTTCGCGATGCGGTGATTCAGAGCCTGATGCGGGCGGGGCCGGGGCTCACCCCGGTCCGGGGGCAGGCCAATCGGCATGCGGCGGCGGCGGCCAATTGGCTGGTCACCGCCCAGGATGCCACGCCGGATCATGGGGTCTCTTACGGCTATTTTCCCACCTTGAACCAGGGCGGCTGGGAGGTCTCCTACCCGGAAACCACGGGCTATATCATCACCTCCCTGGTGAATTACGGGAAACTTACGGCCCAGGACTCGCTGATCGACCGGGCGTTCGACATGGGCCTGTGGGAAGCGGATATCCAAATGGACTCCGGCGCCGTGCAGGGCGGCAAGCTCCGCCCGCCGGAAAAGCGCACCCCCGCCACCTTCAACACGGGCATGGTCTTGGATGGATGGGTCTCTCTTTTGGAGACCAAGCCCGATCCGGTGATCGAAGGCGCCGCGCGCCGTGCCGCGGATTTTCTGGTCAATGACCTAACAGACGAGGGATTGTTTCGCACGAACGGGGCCTTTGTCTCTGCCGATGCGGTGAAAATCTATAATGTGCTCTGCGCCTGGGCGATGTACCGCTTCGGCAACCTGGTGGGAGATCGCCGTTATACCTCGGCGGCGGTGCGCGCCGTCGACGGCGCGTTGACCCGGCAAAAGGCCAATGGCTGGTTCGCCGAGAACTGCCTCACCGAGCCCCATCGCCCGCTTACCCATACCATCGGCTATACCACGCAAGGGGTGATGGAGGTCGGCGCGCTGGCAGGGCGAGAGGACTTTATCGCGGCGGCAAAAAGCTGCCTGCAAGGGGCTTTGTCGGCGGTGCGGCCAAATGGGTTCCTGCCTGGGCGGTTGGACCCCCAATGGCACCCTGCCGTGCGCTGGTCATGCCTGACCGGATCGGCGCAGCTCGCCATTTGCGGCTATCGGTTGGAAGCCCTGACAGGGGAAACCCCCCTGGGCGATCAGGCCGACCAGTTGGTCGATTTCCTCAAGGCAGTGCAGTTGACGGACACGGGCAATCCCGGGGTTGATGGTGCGCTGGCCGGGTCCTATCCCATTCTGGGCGGGTATATGACCGGGGGTTATCCCAATTGGGCGACCAAATATTTGTTGGATGCCCTGATGCTTCAATCGGCGCGCCCGGCCACCTCCTGAAAAAAGCCGAGCATCCGCGCGAATTGATGTTCGCGGGAAAATTCCTCGGGGATGGTGGTGCCGGGGGTGGGGATGCCCCCCGCCTGTTTTTGCTGCCACCAGCCCGCCAGATGGTCGGCGATTCGGTCTGGATCGTTGCTGAGCACCCCCAATGCATGGGTTTCGATGATCCGCGCCGCCTCGCCGGATTCCCGCCCGACGGAGAGAATGGGCCGACGGCAGCCGATATATTCGAACAGCTTGCCCGCCACCACATGATCCTCCGACGGGCTATCCCAACGCAGGAGGAGCAGCAGGTCTGATTGGCGCTGCTTCAAGAGCAGGTTTTCGCGCGGGACCAGTCCGGCGATCTCCACCGTTGCGGCAATGCCCGCCGCCTCGGCCCAGGACTGTACCGCCGTTTCGTCGTCCACATGGAAGGTGACGCGGATTTGATCCGGCCCCCAACCCAGTTTTTGGATGGCGGCGAAGAGCGGCCTGGGGTCGCGCTTGCCCCCATAAATGCCGCCGCCGTAAATAAGGGTCAGCGGCCCATCCGGCCCGGGGGCCGGGACCGGATCGATGAAATCCCCCGCATCGAAGCCATTCAGCACGCAGGCGACCGGCTTGCCGTATTTTTGTTTGAGAAGGTCGGTCCAACCCGCCGTCACGGTGGTAAAGCCCGCCGCTGAGCCCATCACCCGTTCTTGCAACAGGCCATCCAGCCGGGCGCGCAGGCCGGTTTCTTCGTAATAGGGATGGTCCACCCAAAGATCGCGGAAATCGGCGATCCAGGGGGCCTTGAAATGGTCCGCCAAGGCGGCGGCGACAAAAAGCCCCGCATGGGGCGGCACGGAGGTGAGGATCAGATCGGGGCGCCAATCGCCAAAGCTGGTTTTGCCCATGGCCACGGCATGGGGAATCCAGCCGCCGCGTTTGTCCGGTACACCAAACGCCGCCCGCGCCGCCGCCGCCAGCCGCAGTCCTGCGCCCGCAGGATCGCCGGGGGCGGGGTCTCGGGGGGCGGTTTCCCGGGGTTCGGTCACCGGCGCCTGGACGATCAAGGCATCGGGGATGCGGTGGCTCAAAACCGCGTTCACCAAAGTGTTCCGCGCCCCTAAAACGCGGATATCCTGGCCCTGATCCAACAGATAACGGGCCAGTGCCGGGGCCCGGGTTGCCGCTTTTGGGGCAAAGGGCGGGAAGAACGCCGTGGCAAATAAAATACGCATCCAAAAACTTTCATCCCGCAAATCGGCGGAAAGAGACCAATCGGTTGATTTCAAACCCGTTTAAGGCCTAAAACCGCAGTGCAACAAAATCTACTTTGCCCGCTTGGATGGCCAATGTAAACGCCGCCCTGGCCCTTGGTTCGAGACTCTTCATCGGAAGGCCCATGTCTGCCACGCCCCCCTTGGTCGCCCATGTCATCGAACGCCTCACCGTGGGCGGAATGGAAAACGGCGTGGTCAATCTGATCAACAATATGCCGACCGATCGCTACCGCCATGCGGTGATCTGCCTACGCCATGCCACGGATTTCAGATTCCGTATTCGGCGGGAGGGTGTGGAGATCGTCGAACTGCATAAAGGCGACGGCAAATCCCTCAACACCTACGCGGATCTCTGGAAGGCGCTGCGCCGCTTAAAGCCCGCCATCGTGCATACCCGCAACCTGCCCGCGGTGGATATGGTGGCCCCCGCCTTCCTGGCCGGGGTGCCTGCCATCGTGCATGGGGAACATGGCCGCGATGCCCTGGAAGTCGCCGGGGCCAACCGCAAATACAATCTGATCCGGCGCGTTCTGTCCCCTGTGGTGGGGCACTATATTACCGTTTCCAAAGATATCGAATTCTGGATTTCCGACGTTGTGGGCATTCCCGCGCGCAAGGTCACGCAGATTTACAATGGCGTGGATTCGGTGAAATTTCGCCCCCGCCTGGCGGGTGACCCCCTGCCAGAGGGGTTCCCGTTTCCCAAAGAACCAGGCGCGCCCTTGGTCATCGGCACGGTGGGCCGCCTGCAAACCGTGAAGGACCAGCCCAATCTGGCGAAAGCCTTCGTGGATTTGTTAGATCGCTATCCTGGTGCACGGGATCGGGTGCGCCTTGCCATCGTGGGGGATGGGGACCTGGGTGAAGAGGTGCGGCGTATCTTGGCGGCGGCGAATGCCTTGGACCAAGCCTGGATGCCCGGCGCGCGGGATGATACGGGCGAGATTTACCGGGCCTTGGATATCTTCTGCCTGCCATCCGTCAACGAAGGCATATCCAATACGATCCTGGAGGCCATGTCCTCCGGCCTGCCGGTGGTGGCGACCCGGGTGGGGGGGAATCCAGAACTGGTAACTGATGGGGAAACCGGCCTGCTGGTGCCGCCGCAAGACCCCCGGGCCCTGGCAGATGCCTTCATCCGCTATTTGGATAACCCCGGTTTGGTGGCGGCTCATGGCCAGGCGGCACGGGCCCGAATCGACCGGGATTTTTCCATGGATGCGATGATGACCGCCTATGCCGGCGTGTATGATCGGGTGTTGCGCCGATGACATCTGATCTTCTGTTTCAACAGGGTTTGCACTGCTTTATAGTCCGCTCGTTCGCAACCATCGGGTATCTCCCATGAAGATATTGTGTGTCGCCGGAACCAGGCCGGAAGCCATCAAAATGGCCCCCGTTTATCTGGCCTTGCGCGCGGCGCCGGGCGTCGAGGCTTTTTTCTGCGCCACTGGCCAGCATCGGGAAATGTTGGATCAGGTCTTGGAATTGTTTGGGGTATCGCCGGATTACGATCTGGACCTCATGCGCTCGGCCCAGGGCTTGACCCATATCACCCAAGCGGTGATCACGGGGATGGAGCCGATTTTGGCCGATCTGAAGCCAGATTGGGTCGTGGTGCAGGGGGATACCACCACCACTTTTGCCGCCGGGTTGGCCGCATTTTATCAGAAGATCGCCGTCGCCCATGTGGAGGCGGGGTTGCGCACCCATAACCGTTATTCCCCCTGGCCGGAGGAGATCAACCGGCGCATGGCCTCGGCCCTGGCGACGTTGCATTTCCCGCCCACCGAGGAAAGCCGCCTGAATCTATTACGGGAAAATATCGATCCCGATGAGGTGAAGGTTACCGGCAATACGGTGATCGACGCGCTGTTCTTCGTGCGCGACAAGATCGCCGCGGATGCGGATTTGCGTGCAAGCCTTGCGGCGCAGA
>JBMYUJ010000048.1:0-25211 GCA_049605255.1 Magnetospiraceae bacterium
CTGGCGGCACGCGAGAATGCCGCCGTCCAGCACTTGCGTTTGTTTCGGGGGTATACAGACCGGATCGTGTACGGCTTAGGCCCCGTTGAAGGCGTCGATCAGACCGTCCCAAGCGGGTAAGGCCGCCACCAACCCGTCCCAGAACGCTTGATCCCGCCGACGGTCGAAATCGGCCAGCGAAATCCCCTGCTGCTCCACCCAGGTGTAATAGCCGAGACTGAAGATACGCTCCCGATCCCGGCGGGAGAGTTCCTGGGTGTGATCGGTCACGGCGCCCAGCATGTAGCGGCTGAAACATTCTGCCGCCGCCATCGCATCGAAAGGCCCCGAAAGATATTTCGCCCGGGCTTTTTCCTGCTCGGTCATATACATGGCCGCGCCATCGGTCGCCACGGTGATCAACGCATCCTCGGCGCCCAAATCCAGATATTTCGCCAGCTTGACCGCCGCCACCACATTGGCGATGGCGGACAGACCCAGGTCCCCCAGTTGCGCCACCACAGCCGGATCAACATTCTTGCGCTCGGTCAGATAGCGCTGCCCTTCCGGGGTGTTGAACACTAGGTTCAGGGTGTCGGACGCGGCATCCGGCACGCCGATGGCAAAATCCGTGTTCATCACATTATGGATCAGCGGTACATGCTTATCGCCGATGCCTTGAATATTATGTTCCCCATAGCCGTTATAGAGCAGGGTCGGACATTCCAGGGCTTCCACCGCCGCGATCACGCTGCCATAGCGCTGTTTGAGGTAATCCCCGGCGGCCAGGGTGCCCGCCGAGCCGGAGGCAGAGATAAATCCCTTGAGGCGCAGACAACTTTCCCCCGCCACCGCATCAAACACCCGGCCCAAAGCCGCACCGGTCACAGACCGATGGGCGATATAGTTGGCGAATTCGGAGAACTGGTTGAGAATTACATTCCTTGGGTCTTCGGCCAACCGATGGCAGGCGTCGTAAATTTCCTTCACATTGCTTTCGGTGCCGGGTGTGCGGATGATATCCGCCGGATCGGCAACCCAATTTTCCAGCCAGTGGAACCGCTCTTCGCTCATGCCTTCCGGCAATACGGCCACGCCCCGGCAGCCCAGAATGCGGGAGATGGCCACCCCACCCCGACAGTAATTCCCGGTGGAGGGCCAGACGGCACGATGCTGGTTCGGGTCGAACGCGCCAGTCACCAGCCGCACCACCAAACAGGCGTAGGCGGGCAGCACCTTATGGGCGGCGATCATGGGAAAGCGATCCCCCAGGGCGACAATGATCTTCGCCGGAACACCCGTCAGTTCGCGGGGCAGCACCACATGATCTGGCACGTCGACCAGGCCCGTGCGGGCGGCATCATTATGCCAATGCACCCGCAAAAGGTTACGGGCGTCCACCACATCCGGATCGACCCCGGCCATGCCCGCCTGAAACCCGGTCATGTTTGCCACCGGGTCGGCCAATTCGGCGAAGGTAGGCAGGTGAATGCCTTGTGCCCGGAAATGATCACGCACCGTATCCCGCAGGACCGGATTAGTGATTTCGGGGCTTAAGCCGATGCTCATTTCTTACAACTCCTCACCGATGATCCGGTAGTTTTCCGGTTCCCGGTAGCGGGTAAAATCAAATACGTTTTTGCGGATTTCAGCGCAGCGGTCGAAATCGCAATCATAGACGATGACCTCATCGCCCAAGGTCTGCGCTTCGGCGACGATCTGCCCGGTGGGATCAATGATGCAGCTCCCGCCGATCAGTTCACATTCCTCCTCCAGACCGGCCTTGGCCACGCCCACGATCCAGGTGCCGTTCTGATAGGCCCCGGCCTGCATCACCAGATGATTGTGGAAATCCTGCAGATGATCATGCTCCGGCGCCGGGGGGTAATGCTGCGGCGTGTTGTAGCCGAGCAGGATCATCTCCGCGCCGCGCAAGGCGAGCACCCGATAGGTTTCCGGCCAGCGCCGATCATTACAGATACACATGCCAAGCCGCCCGCCAAAGGCCTCAAAGGTGGGGAAGCCCAGGTCGCCGGTCTCGAAATAGCGCCGCTCCAAATGCTGGAACGGCCGCCAGGGCTCATGGTTTTCATGGCCCGGCAGATGGACCTTGCGGTATTTGCCGACGATCCCGAGTTTTGGATCGACGATGATGGAGGTATTGAAATGGCGCGACCCCGACGGGGTTTCCACCAGCTCCGCATAGCCGAACGAAAATCCGACCCCCAGGGATGTCCCGAGGTCAAAAAGGGGTTGGGTTGCCCCATTGGGCATCTCGGTTTCGAAAAACTGGTCTACTTCGGCCTGATCCTCGAAAAACCAACGGGGAAAAAAGGTGGTCAGAGTCAGTTCCGGAAACACCACCAGGCCAGCGCCTTTGGCCGCCGCCGCGCGCATCAGATCCATCATGCGGGCGACCACCGCCGCGCGCGATTCCGCCCGAGAGATCGGGCCCATCTGAGCCGCGGCGACGGTAATCAAGCGGGACATGATCAGGCGTCCTCCTGGTTGGCCAAAGCCAGAACCGTCCGCAACAGCACGTTGGCGCCTGCAGCGATATGGTCGGGCTCGGTGAATTCCTTGATGTTGTGGCTGATGCCGCCCACCGACGGCACGAAGATCATCGCCGTGGGGCAATCGGGGGCGAACATCTGGGCATCATGCCCGGCGCCGGATGGCAACCGCTTGACGGAATGCCCCAGATGGCGCGCCGATGCCTCCACCCTGTCGACCATCCCTGGATCAAACGTGACCGGCGCGAACCGGGCGAGAACCCGTTCGGATATGCCGACGCCTTCCTTTTCGGCGAGAGCCTTGATTTCCGCCGCCATGCGCGCCTCGGCGGCCTTCAACAGCGAGTCATCGGTGTTCCGCAGATCGACGGTCACCCGGGCCTTGCGGGCAATCACATTGACCAGGCCCGGGTCCAGTTCCATCACCCCCACGGTCGCCACCTGATCGCCCCTCATCTCAGTTGCGATCCGCCGGGCGGCAACAGAAATGCTGGCGGCCACAAACCCCGCATCATGGCGCAGGGCCATGGGGGTCGTCCCCGCATGGTTGGAGACCCCGGCAAATTCATATTCCTTCCAGGAAATTCCCTGCACTCCGGTCACCGCGCCGATGGTGATGTTCTCCCGCTCCAGTACCGGGCCCTGTTCCACATGCAATTCCAGGAAACAATGGGGCGTGACCGATCCGGGCGCCGCCGCGCCCGCATACCCGATGCGGGCCAACTCCGTCGCCACATCGTTGCCTTCTGCATCCGTGGCCGCCAACGCATCTTCCAGCGGCAAACTTCCACGGTCTACCGCGCTGCCCATCATATCCGGGGGAAAGCGCGCGCCTTCCTCATTGGTGAAGGCGGCCACCACGATGGGGCGACGGGTGGTTATCCCGGACTCTTTCAGCGTTTCGACGATTTCCAATCCGGCGAGCACACCCAGATTCCCGTCATAAAGCCCGCCCGTGGCCACCGTATCGATATGGGAGCCCATCATCACCGGGGCGATGTCTTCCGTGCCCGGAAAAGTGGCGATCATATTGCCGATGGCATCGATGGTGAGCGACATACCAAGGCCGCGCATCCAACCGTTAACCGTATCCCGGCCCGCCTTATCCGCCTCGGTCAGCGCAAGACGGCAGACGCCGCCGCCCTGGAGACCGCCCACCGCACCCAGCTCGGTCAAGCGCCGCACCAAGCGGTCCGTATCGATGCGCATGTTATGGCTGGCCTCCGGCGCAGTCATGCCGCCACCTCCGCGGGCGATTTGCCGACGATGGCTTCGTAGTTTACGGGGTCGGTCGCCCCCTCCGAGCCGAACAACAGGATATGGCTGTCGGGGCCGAGCCCGAGGGCCGTCCGGGCCTGGGCGTCGGTGGCGGTGGCAATGAGCCCCGCCAAGCCAGCGATGCCGGATTCCCCCGCGACGATGGGGCGATCATCCTGGCCGGATTGGGCCAGATACCGCATCACTTCCGGCACGGCGGCATCATCTACGGTGACGGCAAAATCCGCCCCCCGGTACAAAACGCCCCAAGCGATGTGGGAGACCTCACCGCAGGCCAACCCGGCCATCTCTGAGTCAATATCCCCCGTCACGGCCACAGGTTTGCCCGCGTCCAAACTGGCATACCAGCAGGCCGCCTGATCGGGTTCGACAATGATGGTTTTCGGTTTGTAGTCTTCAAAGGCCATGCACAAGCGCGCGCAACTGGCCGCCGCCATGCCACCCACCCCGGCTTGCAAAAAGGTATGCGTGGGCGGCACCGCCTCCGGCCATTGCGCCAGGGCTTCATCGGCCATCAGCATGTAGCCCTGGGTCACATCCCGCGGTGCCTCCAGACTGCGGCCATCGCTGGTATCGGCTATGGTCTGCCAGCCGTTTTGTTCGCCCGCCGCGGCAGCGATGCGGACCGCGGCATCATATGAGCCATCCACGCGGCGTACCTCGGCTCCTTGGGACGCTATGGCATCCGCCCGCCCTTGGGTGGCGGCCGCATTGATATAGATAACGCACTGGCAGCCAAAGAGCTTTGCACCCCAAGCCACGGCCCGGCCATGGTTGCCGTCCGTGGCGGCAGTCACGGTATAGGTAGAAACGATATCTGCGTAGTTGCCGGACAGTAAATCCGGGTCGGGGTCGCCGGTTTTCTGGGTAACCATCCGCGCCAAAAATTGATGCACGGCGAAGGCGCCGCCCAAGGGCTTGAAGCTGCCCAGGCCAAAACGGCGGCCTTCATCTTTGAAATGGATAGACCCTAGTTCCAAATCCCGCGCCAATTCTGCGAGTGATCGCAACGGCGTCGGCGCATATCCCGGCCAAGCCTGAATGACCCGGCGCACCACATCGAGCCCATCGCCAGCGAAGGGAAACGTGTTGCAAGTGGGCTGGGCGGCGGCATTCGCGAGGAACCGGTGAAGGGAGACCTGCACCATAAACAATTAAACCTGTTGTCGCCGATACCGGGAATTGCCTCGAAAGGCCCTTCCCGGCTTCGGTTTCGTTATTGTGTTTTATTTGTATTTGTCGATGTCGGCCAACATGGCTTCCAGCATGTCGACGCCTTCGGCGCCATATTTCTCCTCAATGAGAGCACGCACCGCCGGTTGGGCTTTGGCAGCAAACTTCGCCATCTCAGCCGGGCTTACGGCGTTCACTTCCATCTTTTCGGCCAACTTCGGCAGGCCCTTGTTGGAGGCTTCGATGATCCGTGAGGTGCCCCGGCCCGCTTCCGCCGCTACTTCGGCCGCCCAGGAGACGATCTTTTGATGCTCCGGCTTCAGGCCGTCGAAGAACTCCTTGTTCATGAACCACACATAGGGTGTGATCACATGGTTGGTGATGGACAGGTATTTTTGTACTTCATCAAACTTGGCGAAGGCGATAATCGGAATAGGGTTCATCTGACCGTCCGCAACACCGGTTTGCAGCGCGGTATACACTTCTGCCCAGGGCAGCGGAGTCGCCTGACCACCCAGGGAATTGATCATCGCCTGGTGGGTCGGCAGGGTCATGGTGCGGATCCGCAGGCCTTCCATGTCGTCCACTGTTTTGATCGGCCGCTTGGAGTTGGAGAAGGCGAAGAAGCCACCGCTATCGATCATGGCGAGGGCCTTCAGGCCGGTTTTGGCTTCCATATCGGCGGCGAATTTCTTACCGAAATCGCTGTCGAGGGACATCACCTTGTCGGAGACATAGATATTCGGGAAGGCAAAGGGAATGTCGAACACGCCGACCAACGGATAATGCTGGGCCACGCCACCGGCGGAGGAAATGCAGGATTCAACGATGCCATCGCGCACCTGCTGGATGACCTCGTTATCCTTGCCAAGCTGCCCGTTGGGGAACAGTTGCACCTCGATTTCGCCGCCACTGGCGGTTTCAACCAAGGATTTGAAAACCGCGGTCATGGCGCCAGAATGGCTTTCCGTGGGGTCTGCCGGGTTCAGGTGACCGATCCGGATCGTTACGTCCGCCGCTTGCGCGCCGCCCGCCAACAGGCCCGCCGCAGCGGCGCCCAGGACCATGGATTTCAACGGTTTCATCAGTGTCATCAGCATCACTCCTTCGTTTTTTGTGATCTTTAAAAATAAACCCATCCGCTAGAAGCCGAGCAATCGGGGCAGGAACAACGTCATGTCCTCCCAGAAGGCGACCAGCAGCAGCACCAGAAACTCCGCCAGCAAAAACGGCCAGAGCGACTTGGTGATGTTTTCGATTTTCTCCTTAGTGACCGAGGCCAGCACAAACAGGCAGGCGCCCACCGGGGGTGTCATGAGCGAGATGTTCAGCGCCAGGATGATCATGATCCCCGCATGCACCGGGTTCATGCCGATCTCCAGCGTCAGCGGCGCCAACACCGGCGCCAGGATAATCAAGGTGGCATTGATATCCATAAACAAGCCGATGAAAAGTAACAAAGCCACGATCATGCCGATGATCACTTTCGGATCGTCGGAAAAGGCGAGAAAGGCTTCGGCAATGGCTTGTGGGATCTGATTAAACGTCAGCCACCAGCCCAGGATCGAGGCGGACGCGATGATCAGGAAGATCACCCCGGTAATCCGCGTGGTCCTGACCAACATGTGGTAGAGGTCGTTCAGGGTGAACCCGTTATAGATCACCTTGCCCACAAACAGCGCATAGGCCACGGCGATGGCGGCGGCCTCGGTCGGCGTGGCGATGCCAAACAGGATTGAGCCTAGGATAAATACCGGCAAGATCAGCGCCAAAATGCTCTGCCAAAACGAGCGCAAAATCCGGATCAGGCTGGGCCGTTCGCTGGATTTCGGCAAATTTAGCTTTTTGCCCAGGGCCGCGATCACGCACATACAGATCAGGCAAATCAACAAGCCCGGCAGGATACCCGCCGCGAACAAACCCGCGATGGAGACCCCCATCAAGGACCCATAAATCACCGCCAAGGTGGAAGGCGGAATGGTCGGCCCGATGATGGAGCCCGCCGCCGTTACCGCGCAGGCGAAAGGCTTTGAATAGCCCTGCTTCACCATGGCGGGCACGAGGGTATTGCCGAACGCCGCCGCATCGGCGGTGGCGGCGCCGGTCAGGCCCGCGAACATCACGGAGGCGACCATGTTGGAATGGGCCATCCCGCCACGGAGCCAGCCCACGAGCGCATCGGCGAATTTCACCAGATTGGTGGTGATGCCGGATTTGTTCATGATCTCGCCTGCCAGGATAAAAAACGGCATGGCGAGGAAGGGAAACAGATCGAGCCCGGCAAACATCCGATCGGGCGCCATGGACAGGAACTTGCCCCCGCCCATATCCATGATGCCCACCATCCCCGCGATGCCCAACACAAAACCCACCGGCATGCCCAGGGCCAAGAGACCGAAGAAGGTAACGGCAACAAGGATCACTGGCTAAATCTCCACCCGATCCGCGGCGGAAACACCGTCGCCAGAAAAGAAATCATGCACCGCGACCAGGGCGAGTTGAATACAGGCCAACCCGGCCGCCAGCGGCACGCCGATAAAGGGCCACCCCTTGGGGATTTCGGCGATCATGGTGTAGCGGGAAAAGCCGCGATCCACGAAGCCCAAACCGTAGAAGAAAATGACCGCGAAAAAGCCAAAGGCAATCAGATCGAACAGCACCGCGAGCCAGCGCCGCATGGGTAGGGGAAAGCGCTCGAAGATCACCAAAACACCGATATGTTCCCGGTGGGAAATGCCGCTGGAAACCGCGATCAATGCCATCCAGATCATCAGGTAGCGGGCGAGTTCTTCGGTAAAGGTCCAATCCAGGGGCAACACATAACGCACCAGCACCCCAAGCCACACATCCAATACCAGCAACACCATGAGAGCGACACAAAATCGCTCGACGAACCAGTTCAATTTCCGGCTCCATCGAAGCGCGGTCTGCGCGTGGGCATCCATTCAGTCGGCCTCCTTGCCGATCGGCGTGTGCCGATAAAACCATATTGAAAATGGTGTATCAGGATGTCAACATGAAATGAAACATCTGTAACAAGCCTTGGTATTTCAACGCAACAGGTCCCCTGCATGCCGACGCGACGGATCAAATCCATCGAAACTCGGATACACGATCACTACGACTCCCTGCCCGAGTCGGAGCGCAAGTTGGCCGATGTGATATTGGAGGCCCCGGGAAATTTAAGCGCCTACACGGCGACCGAATTGACCGCGCGGGCCGGTGTTTCGAAGGCGGCGGGCACGCGGCTGTTTCGCCGCCTCGGTTTTAACAGTTTCGATGAAGCCCGCGTCCTGGCACGGGATACCCGCAATTGGGGGTCCCCCCTTTACATGGATCGCCGCCAAGGGACCGTTTTTGGGGGCCTGAGCGATTATATCGACGACGAATTCCATTTGTTGAAAAGCACCTTGCGCGCCCTCAACCCCGAGGAATTGGAAGAGATCGTCGGGCAAATCGTCGGCGCCCGGCGCATCTTCCTGGCCGGGTATCGCAACAGTCAGTTCCTCGCCACCTATCTGCGCTGGCAACTTCTGCAGTTCCGGGGCGATGCCTACATGGTGCAAGGCCCAGGCGAAACCCATGGCGAATATATCGGCGATCTGACCCCAAACGATCTGTTCATCGCCTTCGCCCTGCGCCGCCGCCCGGCACAGTTGGAAAAAATGTTAGCGGCAGTTCGGGATCGCGAGGTCCCGATCTTGTTGATTACCGATCCCACGGCGCGTGGCCTCCCCGCCCATGCCCGCTGGACCATCACCTGTGAAACCGAAAGCAGCTATGTGCTTGATAGCTGTGCCAGCGCCCTCAGCATTGCGCGCTATCTGGCCATCCACGCCCTGCACCGGGCTGGCCGTCGCGGGAGGGCTCATCTGGAGCGGATCGAACGCCAGCACGAATCTCTTGGCGATTTCGACTAACGCATTTTCGAACCGCGAAACCGCAAACACTTTCTCTGAAAATGCCCGGGCATCGCCGTCGAACCGACTGTAACAGAATTTGGTATTGTCCAAGTTGTTCTCGCTTCTGTCTATGTATCTTGCCGCCGCTATCGTGCGAGAATGGGAGTAATGTCTTTTTGGGAGATTCTTGAATGAAAGTATTTTTGACCGGTGCCAGTGAGGGCATCGGCGGGGCGACCTGCCGCCTGCTCGCAAAACGCGCCGCCGCGAACAACGATCCTCTTAAAATTGCCATGGCGGCTTCGGGCCGGAAGCCGGCGCCACAGAAATTGTTGGATGACCTTGCTGATCTCGGCGCGGAAACCCTGTTTCTGACCGGGGACATTGCGGATGTGGCAGACGCCCAGCGCATGGCGGCAGACGCCGCTGATTTTTGTGGTGGCATGGATTTGCTGGTATCCAATGCGGGGGGTGTTTCGCCCGGGCCGCTCGCCGAACTCTCCATGGAAACCTGGGATCATCAGTTTAATCTCAATGTCCGCGCCACCCTGGTGTTGGCGCAGGCCCTCTATGCCCCTCTAAAGGACTCGGCGGCAGGCGCCATCGTGGCCGTGGCCTCCATGTCCGGTATCGGCGCCCATTTGGGTCAGGCGGCCTATTCCCCGGCCAAAGCGGCGTTGATTTCCCTGGTTCGAAATCTCGCGCAGGAATGGGCCCCCGATGGGATCCGGGTAAATGCGGTTTCCCCCGGCATGGTGCATACGCCGCTGACGGAGAAAGTTTACGCCATCCCGGAAGTTTTGGCCGCCCGCACGGAAATGGTGCCCTTGAATCGTATCGGTCGGCCGGAAGACATCGCCGAGGCGATCGTTTTCCTGGGGCTCGCCTCCGGCGGCTATGTGACCGGCCAGAATTTACTGGTGGATGGCGGTTTGTGCGACAGCCCTCTGGGCAAAATCCCCGGCCTGAACGCCATCAAATAGGACCGTGTGAAAGGGTGGCGGACCCGCGCCGCCACCCGCTTGCACTCTATTAAACCTTTTTCGCGATGCGCCGGGCGGCAATCCCCATGCCCGCCAAGCCGAAACCGAACAGGGCCAAGGTCGCGGGTTCGGGCACCCGCACGGGAACCGCCAACGCCTGCGCGGGCAACACATCAGAAAGACGAAACGCATAGTTCAGCCCGATGGGGTTATTCAGACAGGCTTGTTCGGGATGGCCGATCCGGTTGTTGCAGCTATGGCGCAATACGAAGGCGGAGTAGTCGGCGCCAAGCCGCGGCGTGAACCCAAAACCGGCGTCGCCCAGATCGAGGGAAAAATCCTGCGCCACCGGCGTGGTGAGATACTGGGAATCGTTGAACCCATCCACGAAGGCCATAAAGTTGATGTCTTCGGGCTGGTCGGAGATCGTGGAAATAGCGTAATCCGCCGCACTTCCGCCGAAGAGTAAAGCCGCTGTTTCCTGGGCATTCAGCACCTCCGGCCGGGTGTTCCAGGCGGGACCATCCCCCACGTACCATTGGCCCACATAGTCATAAACAAGAGCGGCCTGCGCGGGCGCACCACCAAATAGCAGCGCCCAAACAAACATCGCGGAAAAAACCTTCTGCAACATGACAAGCCCCTTGAACAGCAGGTCGATTGATGACTGCACCGTCAAAAGCAAAGCCCATGCCAAGTTTATTCCATGCGGTATTTCAATGGGTTATCGTCGGTTCCCTCCATAGGAGGCATTATAGGTTGCAGGAATCACCCTGAAAATGCGGCTTTCCGCTGGGCGGGTGCCAAGCTTCTCGACTCCCTCAAATAGGGTAAGTTTCAGGTGATTCAGCGCGTTAGGCCGTATCCCACACCACCAATCGGCCGTTGAACCCGCTCGGTCAAATGGGAAAAGAATTTACCCCATTTGGGGTAAATTTGCCGCCTACGCAGGCGCTAAGCCGACTCCCCCCCTAGGCAAGCTTCAGTCAAAATAATTGATAAATTACAATTAGTTATATACAATACGGCTCCGTTCTTCTGGCATCGTCGCCGGTTCGGCCTCGGGAAAAACGGGCGCAACACCGCAGCGAAATTTGCGGCGGCATGCGGCGCCGTGAAGCGACCGAAATTGACGTTTTAGACCGGAAAAGCCGCGCCAAACCAACGACGCGCGGCGCCAAAACTGTAAAGCTTTACTTACACTGGCAAACCTGACAGACAGAAAAACAAACTGGGGGCACTGCTTCGTGCCGAAGATCATACTCCTGACGGCGTTAGCCATGATCGCCTTTGCGGCCAATTCCCTGTTGACCCGGTTGGCACTGGGACAGGGGCTGCTGGATGCCGCCACGTTTTCCACGGTGCGCATGGTCTCGGGCGCAATCATGCTCAGCATTATCCTGTTGGTGAAAACACCGTCGGAAAAGCTCCTGCCCAAAAAACCCGATTGGCGCTCGCCCCTTATGCTGTTCATCTACATGACCTTTTTTTCCTTCGCCTATCTATCCCTGGCGGCGGGCACCGGCGCGCTGATCCTGTTCGGCGCGGTGCAACTCACCATGTTTCTGGTGGCGTTGAAAGGGGGCGAACGGTTCTCGCCCGTTTCCTGGGCCGGGCTGGCCCTGGCCGCGGGTGGCCTCGTCTATCTGGTTTCCCCCGGCCTGACGGCGCCCGATCCCCTTGGGGCGGTGCTGATGGCGGGCGCCGGAATTGCCTGGGGTGTGTATTCTCTTTTAGGGCGCGGCGCCGCCGACCCCCTCCTCGCCACCGCCCGGAATTTTATTTTGTCCGTGCCGTTGGTATTGGGGGTCAGCGTCCTTTTCCTTGGCAGCTTCGATGCCACTGTAAACGGCATTTTGCTAGCCATCGCTTCCGGCGCGGTCACCTCCGGCATCGGTTATGTGATCTGGTATGCGGCCCTGCCCGGTTTGACGGCGGGGCGCGCCGCCACGGTGCAGCTATCGGTTCCCGTCATCGCCGCCCTCGGTGGCGTCCTTTTTCTTCAAGAACTGGTTACCACGCGCCTTGCGATTGCCGCCATCGCCACCTTGGGCGGTGTCGCCATCGTGCTCGCCCAACGGGCGGTGAAAAAACCTGGATAATCTTACGCATTTGATCGGGAAAACGGGTTTTCCCGTTGGGCCCCATTGACTATGATCGGGGCCAGTCTTACGCGGCGAAGCGCCGTTCATCCACTTTAGTCAGACGGGAATTTCTCATGCAGCAACGGCCTTTTGGAAACACAGGCGTGACGGTTTCGGCGGTGGGCATCGGCGCCATGTCTTTTTCGAATTTTTATGGCCCCGTGGATACGGAACAATCCCATGCGATCCTCGCTAAAGCGCTGGACCTGGGCATCGACAATATCGATACCGCCAACGTTTACGGCATGGGCACCTCGGAAGACCGGATCGGATCGTTCCTGGCGCAACAGGGCAAACAAAAAGAGGGCCTGTTCAAAATCGCCACCAAGGCCGCCATCACCCGCACGCCGGAGGGCAAGCGGGTGTTCGATAACAGCAAGGAACATCTAACCGCAGAACTGGACAAATCCCTGAAGCGTCTCGGCCTGGAACAAATCGAGCTGTTCTATGTGCATCGGCGGGAAGCGGACCGCCCCATCGAAGAAGTGACCGAAACCCTCGCCGATCTGGTCAAGACCGGCAAAATTAAACAGTTCGGCTATTCGGAAATTGCGCCGACGTCTCTGGAGGTCGCGGCGGCCCTGCATCCCGTAGGGGCGGTGCAGTCGGAATACTCCCTCGCGACCCGGTCGCCGGA
Organism: Magnetospiraceae bacterium; assembly: GCA_049605255.1. Classification (GTDB taxonomy): domain Bacteria; phylum Pseudomonadota; class Alphaproteobacteria; order Rhodospirillales; family JBMYUJ01; genus JBMYUJ01. Next base: position 12,610 of record JBMYUJ010000048.1, read on the forward strand.
GATGGGTCTGGTGCAGCGCACCGCAGCGCTGGGCGCCACCCTTGTCGCCTTCAGCCCGGTGGGGCGCGGCCTGTTGACCGATACCCCCAACAGCTACGATCAATGTCAGGAATTGGATTTCCTCAAAGGCAATCCGCGCTTCATGCAGCCCCATCATGCCCGCAATATCGCCGCCACCGATGGCTTCCGGGCCCTCGCCCAGGAAATGGGGACAAAGGCCTCCACTCTCGCCATCGCCTGGGTCTTGCATCAAGGGAACCATATCATCGCCATTCCCGGCACCCGGTCTGTCGAACATCTGGAGGAACTGGCCGCCGGCGCCGACCTGAAACTCTCCGATGCGGATTTGGCGACCCTCGAAAAAACTCTCCCCATCGGCTGGGCCCATGGGGATCGCTATTCCGCCGCGCAATGGGTGGGCCCGGAGCGCTATTGCTGAACCCAGCCTTCCGTGTAGAGAGTTTTTACGCCAGCTTCTTGGCAAGATATTCCGTCACGTAATCCCGCGCGGAAAATCGCTCGTCCCCGCCCACAATGAACGGGTCGCTGCCGTATAAAGCCCAGGTGGCCGAGAGTTCTTCGGGCGCCACCCCTTGGCGGCGCATGTCTTCCAACTCGTCTTCCACAAGGCGTTTACACTTGGCGACCGCTTCTTCGAAGGTGGCGAACACACCCGAGTTGGACCGCTGGCTTTCATCCATGTAGTGAAAGTTGTCGTCGATATAGACGGTATATTTGCAACCGGACATCCCACGATTATAGCAGAATCGGCACGGAAATTCCGGCCTATGCGAGGACCGCCTTGCTGCTTCTCCGTTTGCCACCCACTATCTACACTTAAAGAGTTCAAAAAAAGACCTGACAGCAGGCGGGTTCAAAGGCGGCTTCATGGTTGGTGCTAACATCGAAAGTATCAAGGAATTCGCAATCCTACGCGACTATCTCGCATCGAAACCGCAGGTTAACGGCATCGTGCCCCGGGAAGACGTGCACCTGCCGGACCTCTACAAAATTGCGCGCAACTTGATTTTAATCGGGGTGGAACGCATCGAGGAGCGGTGCAAATTCCGTATCCGGTATTTTGGCACGGGATTAAGCGAAGAAATTGGCGAGAATCCCATGGGGAAATATCTGGATCAGTTCAGCAAGCACTCCGATGTTCAACGCATTATCGATCATTATCAAAAAGTTGTCGACACGAGGGCCGAAAACATCCTGATCAAGGAAATCAACGTTTTCAGAGATGAGCATGGTTTTAAACGACGCGGAAAACTTTCGATCAAAGAGATCGGTTTGCCGCTTCTCGGGCCCACCGGCACCATCGATTTCATTATCGGCGTGGTCTTCCTGGAAAGAACTTTCTTCGATTTCTGAACGGGTGCACGCCGTACCGCCCGCATGACACGGGCCTCGGCGCAAATCAGCTTAGGTTCTGAAGGAATTGGCGGACCCAGGAAGATTCGAACTCCCGACCTCTTGATTCGTAGTCAAGCACTCTATCCAGCTGAGCTATGGGTCCTTAAACCAAACCGTCAACCTCGGCTATCAGGCAGCCCCGGGGGGTTTGATCGGAAGCAGGGGAAGTAGCACAGGCCGGGGTGGGATTCAAGCCGCGCGAGGACTGTTTTCTAGAAAAAATAGATCAGCCGGATTTCAACGAAGTCATCTTGCCGCAGGCCACCCACCACATCATCGGCGGGGGTGTTGAAGATAAATACGGCACTGCCCTCCAGGCTGAGGGAATCCGTCAGTCGGCGCTCTGCTTCCAAAGTCGCGGTAAAGCCCCCATGGTTTTGATCCATGAACAATCCGGCCAACATGGAGGTATCCTGGGTATCGTTCAGGCCCAGCCGGGCGCCGACGAAAATATCGTTGTTATAGGGAGTGGCCGAAGCCGTCGGCCCCCGGTCATCATAAAGATACTCCGCGATCAGGCCGAGATCGGCGCCGCTGCCCCCCACATCAAAGACGGTGTATTCCACCCCGCCCACGGCGGCGGTGATCCGGTCATCCCCATCCCCCCAGCGGGAGATGGCTTCCAACTTATACAGCCAGGCATCCTGGGTGAGTTGCATATCCAGGCCCACCTGATCGATGGTGCCGTAATAGGCGAGACGCACGGGCCGGCCATCCCGATCTAAAATGATGGGCAGGCGGGGGTTGCGCTGGGTACCGTGGAAATAGGAAATACCGATATCCATATCACCGATGGTTTTGGAGCCCCGGGCAGCGAAATCCACCGGCAGCCGGTCATCGGGGAATTCGAACTGCGGTTGGCCATTCTGGGTCGGCAGGTAATCCCGCAGGCGACCATCACGACTGGCAAACGTACGCTCCCGATAGCCGATCAGGGCATAAAGCTCCAACGTGCCGAAGTCCCGAACCAGGTTGATATTGATCATGGGCTGGCCAAGCTTGTCTTCCCCATCGGGATGTTCGATCAGATCGGTTTGGTTGACGATATCCACCAGATGGTGGGATTCCGTCACCCCCCAGAAGACTTTGCCGATACCCACCGTGATATCGTAATCATCGCCGAAATGGCGAATATTGGCTTCCCGCACATCCGCATGGGTGCGGCGACTGTCATAGGAATCCAACCGGGCGTGCAACACCAGATTGATTTCGCTATCGCCATTGTTGAAGGGCAGCCGCAATTCCGGATGCAGCACCACAGAGGGCTGCAAGCGCTGGTTATCCCGGCTCGAATCTTCCAGATCGTTGATGAAATAGCGCGCGTCGATGCTGGCGTATCCGGCGATTTCCAATTCCCCGAAGAAATCGTCCGCGTCTTGTGCCATCGCGCCGCCTGCCAGGGCAGTCGTCAGAAACAAGGTACTCAACAAGGACGCGCGCATCAGGGTTCTCCGGTTACCGCAGCGTATCGAGCCGACTGGACTTGAAGTCGTTTTCCGACAGCCCGGTTTTGAATTGGTAGTTGGACCATTGCATCACGGTGCTCTTGCCCGTTTGATGATTGATCATGGCCATTTCGCCCGACCGCCAATGCTTACCGGCAAATTGCTGATAGCCGGTCACGGTCATGGTTTTCAGATGGGCGCCTTTGCGGTCGAAATAATCCACCTTGTAGCCGCGGTAATGGTCCTTATCCATCCAGACGACTTGCTTGGAATAGCCGGAATCCTTGTCCGTCGGATAGCGTTCCACCACATGGCAGGTCTGGTCCGCCGCGCCGGGGCAGGCGTCGTCCGCCACCCATTTATAGGTATATTTGGCCAGTTCCGGGCTGGACAAATCCTCGAAGGAAAACTCACTGCCCACGAAAGACCCGGTCTTGCTCGATGAACTGATCCGTTTCACCCGTTTCAGGGCGGGCAGGTAGAGCCATTGATCATCGTTTTCCGTCTTATGCCCGTGGGTCAGCAGGGCCGTCCCCTTGACCGATTTCGGGGTCAGGAAAAACACGATGCCGCGATCCCCATCGCCGGACATCTCCAGGTTCAGGGATTTAAAGGAGCGGCTGCTCTCCGCCCCGCTCTTGTTGCGCAAAATCATGGTGCCATCGACGGTGTAATCGCCATAGCCATCGTCCGACTCCTCGGCGGCTTTGGCGATCTGATAGCCTTTGTCTTCCGGCGATTGGGCAAGCGCAACGGCAGGGGTGAAAACGAGAACCGTAAGGGCGGCGAGGGAGAAACTGGATTTCATCATGACCTCTTGTCCAACATCAGCAAAAGCGGCGGCAAAAACAGGAAATCGATCGCCAGCGCCACCGCGATGGTGATCGTGCTTAGCAAGCCCATATCGCCGTTCACCGCAAAGCCGGATGTGGCCAATACGCCAAATCCCACAACCAAAGCCGCCGTGGTGACCCAAAGGGAGGTGCCCACGGTGTCGAACGCATAGCGCACCGCACCTTCCGGGTCCCGCCCGTATTGGCGCCGTGCACGCAGGTACTTGCTGAGGAAGTGTACCGTATCGTCCACCACAATGCCCAGGGTCATGGCGACCACCACGGCGATCGCCAAATTCACTTCGGAAAACAAAAAGCCCCAGATGCCAAAAGCAATGGTCGCCGGCATCAGATTGGGCGCGAGGCTGACCACCGCAATCCGGAAATTCCGCAACACCACCCACAAAACGCCGGAAATCAGCACCAGCGCAATCAGCGTCCCCCCCAACATGGACTTGATATTGCGTCCGGAAATCTGCGAGACCGCCACCGACATGCCCGTGCCCTTGGCGGCCATTTCCGGCGCATTCTCCGCCAGCCATTGTTCGCCCCTGGCAACCAGATCCAGGATATCCTGCGCGGTGACATGGGTCAGGGTCACTGTCAAGCGGCTCGCCGATTTGGCCACGTTGATCTGGCTGTTCAGGTCCAATCCATAGGGCATGGAAAGTTCGTAGAGCATCAGATATTGCGCCGCGAGATCCGGATCATCCGGGATCGCATAAAAGGACGGATCATCCGCGTTCATATTCTCGTTCAGGCGCTTGATGATATCGCTGACCGTGGAAACATGCACCACATGCTCTTGCGCCCGGTACCAATCGGCGAAGGCATCAAGCTTCTTCAGGTAATCGGGCAGGGTGACCCCCTGCTCTTCCCCGGCGGGCACGGAAAATTCGATGGTATAAAGGCCGGTCAGGTTTTCCTGCGTGAAATCCGCATCGACCCGGAACTGATAGCGATGATCGAAATAGCGGATGAAATCATCATCCAGAACGATCCGCGTGGTACCAAAGGCCAGCACCGCCAGCAATACCAGGTTGCCCCAGAACAGCGGTTTCGCATTGGCGACCACGAAATCCCCGAGCTTGGCCATGGCCTTGCCCGGCTTTTTATCGCCCGAGGCTCTCTTGCCGGGCAGTAGGTCCATCACCGACGGCAAAAACAGGATGGAATATAGAAAGGCGAAAACCACGCCCCCGGCGACCGCGTTGCCTAACTCCCGCAAGGGCGGCGATTCACTGAAATTGAAGGTCAGGAACCCGATGGCGGTGGTCAGGCTGGTTACCGCGATGGGAGAGATATTCACTTCCAAGGAGCGGATGATCGCCTCGCGTTTGCTCATGCCTTCGCGCATGTTATGGAATTGGATCACCAGCAAATGCACGCTATGGGCCACCGACAAAGTGGTAATAATCACCGGCGCCACGGCGGTGGAAGAATTGATGATCAAGCCGGACCAGCCCACCGCCCCCATGGTGGTCACCACCGACATCACGATCACCACCACGGTGGTCGCCACGCCCCAGAAGCTACGCAACGACACGGCAATGATCAGGATAATCAACCCCATCATGATCGGCACCAGGGTCTGGCCATCCGCCTGGGAGGCCTCGGCAAAGGCCATGTCGATCATCACGCCGCCGGTCAGGTGAAATGCGATCTCCGGATGGGCTGTTGCGACCTCGGCCACCATCTGCCGTACAAAGGTCACCATCTGTGGGATTTCATCCAGACTTTCACCCGGATTCAGCACCGTGATGTTAATGGCGGTCACATCGCCTTTCTCGGAAACGATCTTGCGGTACAACGCCATGCGGGAAGCGGCGATCTCTTGGAGTTGGGCCAGATCCGCTTCGGTGAGCGCGTCCACATCCTCCACCAGATCGCTGATGACCAGGTCATCGCCCTCGGCGCGGGAATATTGGAAATTGGTCAGGGAATCCACCCGGCGCGAAAACGGCGTCTGCCACGCCTTTTCCGTCAACTCCGCCACGACGGATAAAACATCCTTGGTGTAGATATTGCCGCTTTTGGGGGCGAGTACGATCAGGATATTACTATCCTTGGCGTAAGTGGCTTCCAAGGCCTCCAGGGCCAGGCGGTCGGGATTATCCTTGTCGAAATAAACCCGGCTATCCGTATCCAGGCTGAGAAACTGCAATCCGGTGCCGGTCGCCACGGTGATGCCCAAACACACGACGATGCACAGCCAACGCAGGCGCAGGATACCCCGCGCCAGTGTCGCGACCTTGCTTTCGGTTTTCCTGGCCGTCGACCCGGTCTCTGCCTCGGTCTCTGCCATGCAGCCCCCTCCTACACCCATCGCCGCAGCCTGCCAAAAAATCGCCGCAGAGATCGGATACTGCATTACGTTAATGGGATTAACTTAAGACACAGTAAAGATTTTTTCAATTTTGACGGGCCATGCTTTCAGCCCGATTCGACACGTCAACCGGGGGCGTTTTGTTCGCAAGTCCTTGGGAAACAAAAACGGGAAAAACGCGCGCCATGATCCACCCCCTCTATTTGAAACAGCGCGCACGGAATGTGGCCCTGGCAATGACCCTTTTGGGGTCTGTGTCTCTGGTCATGTCCGTTTCCAGCGCCATGGCCGCCGATAACGTGAAAGGCCTGCCCCCCGCCCCCACCTGGAAGGATGGCGGCATCGAACGCGGCACGGATGGCAGAATCAAGCTCAACCCCCACAAGAAAGACCCCTTGGCGACAATTAAGCGCGGCAAACGGCTGCGCAGCCATGGGTCTGGGTTTTTCATTTCGGCCCAGGGGCATATTGCCACCAACCGCCATGTGGTGGACGATTGCGCCACCATCACGGTCGAAGACACACGTGGGAACAGCGCCCCGGCCACGCTTTCCAGCACTCATTCCGCCATGGATCTGGCCTTATTATCAGCGGAGATTACCCCCAAGGCTTGGGCGGTGTTTGATCCCCGGGGCCCTCGCGAACGGGGTGAGGACCTGAAAGCGACCGGCTATCCGACGCGCACCCTGGCGCCCCTCACCCCGCAAGTCACCAAGCTGGATTTCATCGAAATGGCCCGCAACCAGCGCCAATATCTGTTCAAAGGGGATGTGTATCCCGGCAATAGCGGCGGGCCGATCCTGAATCGGGTGGGGCATGTGGTGGGAATCGTCACAGCGACCATCAACAAGCCGGAGGTTTACCGCCAGACCGGCAAACGCATCGATGGGATGGGCCTCGCCATCTCCTCCCTCTCCGCCTATCGCTTTTACGCGCAAACAGACGCGGCACCCACGGCAAAGGGCGACGTCGCCACACCCACCACCGATACCACCGGCACCTCGGGCACGGCCATCGTCACAAAAATCAGTTGTTGGAAGTAGGTCGCCGGAACGCCTCAAGAGTCCCGGTTATACACATCCTCGAAGCGCACGATATCATCCTCGCCCAGATAGGAGCCGGACTGAACCTCGATGAGGTCCAGATCGATCACGCCCGTATTGGCCAGGCGGTGCTTGGTACCTTGCGGGATATACACGGATTCATTTTCGAACAAGAGGAAAGTGTCCTCGCCCTTGGTGACCTCGGCTGTGCCGCGCACCACGATCCAATGTTCCGCCCGGTGATGGTGCATCTGTAGGCTGAGCCGCCCGCCGGGCCGCACAGTGATCCGCTTCACCTGATGGCGCACCCCTTGGTTGAGTTGATGGAAGCTGCCCCAGGGGCGGCTTTCGAAGGTATTGGCGAGATGCTCCTTGCGGCCCCGCGCGCCCAGTTCGGCGACGATTTTTTTGACATCCTGAGACCGTTCCCGTGGCGCCACCAAAACGGCGTCATCCGACGACACAACCACAACGTCTTTCATGCCGAGGGTCACCACGGTCTGCCCCAGATGGCTTTTGACCAGGCTGTTCTCGGTCTCCAGCAAGATGCAATCGCCATCGACCACATTGCCAGCGTCATCCCGGTCAGCGATATCCCAAAGGGCCTGCCAAGACCCCACATCGCTCCACCCGCAACTGGTGGGGACCACGGCCTTGCGGTCCGTATGTTCCATCACCGCGTAATCCACCGACTGGGACGGGCTGGCGGCGAAAGAATCCTTATCCAAGCGCAGAAAGTCCAGGTCGGCTTGCGCCCCTGCCAGCGCCTTTTCGCAGGCGGCCAACATATCAGGCGCCAGACGCCCCACTTCCTCGATCATGGTTTTCGCGGCATACAGGAAAATACCGCTGTTCCAGGTAAAGCCGCCGTCTTTCAGCATGGTTTCCGCCGTCGCTAAGTCTGGCTTTTCCACGAACTTGTCGGCCACCTTGACCCCATCGGCCAATTCGGCCCCGGCCTTGATGTAGCCGTAACCGGTTTCCGGCGCGGTTGGCGTGATTCCGAAGGTAACGATAGACCCTTGCTGCGCCGCCGCCTGACCTCTTTGAACCGCAGCCAGAAAGGCGGGCACATCGCGGATTACATGATCGGACGGCATCAGCAGCACTAGGCCTTCCGGGTCCTGTTGCGCCACCCGCAAGGCCGCCACCGTGGCGGCAGGCGCCGTATTGCGGCCCACAGGCTCCAGGATGATTTCCGGCATATCAACCGACAGGGCCCGGGATTGCTCCGCCACCTGGAAGCGGAAGGTCTCGTTGGTGAGGATGGTTGGTTTTTCAAACCCTTCCCCCGCCGCCCGCTTGAGAGTTGTCTGAAACAGCGTATCGTCGCCGATCAGCGGATGGAATTGCTTCGGATAGCTTTCCCGGGACAGGGGCCACAGCCGGGTCCCCGATCCCCCACAGAGAATAACCGGCCAGATCGACCCCATCGTCTTACGCTCCCTTATTGTGCCATGGCATTTCGGTGATGCCCGCCGCGTTCAGGTGATTTTCCAAGGTCGCGAGGAGCCTGTCCAGCCCTTCCCGATGTGCGGCCTCCGCCCGCGCCACCAGCACGGCCTGGGTGTTGGAGGCCCGCAGCAGCCACCAGCCATCGGGCGTGACCACACGAACGCCATCTACGGTAATCACCTCCCCGTCGGCACCACCCGCCAACCGGTCTTTCACGGTTTGGATGGCCGCGAATTTTTTGTCCTCCGCGCAATCGATGCGCAGTTCCGGCGTGTTCACCATGGCGGGCAGCGCATCCCGCCAGTCCGCCAGGCTGCGGTCGGAATGGGCCAGGACCGACAGCAACCGAACGGCGGCATAAAGCGCATCGTCATAACCATGGTACTTATCGGCGAAAAACACATGGCCGCTCATTTCCCCGGCCAGTGGCGCGCCGGTTTCCGCCATCTTAGTTTTGATCAAGGAATGCCCGGTCTTGAACATCAGCGGCGTGCCACCCATGCGGGAGATTTCATCGAACAGGGTCTGGCTCGCCTTTACATCGGCGATGATCGTGGCGCCCGGCTGTGTGGCAATCACATCCTGGGCCAGGGCGACCAAGAACTGATCCCCCCACAAGACACGGCCCTGCCCATCGATCACGCCAATGCGGTCGCCGTCGCCATCGAAAGCGATGCCCAAATCGCAGCCTTTCGCGGCCACGGCCTCCTTCAACTGAATAAGATTCTTTTCGACCGTCGGGTCCGGGTGATGGTTGGGGAAGTTCCCATCGATCTCCTTGAACAATAGATGATGGGTGCCGGGTAATTTTGCCGCCAGAGCCGCCATGGCGGGGCCCGCCGCGCCATTGCCCGCATCCCAGACCACCGAGAGTGCCTTCCCGCCGGGTTTGAAATCCTGCACCAAGCGATCAATATAATCGCCGAAGATATCGGTCTCGGTGATCTGTCCCTCGCCTGTGGCGAAATCTCCCGCCGCAGCGATGCGGCCTAGGTCTTGGATGGCATCGGCGAAGAACGGCTTCCCCTTCAACATCATCTTCAAACCGTTATAGTCCGGCGGGTTATGGGACCCGGTGATCATGATCCCCGCATCGGCGGGCAGATGATAGGTGGCAAAATACAACATGGGCGTCGGGCCGACACCGATACGGATCACATTCATGCCCGTGGACGCCAACCCCTCGGCCAGGGCATCCGCCAATCCAGGCGACGATAACCGCCCGTCATAGCCCACCGCCACCGTCGCCGCGCCTTTGCCCCGCGCGATGGTGCCGAAGGCGCTGCCGATGGCGGTCACGTCGGCTACGGTCAGGCTGTCGCCGACAATGCCGCGAATGTCATATTCGCGCAGGATTTCGGGATGAAGCGGGTGGGGATGAGAAGACATGGAGACGGCCAATTCCTAACAGCGGGAAAGAGCGTGGATACTGCCGCCCAGCGGCCCGCGCGTCCAGTCATTTGGCTGCGAAGAAAACGTGAAAAATTGTGATTTTTAATGACGGTACTGATCTACCGTAATCTCGAAGGCCTCACGCAGAAGCGCCGATCGTCGGCTCATGTCATCGGCGAGGCGCCGCAGCGCGTTGATCTGATCTTGCGCACCGGCCGGCTGCCGCAGTTCTTCCACCGCTTCGCCCAACACAGTGGCGAGGGCTTCAATATCGGCGATGCGGCACTCCAGATGTTTGTAACAGGCCAACTCCGCCGGTGCTTCCGCCATGGCGACATCCTGATCCAATTGGGAGGATGGCATGGTCGCCCCCTTTTTTACTAATCGCTCCACCCTGGACGCCGGATTGATCTTCTTTCGAGTCACCCCGCGCCATCATTGGAGTTATGACCGGTTACCGTGAAGAAATCCTTAATCCAAAAATAAGCAAAAACATCTATTCAGCCGCGTTACTGCCAAACCCCCTTCTTTTGCTGCCGTGCCGAGGATTCGGCATTTTTCAGGTTCTGGGTCGCGCCCACATTTGCCTTCCCAGCGCCGTTCAACAAGACCACTTCCGACAAGTCGTAGCCGCCCATGATGCATTTAAAGGTACGGTCGACCCGGCGGTCACACAAGATTTCGTTGTTGCCGATATAGCCCGCGAGCTGTTGCGCATAGGGGTTGCCAACACCGCTGACACCATAGAGGCGAATGCGCCGCCCGGCCATTTCCAAGGTTCCGGTATCGATCACCTTGGCAGTTCCCACGATATCGGCCTTGGGCACGATGGCCGTGGGCAGCGTTGGCTGCGGCGTGGGTACGGCAGGAACCGGCGCGGGAGCAGCCGGCGCAGGAACGGGCCGGGCTTGGGCTGCGGGTGCGGGCCGGGCCTGGATCGCAGGCGCGGGGCGCGCCTGAATGGCGGGGGCCGGGCGGGCCGCCGCGGTCGGCGCGGGCCGGTTGGCGCCCGGTGCGGGCCGGGCAGTTGCGGCTGGAGCCGGACGGGGCGCCACAGCCATCTGCTGTCCTGGAACCGGACGCGCGTTGCCAGGCGCCGGGCGAGCCTCGGGAATGGGCGCCGGGCTGGGCGGTGGGGGGCTGGCGGTCACCGGTTCGGGCGAGACAACGGCCACTTCCGGGGCATTGCCGGGTAGACCCTCATGGGCCGGGGGCTGGGCACTCCAATCCAAGGAGAGCGGCACGGCAACCTTTCCGGCATCGGTGGCGATGCGTACCGACACGGATGGAACCGCATGGGGAATGGCAAACACGAGGCTGGTCTTGAAGCTTTCCCCCGGGGAGATAGAGATATAATCGCGCACATTCCCGGGTTGGTTGGGCTCGGACAGATACAAAAGACCCGCGTCGCTTTCCAACATCACCGCCGACATCGCCGGGGGCGCCATCAGCTTTCCATCCGGGCCGTTACGCAGCAACACATCCACATACACGATATCGAAACCGGCGAAAACGCTGGGTTCTTCGCCCGCCTCGGCAGGCGACACGCGGGCCATGACCTCGAACCCGGGGCCGGAGCCAATGCCAGAGCCCATCTCTTCGGCTTCGGCCGACAGCGTCAAAAAGCCGAAAGAAACAGCGCTGATCATGCCGATGACGTGCTTTGAAGCGATTGCGGCTTTTGCGGACATGGCTTCCCTCCCCGTGACCTATTCGCACATCATACAAAAACAAACCCCCGCCGTCGACGGATGCCGACAACGGGGGTGTTAGGTTCACGGCGTTCCTGACTATTCGATGGGACCGAGGCTAATGCCTTCGGGCGCGGCTTGCGCCAAGTCAGCGTCGGGGATGCCCTTAATGATCGGCCAATTATGGTCGGCGCCGCGAATAAAACCTTCCATATTCGCGATCCAACGATCCTGGGTACTGCTATCGGCGTTGAGATAAAGCTTGCCGTTAACGACGCGATATGCCTGCGGATCCGCATCGATCTTGCGGGCCATGGCAGTGGCGAAGGCGCAATAGCCGCCATATTGAGGGGCAAAAGCAGTCGGCGCTGCCAGAAACTTGTCGCGAATCTCGGCGCTCGCGAAATGGAACGTGGCGCCCTTGTATTGCGCTGAAAATTTCGCGTCACCCATCTCCGGTTCGGACCCGTTGAAATAGGTGACAGCATCAAAACCTCCCAGGGCAACGCCGTCGGGCGCGCTGATCTCGGTAGCGGTGGCGGAACCGGAGAGCCCGGCAAAGGCCACCAACATCAGCACAAAAACCAATCGACGGACAGCCGCCCATCGTAGACCACGTACGTCTGAAACCTTCATGAGAAAATCTCCTAGAAAAATAACAACAATAATTTGGAGTAATTGGCGTGTATTAATTGACTTGCCGATTGGAACCAACGAGGCCAAATCAAGATTAATTATGTGAATATTGTGTCTCCCGTCTTACAAACGCGGATCCACCGGCTCGGTCTCCAACGCCAGCACGCCGAACACGCATTCATGCACGGCGGCCAGCGGCGCCTTGGCAACAAAGCGATTGAGCGCCTCCAGGCCCAAAGCGAATTCCCGCGAGGCCAAAGATCGTTTGCGACCCAAGCCCCGGTTCTTGAGCCGCTCCAGATGGCGCGGCGCATCGTAATCGGGGCCGTAAATAATGCGTAGATATTCCCGCCCCCGCACTTTTA
>JBMYUJ010000049.1:0-24501 GCA_049605255.1 Magnetospiraceae bacterium
AAAAAGGGCGGGTTCCCGGATGGGGCCCGCCCTCTTCATTTACCGTCAGTATTTGCTCGGTACGTAGAGTTCGGTCGGCAAGACCTTGCGCTCATAGTTCGGATTGAACACCCGCTCCGGCAGGGAAACATCCTCATGGGGGACCGGCTCGTAAGGGATCAGGTTCAACAGATGGTCGATGCAGTTCAGCCGGGCCCGCTTCTTGTCATTGCCTTCCACGATATACCAGGGTGCCTCCGCGATATTGGTGCGGGCGAACATCTCCTCCTTGGCGCGGGTGTAGGCCTCCCAACGGACGCGGGATTGCAGGTCCATGGGGCTCAGCTTCCATTGCTTCAGGGGATCGTGAATACGCATCAAAAAGCGCAGTTGCTGTTCTTCATCGGTGATGGAGAACCAATATTTAATCACCCGGATACCCGCCCGCGCCAGGGCCCGTTCAAATTCCGGGACGTCGCGGAGGAATTCCTCTACTTCTTCCGGAGAAGCGAACTCCATCACCCGTTCCACCCCAGCCCGATTGTACCAAGAGCGGTCGAACAACACGATCTCGCCGCCTGCGGGCAGATGCGGCACATAACGCTGGAAATACCATTGGGATTTTTCCCGCTCGCCGGGGGCGGGCAGGGCCACGACACGGCAGATGCGTGGGTTCAAGCGCTGCGTGATCCGTTTGATGACACCGCCCTTGCCCGCCGAATCCCGTCCCTCGAACAGAACAACGATCTTTTCCTTTTTGTGGGCGACCCAATCTTGCAGCTTGATCAGTTCGGATTGCAACCGCAGGAGCTCGCGCAGGTAAACTTTTCGATCAATGGTTTCCGGATGCACCTTGCGGTAGATTTTGCGGATTTCCATGGAGAGCGCGGGTTCGGAGATCTCCAGCTCGTAATCCTCATCGAGGGTATCGGCGAGTTCCGCTTCCAGCCAATCCATGTTGGTATCATCGTCTTTTGTGGGCGCCATCATCTCCCTCCCGCGCACTGTTGTTTCTCTTCGGCATAAGACTGAACTATACTCAGAATTCCGTTAAGGATTTACGATATCAGGCTCAAAATTAGCGGGAATCCAAAACCCTGGGGCTCTCTGACAATGCGGTATCTACCCTTTTTGCTTTTATTGATCCCGGCCTTGTTCGCCTTGCCCGCCGTGATAGTTGGCCTGGAATCCTGGACGGCGGTTTCCGGCGCGATCAAGATCCAAGGGACCATCGATCATGTGGAAGAAGACGAATGGCCGATCATCTATGTGACCTTTAAAGGCCCTCTGGGCGACAGCTACACCCAACCCGTGCAGTTCGATGGAACAGGCCCCGACAATGTGGAATTCGCTTCTGACCTGTATGATGTCAGCCCCTACACGCCGGGGACGCCCGTAAACCTGCTGTTTCACCCGGAACTCGGCGGATTAGTCTGGATTGATGATTTTTGGATATTGTGGGCGATCCCACTCGTGGTTGGCGGTATCGCGCTGTTCAGCTTGCTGTTTGTTTCCGTGGGGATTTATGTGTTTGTCTTCAAATTTCCCGACCCACCGAGGAACAAATAGGCTGCGGGGAAGCAATCGTCAGGAGATGGATTGGCTGGGGTGGTAGGAGTCGAACCTACGATCACGGAGTCAGAACCCGTTGCCTTGACCACTTGGCTACACCCCATTCCTGAAGGGCGCTTTAGATAGCGCAAATGCCGAAGGACCGAAAGTAAAAAACATGGTCTTTGAGGAAGCTTCCCCAGATGGGGCCTCTAGGGTATATTAAGAAATCTATAATAACTCTCGGACCCCTCAGCGTGGAATTGCAGCGGCAAGCTATAGAAACAGCGGCAGGCGCCGGATGTGATCAAGACACGCCTCGAAATCATCCTTCCCCCGCCTATGCCGCTATCGATCTTGGCACTCATAATTGCCGCATGCTGATCGCCAAGCCGCGGGGCAGGGGATTGCGAGTTCTGGGGTCCTTTTCCCGCATCGTTCGGCTGGGAGAGGCGGTCGCTTGCAGCGGCAAACTCTGCGAAGATGCCATGCTCCGCACCCTTGATGCCCTGACCATCTGCGCGCAAAAGATGGAGGCCCATGGGGTGCTGCGCTCACGCAGCGTGGCCACGGCGGCCTGCCGCTTGGCTGGAAACAGCCCCAAATTCCTGGAGCGGGTACGGGCCGAAACCGGTTTGGACCTGGAGGTTATCTCGGCCAAGGAAGAAGCGCGCTTGACCCTGATGGGCTGCGTGCCCTTGGTAAGCCGACGGGCGGAACGGGCCTTGCTGTTGGATATTGGTGGCGGCAGTACCGAGGTTGCCTGGATCGAAACCAATTGCCAGGGCGACGTGCAGATTATCGACATGATCTCCCTCGACATGGGGGTGGTGAGCCTGGCGGAAGAATTTGGCGATGGCCATTTGAGTGACGAAAATTTGCAAACCATCGTGGCGCGGGTGGAAGTCCAATTGCGGCCCTTTGATGCGCGCAACGATATTATGCGCACGATCCAACGCGGCGGGTCGCAAATGATCGGCACCTCAGGCACGGTGACCACCCTGGGCGCGCTTTCCCTCGGCCTTAATCGCTACGACCGCCGACGGGTGGATGGGCTGAAATTATCTTTCGATCATGCGGATTTGATCGGCGGACGCTTGATGCGGATGAGTAAGGCACAGCGGGCGGAGCATCCCGCGATCGGCGTGGAGCGGGTCGGCATGGTGGGTGTCGGCTGTGCAATTATGAAAGCCATCTGCGATTTTTGGCCCCTGGGGCGCATGACGGTGGCCGACCGTGGCATCCGTGAAGGCGCTTTGTTGGAACTCATGGCGTTGGACCGCCGGGCACAAGCGGCGGAATGACCATGCGCGGACGGCGGACGGCGGCGGTGCGGGTTAAATCCGCGAAGGGCCGCAAACTCTCTTCGACCCGCTGGCTACAGCGGCAATTAAACGATCCTTATGTGCAGGAGGCGAAACGCCAGGGGTATCGCTCTCGCGCGGCCTTTAAGTTGTTGGAAATTGATGAAAAACTGCATGTGCTGACCACGGGCGCACGGGTCGTGGACCTGGGCGCGGCCCCTGGCGGTTGGTCTCAGGTGGCGGCGGCGAAAGTGGGGTCAAACGGCAAGGTGGTGGCGTTGGACATCAACCCCATGGATCCGCTCGCCGGGGTCACGGTACTGCATCAGGATTTCATGGCCGATGACGCACCGGAAAAGCTGAAAGCCGCCCTCGACGGGC
Source organism: Magnetospiraceae bacterium (assembly GCA_049605255.1). Lineage (GTDB taxonomy): Bacteria > Pseudomonadota > Alphaproteobacteria > Rhodospirillales > JBMYUJ01 > JBMYUJ01. The sequence goes on from JBMYUJ010000049.1 coordinate 3,216, forward strand.
CAGCGGATGTGGTGTTAAGCGATATGGCGGCGCCGGTGACGGGGCATGCGCAAACCGACCATCTCCGAATCATTGCCCTTTGCGAGACTGCCTTGGAATTCGCGCGGGAAGTGCTGAGCCCTGGCGGGGTGTTTATCGCCAAGGTGTTCCAAGGCGGAACAGAAGGGAATCTATTACGGGATATGAAGCGGGATTTCCAAACCGTTCGCCATATCAAGCCTCCGGCCAGCCGCAAGGAATCGCCGGAGACCTACGTTGTCGCCGCCGGATTTCGCGGCGAGTCCCAATAAACAGGCATTCACTGCGTTTTTGGTCTGTTTACCGGCAATGCCGGTAAATTTTGACCTTTCAACCGTGACTTCTTCGGTTTTCCCACCGTTTAAAGCCGACTTTTTTACTGGGTGATGCCAATCGCCGTCGGTTGAGCCTAAGTATATGGAATATCAGGGTAAAAGCTGCATCACTAAATCTTGATAGTGGATTTTCTTGAAGGGTGACGTCATATTCCGTATATAAAATAGTAATAAATTTGAAACATTATTGAGGTCGTGGAGGAAGTAACAACGTAAGGAGTGTGGTTATTGTGGTCACGAAAGTCCTAGCGTATCTCGTTATCTGTTCCGGCAGCGTTTGCAATTACGCGGTTCCCGAAGCCGAGTTTGCCTCGGTGGAACAATGCAAAAATGTGGCGCCGATTATCGCGGGCATGATGATGGCCAGTTCCCCGGTTCACAAAAGCTGGCCCGCCGACAAACGCGATCTTTTTTTCCAATGCAAATCCCCGGAAACCGGGCGCATTCTTTTTGAATACAACAGCACGCCGGTTACCGCGTCGCGATAACCTTCTCAAATCAGAGATCAACTATCCGCGAAATTTGGGTAACGTGCGGGGAAATAGCGGTTTTCTGGCCTTCGGCCGTTCGTAAACTGGAACGCCGGGCTTCCCCGATTGTTGTGCCGGTTTTGGCCGGTGCCCCGCCACCAAATTATTAATCAGGGTATGGTGCTGGGGTAGGCATTTATCCAACGAATATTGGTCGAGGATAAATTTCCGCGCCATCTCTCGGATCGGCGCGAGCCCTTCTTGATTCTCCAAAACCTCGGTGACCCGTGCCGCGATCGCCTGCGAGTCGAAGAAATCCACGAGAAGACCATTCTCCCCATCGGTGATCATTTCCTCCACCGGTGCCGTCCGGGACCCCACCACCAGGCATCCGGCGGACAGGGATTCCATCAAAGACCAAGACAACACAAAGGGATATGTAAGGTACACATGGCAGGAGGATATCTGCAGCACCTTCAGATATTCTTCGTAGGGAAGCATGCCCACGAAGTGGACGCGACTGCGGTCCAAATCCAACTGGGCCAGCATTTGCTGACGGTAAGTTTGGCCTTTTGGGGGGCGTTTGCCGTAGCTTACCTCATCTGCGCCGACCAGAACGAACTGCACATCCGGATGGCGCTTGCAGAGGATTTCCAGGGCCCGCATATACCATTGGAAGCCGCGGTAGGGTTCGAAGTTGCGGGTCACATAGGTGACCACCTTGTCTTTTGCCGAAAGGGTCAAATTACCCATACGCGGATGGCCGAACACGGCCTCGGGATTGGGTTTGGCGGCGTCTGAGTCGATGCCATCGAAAATGACCGAAACCTTATACCGAAATTCCGCTGGCAATTGTTCATACTGCCACAGGGTGGGGGAAACGCCCGCATCGGCGATGCCGAGGCTGATATCGTTGACGATATTCTTCGTCCGGATCCGGCACAGATCGTTCAGGTTGGGTTGATCATTGGGTTCGAACCCCACGTCGGACCCCCGAGCCCGGTAGTAGAATTCAAAAAACGCGAGCACGGGGACATTGGGGAAAACTTCCTTCACATAGAGCATTTCGCCCCAGCCGGGGTGTCCCACGATGATATCGGGGCGGAACCCTTGCTGTGACAATTTCAACAGTTCCCGCGCTACCTGCTGCCCATACAGGATGCCCTTTTCCGCCATGCCCAGATAATGATGAATTTTCTGCGACGGCTCCCGGTGCAGGTCGTAAACAATCTTCCGCACGCCGGGGATTTCAATCTCCTTGCGCTTGGTGATGAACACCACATTGTTTTTCTTATTGGCCGCCAAGCGCCGGACAATATGCTTGTACTGGCCCGGCATATTTTGATGGATGAAGATATAGTTCATGGCGGCTGTTCTCTCCTGCAACGGCGCTTCTGCATAGCGAAAGCGCGGCGCACCGGCAAGAGGAGGATGCGCCGTTTCGCCCTCTGGCAGGTTTAGAAAACGCCATTTTTACCCCGAATTGGGGATGTTCCGCCCGTTGCCCGGCGCTATCTTTGACAGTGTTGGCCCCGAATCGTTCGGGGTTCCCGTTATTCGGCGTCTAGGCAAATGGTGCAAGCCATGAACGATACATCCTCTCCGTCCTCCGAAGCGACGCTTTCCGGCGAGTTGCTCACCAGCCTGCCGGGTGGTGGCGTGGTTTCTGCTGTCGTCTTTCGGGATGAATTGGGCGACGAGGTGCTTGTGGATATGGCGGATCACGGCGGCGCGCCGATCCCGCTTCCCGATGGCGGGTCATTGACACTGGCCACCGACGGACATTTCACGGTCCGGGAACCCGCCGAGGAAAGCGGTATGGGTGGTCTCTTCACGGTATTCGCCACGGATATTGCCGGGGGCGAACATGCGGTGACGCTGATGACTGCCGATGGTCTCGCATGGACTGAGACTCTGGCCATGCACCTGGAGGCTGTTCGGATTGCCGATCCTTTTGCGGCGGTGGATGCGTTGGATGCCCTGGGATTAGGGGAAACCGGCGATGCCTTGGCTGCCGTGTTCGATAGCCTGGGGATTGCCCCGGGGGATGGCACGGGCGTCAGCCTTGAAAATGCAGGCGAGGGCCTTGTGGTTTCCATTGATACGGGAGATCAGATGGGGGCCTCCGCTCTGTTGCCCGATATGGCTCTGGATGATCTTGCCGGTGTCGCCAACGGTCTGTTTGGCCACGATCCTGTTTAGTTCTCGACGTCTGCTTGACATGACCCAATTCCCGCGCAGGCGGGTAGGATATTTTTCCTTTCCTGCCTCTCCATTTCGCTTCAAACTCTCTCAAGCCTCTCGATTGACATCAAAAATTCCCGAGAAAAGTGGATATTTACCACAAATGGGTGATGAGCGGACGGGGGTACGGGGATATTCTCAAATCACGATGGTGCCGGAATCGGCACAAGATTTTTTAGATGATGGATTGATTTACGCCTCGCGGCGGCTTTCCAAGGGAGAAAGTTAAGATGGCCGAAGAAACCAAAAACACACCGACGACCCCCGAACTGCCGGAAGCTGCCGCCGATGAGGCGACTGTTGCGGAAGCCGCGGGCGCGGGGCTCGAAGACGGTTTCGGTATCCCCGTTGAAGTCGCCGCAAAGACGGGAGAGACCGTCAGTTATTTGGTCAACCCTGGCGACCAGATCACACTGACGGGCCTGGCCCGGGACGGCGCGACATTCAGCCAGCAAGGCAGCAGTCTGGTGGTTACTGCCACCGACGGCGCGACCCAGATCGTCTTGGAGGACTATCTGGTGTTTGCGGAAACCGATCTGCCGCCGACCTTGACGTTGGACGACGGCGTGGTGCTGAGCCGCGACGATCTCTACGGCATGGTTGATAACCTGGATTTGAACGCGATCGCGACCGCCGCGGGCGGCCCCGCCGCGGGCCCGCAGCCTGCGGGTGGTGCCGGCGGCGCGGCCTTTGATCCGTTCGATCCCGGTTCCATCGGCGAAGGTCTCGGCATTCAGGGTTTGTTGGGCCAAACCGGCCTTGGCTTCAGCAAGCCCGCGGTTGATCCAAAGGGTGAGGCGGTGCCCGGCCTGCCCGTCGTTACGGTGTCTGTGAATATCCAAATTGACGTGGATGGCGACGGCGTACCGGATGTAACCCCGGATGACGATCCCAGCAACCCGACCGATCCCGATGTCCCTGGTGGACGCGAAGATATCGTTATTGTCGATGCGCGGACGGCGGAGATTGTTGAAGGCACCGGCACCGAAGCAGCGGAACCCCGCTTGATCTTCTTCCAATTGGAATTGGACCGCGCCTACGACCAGGACGTGACCATCACCTACGAAATCCGTTCCGGCACCGCCGAGAGCCAAGAGGTGGCGGGTGACATCGCAACGCCGGATTTCATCGCGGTTCTGACGGCGACGATCACGATCCCCGCCGGCGAGACCACCTATTTCATTCCGGTGGAAATCATTCAGGACCACTATGTTGAAAATAATGAAGATTTCTACATTGTCCTGACCAACGCCACCAACGCCATCATTGACCCCAACGGCAATACGGCGACGGCGACCATCATCGACGACGATACCGCGCCGGTTGCCGTGGACGACTCTTATTCCACCGGCCCCAATGAAACTCTTGTCATCGGCCCGGATAAAACGATCCTGAACAACGATTATGACGAGGATGGCGATAGCCTGACCGTGACCAAGGTGGTGACCGGTCCGTCCAACGGCACCGTGACCGTCAATCCGGACGGAACATTCACCTATAATCCGGATGATGACTTCACCGGTCAGGATTCCTTTGTCTACGAAATCACCGACGGTTGGAATGCCCCGGCCCAAGCGACCGTGACCATTGATGTCGCGCCGCCGCCGCCGCCGCCGCCGCCACCCCCGCCGCCGCCGCCGCCGCCGCCGCCGCCGCCGCCGGATTCCGATCCGGTTGCCGAGGCGACCAGCGTGACCGTGGACGAAGACGGCCTGGAAGGGGCCAATCCGGATAACGGCCTGGCGACGGAAACCACCTCGACCGGTTCCAACACCGCGATCGGCTATATCTATGCCAATTACGGCGTGGATACCCCGGGCGATCTGTTGGGCGCGGTGGACCTGTCCACCCTGGGCCTCGACGGCCAACTGCAAGCCATGGGCTTGCCGGTGACCTGGACGGTCTCTCCCGATGGGTTGACCCTGACCGGTTCCGTTTCAGATGGCGAAGTTTCCACCGATATCATGACCATCGCGGTGACCGATGCCACCGATAACGGCAATGGCGCGGTGTTGTACACCTATACCGCCACCTTGCTGGCGAACCTTGACCATGCCGCCAACGACAATGAGGATTTCGATATCCTGAATGCCGTCGGCTACACCATCAAGGACGGCAACGGCGATACCTTCAGCGGCAGCTTCAGCGTCACCGCCTATGATGACGTGCCCGAAGCCGGCGCCAATACGGATGACGTGGACGAAGGGGATTCGGTGGACGGCAATGTGCTGGGCAACGATACCTTTGGCGCCGATGGCGCGGACGATGCCGGTGGCGTCGTGGGCGTCGCCGCCGGTGATGACGACTCCGCGCCGGTCTCCGGCAATGTGGGTGTTGAAATTGATGGCACCTACGGCAAGCTGACCCTGAACGCGGATGGTTCCTATACCTATGCGGCCAACCCCGATGCGATCACCGACGACGCGGTGGATAGCTTCGTCTACACCATTGAAGACGGCGACGGGGACCGGTCGACCACGACCCTGACCATCAATGTCGCGGATGTGACCTTGGATCCGGATAACCCGAACCTCACGGTCTATGAATCCGCCCTGGACGAAATCGGCAGTGATGATCCCCTTGGCGGCGCCGACAATGGCGAAACCGCTTCGGGCACCCTGAATGTGACGGGCGCCGTGTCCTATACCCTGGACAGCGGCACCGATACCTATGGCACGCTGACCCTCAACCCGGATACGGGGGCTTATTCCTACACCCTGAACGGTCCGGCGCCGCATCCCGACGCGGGGGGCGATACGCTCGACAATATCGAGAGCTACGGCTACACGGCCACCGATGCCAATGGCAATACGGTGACCGGCACCATCACCGTCGATATCGTGGACGACGTGCCCTATGCCTATCCGGACACCAACTCGGTGACCGAAGGCGACTCGGTGGGCGGCAATGTGCTGACCGATGGGACCGACGATGTGTTCGGCGCGGATGGCGCGTTCGACACCACCCCCGATGGCGGTGTGGTGGGCGTTGCCAAGGGCTCGAACACCGACAATCCGGTGTCGGGCAATGTGGGCAGCGTCGTCAACGGCGATTACGGCACCCTGACCCTGAACGCCGATGGCACCTATACCTATCAGGCGACCGCCAACACCATCGAGGCGGACGCGGTGGATACCTTCGTCTACACCATCAAGGATGTGGACGGTGATACCGCCACCACGACCCTGACCATCGATGTGACCAATATCGATCTGGGTGCGGACAACCAGACCAAGTCGGTCTACGAGGAAGCCCTGGATGTGATCGGCAGTAACGATCCCTCCGGCGGCGCCGATGGCCGGGAATCCGTTTCCGGCACCCTGAACGTCGATGGCGCGGTGAGCTATACCTTGGATAGCGGGTCCGACAATTACGGGTCCCTGATCCTGAATCCCAATGGCACCTACACCTACACCATGACCACGCCGCCCAGCACCACGCCGGGTGTGAATGACCAGGTGGATACGCTGACCACGGCGGAAACCTACGGCTACACGGCGACCGATGCCAACGGCAACGAGGTTTCCGGCACCATCACCATCAATATCGTGGACGATGTGCCGACCGCCCATGCGGATACCAATTCGGTCACCGAAGGCGGTTCGGTGGATGGCAACGTGCTGACCGACGGCACCGACGATGTGTTCGGCGCCGACGGCCCCACCACGACGACCCCCGCGGGCGGCGTTGTTGGCGTGGCCGCGGGCGATGATCCGTCCACGCCGGTGTCCGGTAATGTAGGCGCCACCATCAACGGGACCTATGGCACCCTGACCCTGGATGCGGATGGGTCTTATACCTATCAATCCACGGCGGATGCCATTACCGGCAACGAGACGGATACCTTCGTTTATACCATCGAAGATGCCGATGGCGATCTGTCCACCACCACGTTGACCATCGATGTGACCAACGTGACCCTGCAGGCGGATAACGATGACCTGACCGTCTATGAAGAAGCCTTGGATGTGATCGGCAGCAACGATCCTTCCGGCGGCGCCGATGACCGGGAAACCGTTTCCGGCTCCCTCAATGTGGCGGGCGCGGTGAACTACACCTTGGATAGCGCGTCGGATAATTACGGGTCGCTGACCCTGAACCCCAATGGCAGCTATTCCTATACCCTGACCACCCCGCCCAGCACCACGCCGGGTGTGAACGATCAGGTGGATACGCTGACCACGGCGGAAACCTACGGCTATACGGCCACCGATGCCAATGGCAACACGGTCACCGGCACCATCACCATCGACATCGTGGACGATGTGCCGACGGCGGTGTTGTCCGATACCAGCAATGCGGTGGTGGTTGACGAAACCGATGGCGTGCAAACCGATCTGACCACGGATGACGGCACGGAAGTGGCCGGTCCCCTGGCCGTGTTCAACGGCGTGGCCAACAAGGGCAGCGATGCGGCCATGGACCCGCAATTCGCCCAAAGCGCCGGTGCGGTGGTCGATACCGCGGGCACCATTTACGGCGCCGATGGCGGCGCGGGTGTGCTGAGCCTGGAAATCGCGGTCGATCTAGATACCTTGGTGCCGGACGGCGATAACCCGCCGGTGCTGGGGGCCTATGAAACCAGCCTGACCACCACCGGCGATCCGGGCGAGACCATCTATCTGGTCCAGGAAGGCGATTTGATCGTCGGCCGGGTCGGTACGGTGGAAACGGTGCTGGTGGACGATGTGGAAACCGATGTGGTGACCTTGGGTGATGCGGCCTTCGCCGTCTCCCTGGGCCAAGACGGTATCTTGAGCGTCGTGCAGTATCTGAGCCTGGAGCATCCGATTTCGCCGAATAATTTCGACGAAGCGCTGACCCTCAACGGCTTGGTCAACGCGGTTTGGACGGTGACGGATAACGATGGCGACATCTCCTCCAATGACGCCCCCATCGGCGATCAGATCCTGTTCGAGGATGACGGCCCGAGCGTCGGCATCCTGGGCGACGATTCCGTGGAAGAAACCTACACGGCTGATGGAACCTGGGATCAGGATTACGGTGCAGACCAGGAAACTGCAGTAACCGCCGTGACCGTGACCGCGGATGGTCTCTCTGAAACCCTGGATATGACCGGGTCCGGCAACTCCGTGACCCTGAATACCTCCCTGGGCGACCTGACCGTCAGCGATGACGGCACCTGGAGTTTCACGTCCGACGATAATACCGCCGGTGGCACCTTGTCCTTCGCCGTCTCCGTGACCGATGGTGACGCCGATCAGGTCATCGCGAGCCATGACATCGACATCACCGAGGATGACGAGCCGGAAGTGAGCTCCGACTCCATTACGGTGGATGACGAAGGCCTCGCGGGCGGCATCGCCGGTGGTTCGGGCGACGTTTCCGGCGAGGTGACGGAAGTGATCGGATCCTTCGCGGCGAATTTCGGCAGCGATACGGGTACGGTGAGCTTCGCCGAGATGAACGGTGAAACGGCCGTCGTCGGTCAAGAAAGCGTGGAATATAGCTGGGATGGCGGCAGCCATACCCTGACCGCGACCATCACCACCGGCGATCGGACCGGGGAAGACCTGTTCGAGGTCGAACTCACCGACGAAACCACCGGCGCCTATCGTTTCGCGCTGTTGATCCCGGTGATGCATGTGGCGGGCAACAATGAAAACGACGCCGATGCGACCCTGACCTTCACGGCGACGGATAACGAAGGCGATACGGTGGGCGGCAGCCTGGCTATCACCTTCGACGACGATGCGCCGGAAAGCCTGGTGGCCGAAGTCACCTATGCGGAGAACAAAGCCTTCACCTACGAAGGCGATCTGGACTTCGCCGTGGGTGCCGATGGCCTGGGTAGCGTATACTTTACCGAGGATCTGAGCGGCAATCCGCTGGCGACAGACGGCAATGACCGGACCCTGACCTTCCAGGGCGAGGACATCACCTTGTCCTACAGCGATGCGAGCCAAACCCAGATCATTGGCTCCACCGCCACCCAAGGCACCGCCTTCACCATCACGTTGGATGCGGAAAACGGTACCTATACGGTGCAAACCTTCGGCGAATTGTCCAACGGCACCAAGGTGACCGCGACCGATCTTTCCGGTATCGGCGGCGGCAACCCGGCCTGGAAGGCGCTGACCGATGTGGGCGGCACCACCGAGGACGTGCTGATGACCACGGTGAATGGGGAATCCATCAACACCAACAGCACGGAGATCGGTATCTCCGACGGCAACAGCTTCAAGGCGGGCGAGGGCATTCGGTTTGACTTCCTGACCTCCCTGACCGTATCCGGTTCCGGCGGCGGCGTGCAGTTCACCAACGATAGCGTGCATAACCCGCAGATGTATTTCGAACAGGTCATGGCCTGGACCCAAGGGTCAAACGGTTTGGCCAGCTTCGAAATCCGCCTCGTTAACGACGACAACGACCAGGTCGATGCGCCTCCGGGGGTTTACCCCAATGGGTATTACGGCGATGCGGGCGACAGCTTCATCAGCCCGGCGGATTGGTCGGTGATGATCGTCGATGATGCGGGGAATGTGGTTCTGGATCCGAGCGGCGCGGGTATTACCGTCAGCTCCTCCGGCGATCATTTCACCGTCACCGGCCTGCCGGAAGATTGGAGCTATGCGGTGCAGTCCACCGTCGAGTTCGATGCAGTGCAGATCGATGCGATCAGCGGTACCGACAACTTCAAGCTGGGTATCTTCTCCTACGGGGAAGACCGCGCGGCGCTGCCCTCCGAACTGGCCTATGCCATCGAAGGCGCCGATGCGGATGGCGATGTCATTGACGGCGGCGATCTTACGGTCAACCTGTTCCCGCCGGAATTCACGCAGGAAGGCACGGCTGGCGCCGATGCCCTGACCGGCGGCACCCAAACCGACTATCTTGTCGGCTTGGGCGGTAACGATGTCATCGAAGGCGATGCCGGGGATGACGTGCTTGCGGGCGGCGATGGCAACGACACCCTGAACGGTGGGGCCGGAGACGAGCTCATGGATGGCGGTGCCGGGACCGATACCGCCGATTACACCGGGGCCGGTGATCTGGTCGCCAATCTGGCGACCGGGCAGGTGACCGATACGGATAGCGGTGATGTGGATACCCTGTCCAATATCGAAAACCTGATCGGCGGCGACGGCGATGACGATATCACCGGCGATGCCCTGGCCAATATCCTGGAAGGTGCGGCGGGCAACGATCTCATCAGCGGCGGTGCCGGGGATGACACCCTGATAGGTGGCCTGGGCGACGATACCCTGTCTGGCGATGATGGCGCTGACCATTTCGTCTACGAAAGCCTGGCGGATGGGTCCGACGTGATCGAAGACTTCCAGGTGGGCGAAGATACCCTGGATCTGGCAGCGGTGTTCACCGAATTGGGGATCACCAATCCGGAGGATCTCTCTGGCGCGCCGGGCAGCAGCTTCACCGCTGATGCCTCCGGGGCCCAGATTGTTCTGACCGATACGGTATCGGGGACCGAAACCCTGAGCATCCATCTGGACGGAGACATGACCGGCGTGTCGCTCTCCGACCTTGTTGATCCGAATAATGTGGCATAAGTCGTCAATATAACTGCCAATCCCCGGTGTATCGAAGGGTGCACCGGGGATATTTTATTGTATAAGGAGGCTGGACATACCGGCCAACACAACCGCGAAGGGTTGGGAAGAACGTGAGTGGTGGGGATAACAACCAGGATTCTGCCGAGGTCGCCGTTTCCGGCGATATCCTCGCGGCGTTTCCGACAGAGTCCGCTGAATACGGAGTCGGTCGCGTGGTGGCTGTCATGGCGACCGATGAACTCGGGGACGAGGTTTTTGTCGATATCGAGGCGGGGGAATCCGCATCCCTGACCCTATGGGGGGGTGACTCCTTGGTTGTCGAGTCTTCGGGTGGATTTCAGCTTGATGGCGCCGTGACAGACGATGGCACCTTGTTTTCCGCGGTGGTGGCGGAGGCCGATGGCGCGGAGGCAGTTGTCTCTTTGACTGCTGAAAACGGCCAGCTATTGGCGGAACTGGCGGCACCCATGCCAGTTGAGGCCCGTGAAGCGGTGCTGGATATCGATGCTACCGTGGATATCCTGATGGCGCTGGAGTCCCATGTGGGGGCGGAAATGGAACTGAACCATATTTTCGATTCCCTGGGGCTGTATCTGGATTCCGATGTGCCGGTGTTTGCCGCCGAAACCGAGACCGGTGTTCTGCTGACCATCCAGGATGGCAGCGATGCGGCACCCAGTATTCTGCTCTCCGATTGGGATTTTGATGGCCTTAATGACCTATTGGCCCATCACCATCAATCGGACTACGGCTGAGGTTCCGGAAACAGCACCGGCTCGATCTGGGCGAATATGCGCTCGGCGGCAGAGCTGTTCCACAGCGCGACTTTCTTCGCATGACAGGCGATATTCTCCCGCCGCCCCGGGGCGGAGAGGAGCTGCCCCACATGCGCCGCGATTTCGGCACCATCGGACACGATAAACTGGGCGTCCGCCTCCGAGAGTTGTTGCGTAACGGCGGCGAAATTTTCCGTATAGGGACCTTGCAAAACGGCGCAATCCAATTGCGCCGCTTCGATCGGGTTATGGCCGCCGATGCCCGGCTTTAAGCTTCCCGCCACCAGGGCGATCCGGGCCAGTCGGTAAAAAAGGCCCAATTCCCCCAAGGTATCCGCCAAGTAGAGGGCGTTGCCCGGGTGCACGCCTTCCCCCATTGACCGACGGGAAAAAGGGATGCCCTGTTCGGTAATCATGGATGCGATGGCATCGCCGCGTTCCGGGTGGCGGGGCACCACGATGGTCAGCAGATCGGGGAACCGGCGCGTGAGTTCCGCATGGGCCTCCAGAACGATCTCGTCCTCGCCGGGATGGGTGCTGGCGGCGAGCCAAAGGGGGCGATTGCCGACTTCCGCGCGCAGGGCTTGAAGGGCGGTTTGATCGACGGGCAACGGCGCAACGGAATATTTCAGATTTCCGGCAAAACTGGTCTGTTTGGCGCCCAAACGGGAAAAACGCGCCGTTTCCGCCTCTGTCTGCCCTAAAATGAGGGAAAAACACTGGAGAATCGAACGGATCAGACCAGGCGCCCAACGCCAGGATCGTTCAGAGGCCGCCGACAGGCGCCCATTGATCAACACAAGCGGAATGCTGTGGGCCTGGCTGCGCCAGATCATGGCGGGCCAAAGCTCCGATTCCACCCATATGGCGCCATTCGGTTGCCAATGATCCAGGAACCGCTCGATCCACCCACCATGGTCCAGGGGCGCGAACTGATGGATCGTATTGGGAGGTGGCCGATCGGCGAGCAACTTTGCCGACGTCACCGTGGTGGTCGTAAGCAGGATATGGAGCTGAGGGTGTGCCTCGACCAGTGCGTCGATAAGCGGGCGAACGGACATGGATTCGCCGACGCTGGCCGCATGAATCCACAAGAGCATACCCACGGGGCGGGCGGTGCCAGGGGTGCCAAAGCGTTCTGCAAATCGCGCAGGGTCTTCCTTTCCGGCAGCCAACCGTTTCGAAACCAGACGCCGCAAATAGGGCTGCGCCAGGCCAGTCGCGGTCGCATACAGGGTTTTCCAGGGCAAAAGCGCCACCAAACACACTCCCTAGGGGTTTTGCCGGTTGTCCAATGCCTGAAGAGGACTGTCAACCGGTTAAACGATTGCCGTGGCCGGGTTTCACGCCATAATGCGGCCATGCAGACCCCGTCTCGCCATATTTTGATCACCGGCGCCTCCAGCGGCATCGGCGCGGCCCTCGCCAAAGCCTATGCGGGACCAGGCATCGCTTTGTCCCTTATCGGACGCGATATGGCCCGATTAACCGCCGTCGCCGAGAATTGCGGGGCCGCAGGTGCGACGGTGGAGACCCAATTGTTAGATGTTCGGGAAGGGGACGCGCTGACGGCCTGGATTTCGGCGCGGGATGCAGAACTGCCGCTGGATTTAGTCATCGCCAATGCGGGGGTGACCAGCGGACGCCAAGCCAACGGGGATTTGGAATCCTGGGAGTCTGTTGAACGTGTTCTCGCGGTGAACCTGACGGCGGCAATACGCACGGCCTACGCGGCGCTGGAACCCATGAGCCGCCGGGGGCGCGGCCAGATTGCCTTGGTGAGTTCCCTGCAGGGGGTGCGCGCCCACCCGGATGCCCCCGCATACAGTGCCAGTAAAGCCGGGCTGGCCGCCTTTGGGCAGGCCCTGCGCGGTGCCGTCGCGGCCAAGGGGGTACGGATTGCCGTGGTTTATCCTGGCTATGTGGATACGGCCATGAGCCGCCGGGTGACGGGTAACAAACCGCATGTCATGGACGCGGATACCGCCGCGCGGCGTATTTGTGACGGCTTGGCGAAAGGCCGCGCGATTATTGCCTTTCCCTGGCACTTGGCCTGGGGCCTGCGTTTTCTGACGTTTCTACCCGTTTCCTGGGGCAATATGATCCTAAAACGCTTTTCTTTTTCCGTGGAGGCGGGTAGGTAAAGGCGCGCGGAGGAGGGTGTCGCCCAGATGGTTGCGTTCCTGGTAGGACTCGTCGCGATTTTTGTCGCCGTACTGGTGTTGGAACGCCTGGTGAAACCTCGCCGGCAAGACACACCCATGATGCTGCGCGCGCGGCTGATCGGCACAGTGCCGCTGATTACCCTATATCTGTTATTCGTGATGATCTCCTATCGACCGATCTTCGCGACCTTGCTGACCATCACAATATTCCTGGCGATCGTTTTGTTGAATAACGCCAAGTTTAAGGCGTTGAAGGAACCGCTGGTCTATTCGGATTTCGCGCTTTTGCGCCAAGCCATCGAACATCCCCAACTCTACGTCAAATATATCGGGGTCCATAATATCATCCTGATCTTTGTCCTGGGGGCGGGGGCCATTGCCCTTGGGTTCATTTTTGAACCGCCCATGGTGGCGCGCGACCAACTGGTTGATTATCTTCCGCTTTTTATCCTTCTCGCCATCGGCGGGTTCGTCGGCCATATGCTAATCTGGGGTCGTATGCGGCGCCCGTTGGCCAATTTCCTACTGGGGTTGGGCCCGTCTGCGGATGTAACGGCGGATCTGAGTAAATTAAGCTTGGTGGCGACCCTGATCGTCTATTTTTTCCTGTCTCGGGAGGAAAATGTCCCGCTGAAGGAGGCTGATGGCCCCAATCCGGAAAGCAATGGGAACACGGCCTTACCCGCCGAAACAGAATGGTGGCGCCGGACCAAGAACATTCTCCGGGGGGTGGAGCGGCTGCCCTCCATCGTTGCCATTCAAAGCGAGTCTTTTTTCGATGCGCGGCGGCTGCACGAAAGTATCGATCCGTCGATTTTGGCCCAATTCGATCATATGGTGGCAAATTCCCATTTCCATGGACGCTTGACCGTTCCCGCCTGGGGCGCGAATACCATGCGCACGGAGTTTTCCTTCCTGACAGGGTTGGCGAATGAGGATTTGGGGTTCAACCGCTTCAACCCGTTTTTGAGCCTCGCCAAATCGCCGGTCTGGACGCTCGCCCGCGCGGTGAAGATGTTGGGCTATCGCACTGTTTGTATTCATCCTTTTTACTCCACCTTCTTTGCCCGGGATCGGGTTTACCCAGCGTTGGGTTTCGATCATTTCTTAGATATCAAGGCCTTTGAAGGGGCGGAAACCTTCGGGCCTTACATCTCCGACGTCGAAGTCGGGGAGAAAATCCTCGAAGTTTTGGGGGAAAGTGAACAACCTGCCTTTATCTTCGCCATCACCATGGAAAACCACGGCCGGTGGGAGAAAAACCGCTTCGAAAACGTCGCTGGCGGCGATCAACCGCGGTATGGGGGTGAGTTGACATCGCTGGCATTGGAGTTTTATCTGCGGCATTTGCGCAACACTGATGCGGTGATTGGCCGCCTCACCGGGCAGCTGGATTCTCCCGAACGGGATACCGTTCTCTGCCTCTTCGGGGATCACCTTCCAAGCATGCCTAAGCTTTTCAAGAAGTTAAACTACGATGACGATAAAGTGGATTATGTTATCTGGCGCACCGGCGGCGCCATTCCGCAGGCGCGAGATGTTAGCGTCGAAGGATTGGGCAGTCTTGTGATGCGCGCCGTGGGCATAGACCTTGAGGATTCACGGCCCGCGATGCTAGAACAGAGTAGAGAAACCGGGCGACCGATGGCCAGTAATGAATAATTTCAACGGTATGTGCCTCGGTTAGGGGGTTCGCGATTGGAATAAAAAGGTCGCAGTAACGCAAATTTGGGAACCGTGCCCAGGATATGACAAAAACAACAGAGCCGATCGCAATTGTCGGTATTTCTTGCCGTTTTCCCGGCGGCGCCGTGTCGCCCTCCATTTTTTGGGACCACTTGATCGCTGGCCGTGACCTCGTTACCGAAGTCAGTAAAGACCGCTGGAACACCGATTACTTCCTGCACCCGCGCCGCAACGAACCGGGAAAATCCTATACCTTCGCGGCCGGTGTTCTCGACAATTACAAGGATTTTGACGCCGCTTTCTTTGGCGTGTCGCCGCGCGAAGCGGAACAGATGGACCCGCAGCAGCGGCTGATGCTTGAACTCGTTTGGGAGGCCCTGGAGGACGGGCATATCCGCCCCAGCGAGATCGCCGGTCGCAATGTGGGCGTGTATGTGGGAGTCTCCGCTGCGGATTTCGCCAGCAGCCGGTCTGATGATCCGTCTTCCGCCAACGCCTATTTCATGACCGGTAGCGCGCTCAGCATCGTCTCCAACAGGATTTCCTACGTTTACGACCTCAAAGGCCCGAGCATGTCCATCGATACGGCCTGCTCGTCCTCCCTGGTCGCCATGCATCAGGCTTGCGAGAGTCTGCGGCGCGGCGAGACGGATATGGTGGTTTGCGGCGGGGTAAACATCCTCATGAGCCCGCATCCCTTTGCCGGATTCTCCCATGCGTCAATGCTGTCGCCAGAGGGGCGCTGCAAGGCGTTTGACGATTCGGGGCGGGGCTATGTACGGGCCGAGGGTGGGGCCGTCGTCTTGCTCAAGCCCTTGTCGGAAGCGGTCGCCGCGGGCGATAAAATTCATGCGGTGGTCAAGGGGACCGGCCTGAACTCCGACGGGCGCACCACCGGAATCGCACTGCCCAACACCCATGCTCAGGAAGCCTTGTTGCGCCGGGTCTATGCGGCGGCGGGGATCCCGCTTTCCGAGGTGGATTATGTGGAAGCCCATGGCACAGGCACCATGGCGGGGGACCCGCAGGAGGCCGGGGCTATCGGTCGGGCCATTGGAGCGACGCGGGCGACGGATAATCCGCTGCCGATTGGGTCGGTAAAAACCAATATTGGGCATTTGGAATCCGGTGCCGGCATGGCGGGGTTGATGAAATCCGTCATGGTGCTGAAACACCGTGAAGTGCCACCGTCTTTGCATTTCAAGATACCGAACGTGAATATTCCGTTCGATGAATACGGCCTGAAGGTAGTCACCGAACCCCTGGTGCTGGATGCGGGCGGGCGCCCCTTGGTGGTCGGCATCAATTCCTTCGGCTTCGGAGGCACCAACAGCCATGTGGTTTTGCAGGAATATCAGCCTCTTACGCAGAGATCGCCGGTGCGGCGACGTTTGCCTGCCAAGGTGCCGCCGGTATTCCTGTCGGCGCGTTCAAAGGAATCTCTCGCCAAGCGGGCGACACAATTTGCCGAGATCCTAGACGGCGCCGGGAAGGGGACCTTTTACGACGTGGCCTGGACAGCGTCCCATGTACGGGATCGCCTGGAACATCGCCTCGTCGTTCGAGGCGCGGACGCGGAAACAATCATCGATCGTTTGCGGGCCTTCGGCCGGGATGGCAAGGCTGAGGGCGCCGTGGCGGGGCAGGTGGTGGCCAAGGACCCCAAGATCGCCTTTGTGTTTTCCGGCAATGGCTCGCAATGGGGCGGCATGGGCCGGGAACTGCTGGCCGCCGATCCCATTTTCCGCCGCGCCGTCGGCAAAGTGGATACCCTGTTCAAGAAGCGGGCGGGATGGTCGATCATCGACGTTTTGCTGGCGGACGATATCGATGACCGCCTGGAATTTACCGAAGTTGCGCAACCCACATTGTTCGCTCTTCAAGTCGGCCTGTTGGAGGTGCTGGAGCAGCGCGGGGTGCACCCTGCCGCGGTGGTGGGCCATAGTGTGGGCGAAGTGGCGGCGGCTTATGCCTGTGGCGCGTTGTCTCTGTCTCAAGCGGTGCGGGTAATCTTTGAGCGCAGTGCCGCCCAGGGCGAAACCAAGGGTGCCGGCCGCATGGCCGCAGCAGGTTTGACTCCAGAGGCAGCGGCCTCCGCGATTGCGCCGTTCGACGGCCAGGTCGAAATTGCCGCCGTGAACAGTCCGGAATCCGTAACCTTGTCTGGTCCATTACCCTTGTTGGAGCAGTTGGGTAAGGCGTTGGTGGAGAAGGAAGTTTTCTACCGCATCCTTGATCTGGACTACCCCTTCCACAGCCGGGCCATGGACCCCATCCAAAACGGGTTGTTCGCGCGACTTAAGGGCTTGAAGCCGGGGGCGTCCGAGGTGCCGTTCGTGTCCACCGTGGCGGGGGAGACCGTTGCGGGTGAATCGCTGGACGCGACATATTGGTGGGAGAATATCCGCAAACCGGTTCAGTTTGGTCCGGCCTTATCGCATCTGATCGGGCTAGAGGCCACGGTTTTTGTCGAAATCGGCCCCCATGCGATCATGCAGATGTATGTCCGGGAGGCTTTACGCGCCGCAGGGAAACCGGGCCAGCCAGTGGGCTTGCTCAAGCGCGGGGACGCCGAGGTAGAGCGCCTGGAAGACGGTATCGCGGCTCTGCATGCGGCGGGCGCGCAAGAGGATCTCTCCTGGGCCTTCCCACTGCCCGGAAATATCCAAGACCTGCCCGCCTATCCCTGGCACCGGCAGACTCACTGGTTCGACTCCACGGTTGAAAAACAAGGCTATCTGCATTCGGAAAGCTTCCACCCCCTGTTGGGTTTCCAGTCGGAGACCAATGAATTCATGTGGGAAAACGACCTGGATGTGGCCCGCCTGCCGTTCCTCAGTGACCATAAGGTGGATGGCGCGGTGGTGTTTCCGGCGGCCGGATTTGTGGAAATGGCCCTAGCGGCGGCGGCCCAGCATCATGGCGATGGCGAACAGATGGTGTTTGATCTGGAAATCCGCCGCCCGCTGGTTCTGGAGGAAGATAGCGGAAAATCTGTGCGTTTCCTGCTCTCTGCGGATGATGGCACCTTTGCCATCGAATCCCGCGAGCGTTTGAGCGCCGATCCTTGGACCCAGAATGTGGTGGGCCGATTTGGCGGCCATGTGCAGGTTTCGGGACCGGGTAAGGATCGTATGGAGCCGGGTGCTGGTGGCAAGGCCATTTCCGCCACCGCGCATTACGACCTCGCTTTGTCTCTGGGTCTGGATTACGGTCCTGCCTTCCAGGCCGTCAGCGCCGTGCATGTGGCGGATCGCGAAGCCTTTGGGCAATTTACCTGTCCTGAAGCGATAGCAGAGGACTTTGAATCCTATTTCCTGCATCCGTCCTTCCTGGATGGGGCCTTCCAGATGCTGTTCGATATTCTCAGCGATCATATCGATACCCAGGATGGCGGCAGTTATCTGCCGTCCCGTTTCGGTAAGTTGCGGTTGTTCCAACCTGGGATGGCCATTGCCGCCGCGCGGGTATCCTTGCGCCGGGTGGCGCCACGCTCCGTGGTGGCAGATATGCGCCTGGTGGATTCGGATGGGGAAACCGTGGCCGATTTGGTGGATTGTCGCTTCCGACGGTTCGAAACCCGTCGGCATGGCACCAAGCGTCATCCGTTGTATCAATTCCGGTACGAGCCGACCCCGCATCTCGGCGGGCGGCGCGCATCACCGGTGCCGCCGACGGATGTGATCGCCGCCGAGGTTGCCGCGCAATTGCCGGTCCGGATTTCGGAAATTTCCCGGGATGGCGGCTTGGAGAGCGTCTTGTCGCTGTTTGATGCATTGGCGGCCTCTATTGCCTTCGAAACCGTGCGCGGGTTCCGAATTCCTGAATTCACGCTGAAAAGCCTGATGCATATGGGCCGGGTTGACTCCGCCTTCGGCCCGCAATTGGCCTATCTGATTTCGATTCTGGAGGAAGATGGCCTGTTGGTGACAGATGGGGATACCTATCGTTTGCTGGACGGCTCTGATTTACCCCCACCAGAAGAGATTTGGCGGCTGATATTGGCGGATTACCCCGCTTACCTGCCGGAAATGGTGCTGGCAGGGCGCTGTGCACGGCATATGCCGGCCATCTTGCGCGGCAGTGTTGCACCAGACTCCATTGTATCTTCACGCGCCGGGGGGGGGACGCTCGAGCATTATTTCGAGGATTCGGGCACCGTGCGTGCGGCAAATCTCGCGGCGGAAATGGTCATCGACCAGATTGTCGCCGATTGGCCCTCGGATCGGCGGTTGCGGATTTTGGAAATCGGCGGTGGCACCGGAGGATTGGCCTCCCGGGTGATCGACAGCCTGCCAAGTGATCGCTGCGATTATGTCTTTACGGACGAAAGCGATGAAGCGGTTGGCCATGCAGAGGCCCATTTCAAGGATTCGGTTTTCGTGTCCTGCCGCACCTTGGATATTTCTCAGGATTTCGCCGATCAGGGCTTCGAGGAGGCCGCTTTTGATATCGTGATCGTCGGTAATATCCTGCATCGGCTATCCGATATGGGCGCGGCCTTGGGCCGGGTGCGGGGCCTGTTGGCGGAGCGGGGCTTGCTGCTGCTGGCGGAACGGATGCCAGAGCGCCTGACCGATATGATATTCGGCTCCAAACCGTCATGGTGGCGCCATACGGAAGACCCCTGGCATCCCATTTCAAGTCTCATGACACCGGATAAATGGGTGGAATTGCTGGGCAAAGCCGGGTTCGAGGCACCTGTTGCCGTGTCGGACGGGGCAGAAGAAACCGCCGGGCTATCCTATCTGGTGCTGGCCCGGGGTGGCGCCGCGCAATCGCGATCTGCAACGGAAACGCAGTCCCGGTGGCTGATCCTGTCCGACGCCGCAGGAAGCAGCGCAGAAATTGCGGATTCAGCCGCCGCGACACTTCGATTGGCCGGGCATGAAGCGATCTGTGCCCGCCCCGGCAAGCCCACCCCAAAGCAAGCGCTCGCTTTCGATCCGTTGATTCCCGCAGATGTCGCGCGATTATTGGCCGATGTAGGCGATGTAAGCGGAATCGTCCATTTGGTTGGGTTTGCCAATGGCGGTACGGGGCAAGGGGAATCCGTCGATACAATCATGGATTTGGAGGATCGGCGTTGTGGGTCTTTGCTCCATTTGGTGCAGGCTTTAGAGCGGCTTGGCGGCGCCACCCGTCCGCAGCTTTGCGTCGCGACCGGGGGGGCACAGGGGGCCCGACCCGTGGAAGGCCTGCCTTGGGGCCTGGTGCGCGTGTTGATGAACGAGCAACCCGGCCTGAACAGCCGGTTGATCGATCTGCAAGATCAACCGGATACGGGTAAGGCGGGCCGAATTCTCGCTGACGAATTGCGGTTCTACGATGGCGAAGACGAGGTGATTTTGTCGGGCGACGCGCGCATCGTCCCACGCCTGGATGATGCGGTGCTACCGACTGCGGAGGGAGACGAAGCGTCTCTGGAATCCATTCGGTTGGATTTCTCCCAGCCCGGGCCACTCAGCCATCTCTCCTGGGGTGAAGTGACCCGGCGGCCTCCGGGTGAGGGGGAGATCGAAATTGAGGTGCGGGCCACCGGCCTGAATTTCCGCGATGTCATGTGGGCCATGGGTATGCTGCCCGATGAGGCGGTGGAAAACGGCTTTGCGGGGGCCAGCCTGGGCATGGAATGTGCTGGCGTGGTGGTCAATGTGGGGCCTGGGGTGCGCCATTTCCGGGTGGGAGATGAGGTTCTGGCCTTCGCGCCCTCTTGTTTTGGGAGCCATGTGACGACCGCGACAACCGCCGTCGCGCCCAAACCCTCAGCGCTGGCTTTCGAAGAAGCGGCCACCATCCCCAGTGCTTTCTTTACCGCCTATTACGCGCTCGGGCATCTGGCGCAATTGCGCGCCGGGGAAAAAGTGCTGATTCACGGGGCCGCCGGGGGCGTGGGGATCGCCGCGATCCAATATGCGGCCTATTGCGGCGCGGAGATTTTCGCCACCGCCGGATCCGACGAAAAGCGCGATTTCCTGCGGATGCTGGGCGTCGACCATGTGTTGGATTCCCGCAGTTTGGCGTTCGCGGACGAAATTCGGGAGATTACCGGCGGCG
>JBMYUJ010000050.1:0-24423 GCA_049605255.1 Magnetospiraceae bacterium
TAACCGTAAGACTTGGAAAGCGTTGCCTCGGAGACCTGGGCGCGGGCCGTCTCCTTCATGTCGGGGGCAACCGCATCCTCTAAATCCAAAATCAGCGCGTCGACGTGAAGCGTCTTCGCTTTTTCCAGGGCGCGGGCATTGGATCCGGGCATGTATAAAACGCTGCGGCGCGGTTGCAGGTGGGCCATGTTCTCCTCCAGGTTTTTTCACATCGGCGCCGGTTTCATAGCACGGCTGATTTTGCCTCGCAAAATCCAAATCACAGGCAAAAAAACAGCCCCGAGACGATACGAGGCTGTTTACAAGGGATTGGGTGTAGAGGGTTATGCCATTTGGATGGATTGCGGTGAAGCCAGGCGCAGGCGCCGGTCCATGGCGGCGGCCCGCACAGCCTTTTGCACCTTTTCAAACGCGCGCACTTCGATCTGGCGCACCCGTTCTCGGGAAATACCATACAGGCGGCTCAGTTCTTCCAGCGTAGACGGTGTTTCTTTTAGGCGCCGTTCGTTAAGAATAAACCGTTCCCGATCATTCAGGCCCTTCATGGCGGTGGCGAGCATGCGGCGGCGGTCGGCCAGTTCCTCGGTCTCACCCAGGGTATTTTCCTGATCGGCGGCTTCATCCACCAGCCAGTCCTGCCATTCGCCGTCGGCTTCGCCATCGCGGGCCATGGGTGCATTCAAGGAATGGTCAGCGGCCGCCATGCGGCGGTTCATGTTGACCACCTCTTCTTCGGAAACGTTGAGTTTCTCGGCAATGGCGGTCACATGCTCGGGCGACAGGTCCCCATCATTGATGGCCTGCATTTCGCCCTTCAAGCGGCGGAGATTAAAAAACAGCTTCTTCTGTGCGGCGGTGGTGCCCATTTTGACCAACGACCAGCTATGCAGAATATATTCCTGGATCGCGGCGCGAATCCACCACATGGCATAAGTGGCCAAACGGAACCCTTTGGTATGGTCAAACCGGCGCACAGCCTGGATCATGCCCACATTCCCTTCGGAGATCAGCTCCGCGAGGGGAAGGCCATAACCCCGGTATCCCATGGCGATCTTTGCCACCAAGCGCAAATGGCTGTTGACCAACTGATGCGCCGCATCTTCATCGCCTCCGTCCCGCCAGCGTTTGGCGAGATCGACTTCGATCTCCGGCGTCAACATGGGGAATTTACGAATCTCCTGCAGATATCTGGATAGGTTCTCTTCAGGAGCAACGCGTGAACGACTGCGTAAATTGGTCATCTCTTTGTTCCCACCGTCTGAGTCGATATCGACCCTGTTTTTTTGGATCGACTGCTTATTACCTACGAGCATGACTCTTTAGCCGATCACCGTCAACAATAACTTAGTAGATTAGTAGGGTATAAGAATTATTTATACCATCTCTAAAAAATTGATTAATTCATTGATATCATGTGGTAATTTTTCTTCAAATCTTAGTTCACGCTGGTTAACGGGATGTAAAAAGCCGATCAAATAGGCGTGAAGTGCCTGTCGGTGGAAGTCCTCAAGCTGCCCAGTCTTGCCAGAGAGTTTTTTAGCCCGCTGTGCGGTCAGCCCCCCACCATAAAGCGGATCGCCAATAACCGGGTGGCCCAGGTGGGCCATATGCACCCGGATTTGATGGGTCCGACCTGTCTCCAGACGGCATTCCATCAGGCTCGCCGCGCTGCCGACAGCAGCCAGCTTCTTGTAGTGCGTGACCGCTGATTTGCCGTTTCGTGACACCACCGCCATCTTTTTCCGATTGTTGGGGCTGCGTCCAATCAGGCTGGAGACCGACCCGTGGGGTGGCTTGGGGGTGCCCCAGACCAGTGCCTGATAAGCCCGCGCCAGGCTGTGGGCAGCGAACTGATCCGCCAGGGACCGATGCGCCAGATCGGTTTTGGCGACAACCATTAATCCGCTGGTATCCTTATCCAGCCGGTGAACAATGCCAGGACGGCGCACGCCACCGATTCCGGATAATGCCTCGCCGCAGTGGGCCAGCAGGGCATTGACGAGGGTGCCATCTGGATTACCAGCGGCGGGATGCACGACCAGGCCCGCTGGTTTGTTCACTACCAAAACATGCTCATCCTCAAAAATGATATCGAGTGGGATGGATTGCGGAACCGGTTCGGCGGGCGCAGCCGGGGGCTCGCGCAGCCACAGGGCATCCCCGGGTTTGACCCGATAAGCGGGGTCGGTTAAGGTGCCGTCCGCATTGCCCACGGCGCCTTCCTGAATCAGGGTTTTAAGGCGGCTGCGAGAATAATCGGGCAGGGCGTCGGACAGTGCCTTATCCAGCCGTGCGCCGGATTGGCTCTCGCCGATTGTTACGGTTTGGCTCATATCGTCGGGATCATCTTCCATAGGGGTTAAAGTGGACGGAAATCTTCGGGCCCTCAAGGCTCTCGTCATCGGGCTTGGCGTGATGATCCTCGCCGGGGTCACCATTCTGGGGTATGGCATGTACCAGAAGGCGAGCGATCCGAATTTTACTTTTTTCAAAAAGTCGGAAAGC
This sequence comes from Magnetospiraceae bacterium, assembly GCA_049605255.1. Taxonomy (GTDB): domain Bacteria; phylum Pseudomonadota; class Alphaproteobacteria; order Rhodospirillales; family JBMYUJ01; genus JBMYUJ01. The sequence continues at coordinate 2,506 of JBMYUJ010000050.1, forward strand.
CAAGCTCCGGCCCAACCCGCGCCAGAACCCCCGCTTGCCATCGCGGCCTCCAGCATGGATATCGGCTTTGGCGATATAGACCTCAAAGTGCCGGAAGGTACACGTATTGCCGAAGCGCATATTGCAGGGCGTTATCTGGTGTTGCGCCTGACAGGTGCCGTGGAACGGGTGGCGCTGATCAGCTTGGAAACGGGCCAAGCAACGGGCAGTGTGACACTTACCCCCAGTACCCCGTGATTCGCCTTCCCTTATCCCTGCGCAAGGCGATGTATCATGCGGCGCAAAACGCCTACCCCCAGGAATGTTGCGGTTTGCTTGCTGGAATTCGGCAGGGGAATTGCATTACCGTGACCCAGGTTCTGCCGTCGGCCAATCTGGCGCCGACTCCCGAAACCGCCTTCGAGGTCGATCCCCAGGTGCGATTTGATCTGATGCGCGCGGTAGAGGGGACAGGGGAGGAGATGATCGGACATTATCATTCCCACCCGGACCATCCCGCCAAGCCCTCGGCACGGGACCTGGAAAAGGCCTTTGAGCCGGAATTGATCTGGGTCATCATCGACGTTCCAGCGGGAACGGCCGAAACGATGGGCGCTTTCAAGCTGGATGAGGGCCTGAATCAATTCATAGAAATTCCCATCACGGTTACCGATGAACTTTGAAAGCGACAATGTGAGCGGTGCGGCGCCGGAGATTTTGGAAGCGCTGGCCGCTGCCAATGCGGGGGCTGTCTCCGCTTATGGGGCTGATGATCTGACTCGGCGGGCCGAGCGGATGATCTCCGACGTTTTCGAGACAGAAGCTGCCGTATTCCTGGTCGCCACCGGTACCGCCTCCAACAGTCTGGCCCTGGCCGCCATGACGCCCCCTTATGGCAGTATCTTTTGCCACCGGGATTCCCATATCAATCAGGATGAATGCGGTGCCCCCGAACTGCAAACCGGCGGGGCGAAGCTTGTTACCGTGGCTGGCGCCGCTGCCAAAATTGATCCTGTGGAATTTCGGCAAGCGGCGTATTTCCCCGACCATGGGGTGCATGCGGTGGAGCGCAATGCGCTCTCCCTCACACAGGCCACGGAGTGCGGCACACTGTATTCCGTGTCGGAAATCCGCGCGCTCAGCGAGATTGCGGTGGAGCGCGGGATGGCCGTGCATATGGATGGCGCGCGTTTTTCCAACGCCATGGCCAGCCTGAACGCATCCCCGGCGGAGATGACCTGGAAAGCGGGCGTGGATATCCTAAGCTTCGGCGCCTCCAAGAACGGTACATTGGCAGCAGAGGCCATCGTGGTCTTCAATCCCGCCTTGGCGCAGACAATAGGGCGGCGGCGCAAGCGGGCTGGGCATCTGTTTTCCAAGATGCGGTTTTTGGCTGCACAATGGGTGGCGTTTCTAACGGATGATCTGTGGTTGCGCAACGCGCGGCACGCCAATGCCATGGCGCGACAAATGGAAGCGGGTTTGCGAACGGTTCAGGGGGTGCGCATTGCCCATCCAGTAGAAGCCAATCAACTGTTTGTGTCGTTGCCAGAGGCGACCATCCAGGCATTGGAAGCCGTCGGTTTCACGTTTTATCGCTGGCCCGATGAAGACCCGGGGATGATCCGCCTGGTCACGGGTTTTGACACCGATCCCGCGCATGTGGATTTCTTCATCGAGACCGCACGCGGTATATCAGAAAACACTTGAAAACAGGGCTTCTTTTAGGGTAACACCCTGTCCCTTGTCCGACCGGGTCCCCATCGTCTAGAGGCCTAGGACACCGGCCTCTCACGCCGGCAACACGGGTTCGAATCCCGTTGGGGACGCCATCGATAGACGGCTCGCGACGAGGGACCGATATGACACACAGCGCTCCCCCGACATCTCAAAATCATATTGCTTCAATCGATGGCATGCGGGCCATCGCCGTTCTGTCTGTCATCCTGTTTCATTTCAATGAGCATATTTTGCCTGGTGGTTTCGTCGGCGTCGACATCTTCTTCGTAATCTCTGGCTATGTGATTACGAAGTCGCTTTACTCCCGACCCTACAACCATTTTTTCGACTATATTGGGAATTTCTACAAACGACGGTTTCTGCGCATCGGGCCTGCGCTGTTTCTCTGCCTCAGCGTTACGGCTCTCTTTGCCAGCATGTTTGTGGTGCCGTCCTGGCTAGGCTCTTCCAACGAGCAAACCGGGCTGTCTGCCTATTTCGGTTTGAGCAATTTCTTTTTGCTGGAAAATTCGGATGGGTATTTCAACGAACGGGTTGAATTCAATCCATTCACCCATACGTGGTCGTTGGCGGTTGAAGAGCAGTTCTATCTGATTTTTCCGATTTTGCTGTTTTTCTATATGGCGTCGGAAAACGCCAGAAGTCGGCATTTTATCGGCAATCTTTTCAATAGAAACTCCCTATTCATTCTTACATTTGTCTCTTTGGGGTATTCCGCCTATCAGTCCTACTTTGATCCGCAGAGCGCTTTTTACCTGCTGTTCAGCCGCTTCTGGGAGTTGGGTGTCGGCGCCATTATCTATAAATTTCATCACAAGGGCGCTTTGGTTCCCAACGCCAAGGTCGCGCCTTGGGTTTCCAGCGTTGGTTTGATCCTGGTTCTGATAGGGATCTTTGCCGCCCGCCACGATGCCTTTCCTTTTCCATGGGCCTTGGTGCCGGTTCTGGGAACCGGCGCAATGATCATCGGCGCGGCGGGATCGGCGTCGCGGAAAGGTATTATTACACTAGCCCTGACCCTGCCGCCGATACGTTATGTGGGGTTGCTGTCTTATTCGCTGTATCTCTGGCATTGGCCGGTTCTCGTGCTGATGCGATGGACCCTTGGCGTCGAAGGGCCGTTCAATATCGCTGTCGCCGTCGTTCTGATCGCGGTTCTATCTGGGTTGTCGTTTCATTTCTTCGAACAACCCCTGCGGCAAAGCAGAATCCTTAAACGGCAATCCAGTTGGATCGTGGTTACCGGGAGCATCGTGATCCTGACTGCCGGGGCGATGACGGCGCATCAGACATTCAATCGCCCTTGGCTATTCAATCAGAGCGTCGTTTCAAAGGACCCCGCCTGGAAAAGTCGAACCCTTCCCAAGGAGGTGCTGCTTGCACCGGCAGAAGGATTCCCCCTTGCCGGAAAAACCCTCTTTGTTATTGGCGATTCCCATGCCGGTGCCTATGGCGCCATGCTGAAAATGGCCTCCAAAAAACTTGGACTGGATTTCGACATTTTGACCCATTCGGGCTGCGGATTGGCAACCTTGAAATCTGCTCGATCGGAGGCGTGTCAGGCACCCATTCATGCTTTCATGGCGGAAATTGAGCGACGGGCAAAACCGGGAGACATGGTTTTCCTCGCCTCCCTGCGGGCTTATCGTCTGAGCGATCAATGGGGAGAATATGATCCCGCGGTAGTCGATACGCGTGTATTTGGCGCTGCGCCTGCTGCAAAGCGAAAAGAAGCTCTCGAAGAAGCGTCTGCACTCCTTAACCACCTGCAAGAACGCCAGATCAAGGTTATCATCGATACACCGAAACCGACGTTTCGGGCGCCTCCCTTCCGGTGTATGGATTGGTTCAATCGGTCCAATGCTGTCTGTAAACCCGGATTTTCAATTGATAGAAATGAGTTGCAGGCCGTTAGTCAGCCGGTTCGGGAGTCGTTGAAAGTCCTGAAAACCCGCCATCCCGGCCTCATCGTTTGGGACCCTTTTCCCATCTTATGCCCGGAAGAACGCTGCGACGCCTTTAGGGATGGTAAGCCGTTGTTTTTCGACGGAGATCACCTGACCGGATATGGGAACATCCTGCTATATCCGGCATTCGAAAAACTGCTCTTGTCTCTTTTTCCTGTGCAAACCTCCCAAAATTGACTTCTGCGACCAAGAAGCAATCATCAGGCCGGTCTCAAACATTAATCCAGCTTTGTGTTCTGGCGGCAGTAAACAGGGCGTCGACCACGCGCATATTGGCTAAGGAATCCTCCAGGCCAAATTCCAGCGGCGCCCCTTCTAAAACGGCGCGGGAGAAAGCCTCCCCCTGTTGCTGGTATTGGTCCGCGGCGGGCACAGCCACCGCCCGCGCCGACTGGTCGGCCAGCTTGGCGCCATTATCCACCCACAGCTGATTTTCCATTTCCGGGGGTGCATTGAAGGGCACGCGAAGCTCTATACGCCCCCGCGCGCAAAGCACCTGAATCCGCTGATAAGTTACGGACTGGGTAGAGCAGGTGAACAGGGCTTGGCCTTGCGGGAAGGTAAGCAAGGCGCTGGTCAGCAAGTCTGTCCCGAAAGTGGGGTCAACCGATGATTGGGCGGTAACCCGCAACGGCTCCGCGCCAAACAGATATCGCGCGGCCACGATGGGATAGACTCCGATATCATACAGCGAACCGCCGCCCATCTCCGCCTTGTTGCGGATGTTTTCCGGGTCCGCATTCATATAGCTGAACATGCCGACCACAGACCGTACCGGCCCCAGCGCGCCGTCTTGTAGCAAGGCCCTGGTTTTCTGCCATTGTGGATGATGGCGGATCATAAAGGCCTCTGCCATCACCACGCCGTACCGGTCTCGTGCGGCAATCAAGGATTCCACTGCGGCGGCAGTTAGAGCAATGGGTTTTTCGCACAACACATGTTTACCGCGCTCTGCCGCTTGGAGGGACAGGGGAACATGTAAATGGTTGGGCAGGGGGTTGTAGATGGCATCGATATCGGGATCGGCGAGCAGCTCTTCATAACTGCCATAGGCCTTCGGAATGCCAAGCTGTTGCGCAACGGACCGGGCGCGCGCCCCATCACGCGAGGCAATCGCCGTGATCTGGCACAGTTTGCTGGTCGCCATGGCGGGGATAACGCGGGTCAGAGCGATTTTCGCCGTTCCCACTATGCCCCACCTCAAAGGCCGCATCCCGCTTCCTTCCGTTTTAAGACCAGAATTTAGGATCGGTGAACCTGTTTGCAGAAGGTTTCTTTCCCGAAACTGGCGACCGTCACCGCCCCAATCGCCGCAATGGGCATGACCAGCATCGCTACGTTATATGCCTCCACATCATAGACCCGCGCGCCATTTTCCAACGCGCCATTCCAGTTCTGATCCAGAAGATAGCCCACAAAGGGTTGAAAGATCGCCCCGGTGGACATCACTGCCGTGTTGACGAACCCCGTCGCGGCGCCGGCATGGTCGATCTGATTATGCTCGCGCCCCAAGGCGAAACACAGCACCATACCGCCCGATAACACGCCATTCACGAAGAGCAACACCTGATCCAAAACCAAGGGAAGACCAGGAAGATACAGGATTGCCGAAATGGTCACCGCTGATCCCGTCGCGGAGAGCAGCATGGGAAGCTTACGCCGCCCAAACCGGTCAGACAGCCAACCGGCAAGGGGGGCGCCAACCCCCCAACCCATGAAACCGATGGAAATGATCGTTGCCGCAACCGGTCGCTCCAGGTTGAACGCGGTCATCAGATAGGGAACCCCCCACAAACCATAGAAGGCCAGGAGCGGTACCGTCATCATCGCCCCAAACAGGGCTGCGACCCAGGACTGGGGATTGCCGAGAACGGCCTTGAGGCTACCCAGGATCCGTGCGCCGCCTTGATGAGATGTCCGCGCGGAAACGTCTTCCTTCGGGAAAAGAAACCAAAAACCGACGGCAAGCACGGCGCCAAACCCAGACGCCAACATCATGGTATGGCGCCACCCGGCAGCATCAACCAGGAGCCCCAGCGGACCTTGTCCGGTGACGGCGCCCACCATTCCCAGCATCAGGGTCAGCCCGCTCATCATGGCGAAGCGGTGTGGGGGGAACCAAAGGGTGATCACCTTCAGCGCACCCACCCAGGTAAAGCCCGCGCCCAATCCCACCAGGGCCCGGCCCATGGAGGCGGTTTCCACCGCATTGGATAAACCGAATAGGGCGCTTCCCAACCCACATAATAGCGCGGCGGCAAACAGGGATCGCCGGGGGCCGACACTGTCCAAAATTAGGCCCACAGGTAGCTGGATGCTGGCATAGGCGTAGAAATAGAAGGCAGACAAGTTCCCCAATACGACTGCGGAGACGGCGAAATCCGCCATCAAATCGGTCACCATAACGCTAGGAGCAACCCGTTGGAAAAACCCATAAAAATAGAAAGTCGCCGCCCAACCCCAAAGAATCCAGGGCCAGAATTTTCCATTGGAAGCGGGGGTGGATTGGGTCATGGCATGGGGATATCAAACGGGAAGGGAACGCTATACCCCCGCTGAACGGCGGGCCGGTCCGCCAATTCCTGGTACCACCGAAGCAGGTGGGGAAACTTTAAAAAATCCACCCCTTGCCATTCAAAACGGGCGATCCAGGGCCAGGTGGCAATATCCGCGATGGTGTAGCTGTTTCCTGCCATGTAAGGGCTCTCGGCCAAACGGCGGTCCAATACGCCATATAATCGCTCCGCCTCTTTGCGGTACCGCTCGGTCGCATAATAGGAGTAGGCGGGATGAAATTTTACAAAGTGATGGGCCTGGCCCAAGAACGGGCCCGCACCGCCCATTTGCCACATGAGCCATTCCATGGTGCGCCAATAATCCGGGCCCTCAGTGGGCATAAACTTTCCCGCCTTCTGCGCCAGATACATCAAGATCGCCCCGGACTCCATCAGCGATATCCCGGTTTCCTGGTCGATGATCGCGGGGATTTTGTTGTTTGGACTAATCGCCAGGAATTCCGGCGTGTACTGACCGCCGTTATTGATGTCTACGCGGTGGACCATATAGGGCAGGCCACATTCCTCCAACATAATGGAGACCTTGCGGCCGTTCGGTGTTCTCCAGGTGTAAAGATCGATCATGTGAGAGTGTCGCTTTAGGGGGAGAAAGGGAAAGGGAAAGGGAAAGGGAAAGGGTGACGCCTGTTGGCGTGCACCCTACACCATCCTTCTGAGAGGAGAGAAACTTTTCAGTGTATTTAAGCGGCGAGGGCCGCACCCAATTGGGCTTGCGCGGCAAACACATTCTGCTGCGCCGTTTCAGCACCCATCGCCTGGCCTTCGGCGGAAACGACGACCGTATCCGAAATGCCGATGAACCCGAGCACGACTTTCAGATAGGGTGTGGCGTGGTTCATGCTGGCCGACGGGCCCGAGCTATACATGCCGCCGTGGGAGGTCAGTACAAACGCCCGCTTGCCATCCAGAAGGCCGACCGGTCCCTGTTCGGTATATTTGAAGGTGTGACCGGCCCTGACCACATGGTCGATCCATGCCTTGAGGGTGGAGGGAACGCCGAAATTATGCATCGGCGCGGCAATCACCACCACATCCGCTTGGCGGACTTCGTCGATGAGGGCGAGGGAGCGCGCGTTGGCGGCCTTCTCCTGAGGGCTTTGTTCCGCTTCCGGCTTGGTAAAGCCGCCCAGCAAGATGCCATCGAGATGCGGTAGAGGATCGGTAGACAAATCCCGGGTGACAACGGATACGGGACCTTGTTTCTCCTGCCATTGCTGAACAAAACTGTCGGCAAGTTTGCGGGAAGTCGAGGCGGCCCCTAAAGGGCTGCTGGTGATAACGAGAATGTTCGTCATGATGTATCTCCTGAAGGCGACCGGTCCTAAACCGGTGCAACTGTGTTTCGTTGGACATACTGTGACGCATCCATATTCGTTATAAAATCCGTATAATTTCGATATTATTATTAGAATTTTTCGAATAATATTTGGCTCATGTACCCGAATTTGATTGAACATCTCCGTGTGTTTCTCTCTGTTGTAGATAGCGGCTCACTGAATGCTGCCGCCCGTCGGCTAAACAAGGCGCCCGCTACCGTGTCCTATGCGGTCAACACCTTGGAATCTCAACTGGGGGTGACGCTATTGGATCGGGACGGGCATACGGTCAGCCCCACGGAAACCGGCTCCGCGTTGATCCGCGATAGCCGCAACCTGCTCGCGGATGCGGCGCGCATATCCGCGAAAGCAAAGTCATTTGCCAGCGGGATAGAGCCAGAAATCCGAATTGCCGTGGATGACATGTTTCCAACACCGCCTCTGGAGCGGGCCTTGCGCATTGTGGCGGAGGCCTGCCCGCATGTACGGGTCCATATCATTCGCGAATCTTTGAGTGATGTGTGGAAGGCCGTTTCCACCGGTCAGGCCGTGCTGGGACTCGGAATGACGGTTACCAACCAATTTACCCGCTTTGGCTTGGATTTTAGAACCGTCGCCCCCATTGCGTTTGTACCTGTCTGCGGCAGCTCTTACCTTTTGGCCTACGAACCAACGCCGGTATCGCAACGGGCGCTGGCGCAGGCCCGCCAGATTGTTGTCTGGTCGCGGGGCGCGGCTGACAGTTCCGAGGAAGCGGGGGTTCACTCCAATACCACCTGGCGGGTTTCCGATCTTTCAGAGAAACGGGCCTTGATCGAGCAGGGGTTTGGTTGGGGGTACCTTCCCAATCACATGGTCTCAGCGGGCCTGGCCCAGGGCCGACTTGTGAAACTGGATTTGACGTTCTACGAGGATACGTCTCGTCTGGCGCTTTGCTTGGGTTGGGCTCCCACGCGCGCGCCGGGTCCTGCAGGCATGATGTTAGTTGAAAACCTCATGGCATCCCTCAAGAACGCGCCACCCTCTACATAAAGCGATTAAACTCGCAGAGGGATTTCAGGCGAATGAAGTCCCGCACGATGAATTTACGCATTTCACCCCGGGGCCGCGACAAGATAGAGGATTTTAGCAACCAACCAATGGTCTCGTTCACCACCTGTTGCGTCGTGCCGGTCCAACTTGCCAATTCCCGATGGGACGGCGCGGGCTGCAAAATAAATTCTCGGGGGTCATCCTCGTTCGGGCGGCTAAGCCGGAGGATTTCCCGGCAAATCCGCACTTTATCGGGCAGCACCGCCAATTCTGTGAAGCGTTCGTTGGCGGTTCGGATCCGAGAAATCAGCATCCGGATGATGGCGAAGGAAATTTCGTGATGGGAGCGGGAGACGAACAAAAACTCTTCCGCCGAAAGTAACGCCAGCAGTGTCTCTTTGATGGCGATGGCCTGTCCCGATCTGGCGCGACCGTCAAAGGCCGCAAATTCGCCGAACACATCGCCTTCGTCAATCTCTGCCAGGGGAACGTCGTGGTCTTCACCCTCCGCAGAGATCACACGGACCGTACCGCGAACAACGAAATAAATGTCGCTTGACCGATCACCTTTTTCAAAAATGACATCACCCGGTTTATATTCCCGGAAATCGCATCTTTCGGCGATGGCAGCACGGTCCTCTTCGCTCAAATCTAAGAGGATGCTAATGTTTTCCAGCGTATAATCTGACATTAAATGGGCCTAAGACCTTTTGCGTTGCTGCGAGTATTTTGACTTTTTTCCGTCTCGACGCAACCGAATAAAATGCAAAAGCGCAAGCAACGAGTTCGGCGGGAATTGAAAATGAATAAAATTGCTCGAAAACGCTCAATTCCCGTATTAATCGTTCTTATTATATTAATTACAATTTTTTCGACACAGGCCATTGCGCAGTCTCAGAACACTGTTGTGTTGAACGGCGCCAAACGACTGATCAAGAGGGAGGATTGGCCGCAAGCCCTCAACGCGCTGGAGGTTTTTCTCGCCGATCATCCCGGGCAGGATGAGGCCTCGCTGTTAAAAGGTACGGTTCTCAATCGTTTGGAACGATATTCGGATGCGGTGGAGATCCTTTCCGACGTGGCCCAAAACCATGTATGGGCGCCCCGCGCCTTAATCGAGCGGGCCCGTGCCTATGCCGGGCTCGGCAACCACCGCGCCGCCGCACGGGATTATCGCCTCGGTGACAGTTTGGGGGGGCGCCGGGGGCGCGATGGGTATGGCTTCGACATGGCGGTGAGTTTACGCAAAACCGGTCAGTGTCGCACCGCCATCCTACTCTTGGCGGAGACCTTTGAGGCCAATCGGCAATCCTATGTGGCGTCCTCCCGATACTATCGCCTATTGGGCGGTTGCCATATGGACCAGGGTCGGAGTGATGAAGCCTCCCGGGTTTTCAGCCGGGCCATCAAATTGGGATTGGATGATCCCTGGCTTCTGAACGATCTCGGCTACGCGATGATCTCCCTAGGCAGCCGGTCCCGTGGCGTAGATCTATTGCGACGGGCGGCGCGGTTGGCATCCCCGCGCACATCACAATCCGTTCTGCACCTTTCCTATCCCTTCGCCGCGCAGGCTGAGGTGCTCGCCGGAAACCGTGAGCCGCCATCCCATGTGGGTATTGATGGACAATATGCCTGGGATTTGCAGCCCCTCAACAAACGGGGGCGCGGTTACGAGAAAGCCGGGACCAAACTAAAAGACTTCCTGTGTACGAAAACCCCTGTGTTGGCGCCGATCAGCGGGCGGGTGGTTTCCGTGGTCGATGGCATGCGCAATAATGCTGTTGGGAAAGTTGGGCGCGGGCATCCGTGGGGAAACCATATCTTGATCCGCGAACCAGGTGGCTTGTTGGTATTGCTCGCGCAGCTATCGCCAAATCAGATGCGGGTGGGACAGGGGGACCGGGTTACCGCCGGGGATCCATTAGGAACCTGCGGCAATTCGGGGCAATCGAAAATACCGCATCTGCAGATTTCGGTCCTGACCGGATCAGAGGACCGGTTGATTTCTGTTCCCGCCAAATTTTCAGACTATGTTCACTATCAAGGCGGGCGCCCGCGAACTGTGAAAACCGGGGTGCCAAAGACCGGCGCGGTCATCGGCCCCTGCGAATACGCCTGCAGCCGCTTGAAATAATAGGCGTATAGCTCAAGATAAGGGATATCCTGTGGCTTCTCGAAACATGGCGAATTCCGTGACCCAATTGAAACCCATTATTGTCGCGCTGACGGGCGCTTCTGGCGTTACCTACGGTATTGAAATCCTCAGGACCTTAAAAGCCCTGGGGCGGGAAACCCATCTCGTCGTGACGGAGGCTGCGGCGCGAACCCTCTCCTTGGAAACAGATTGGACCGTGGCCGATGTCAAGGCGCTTGCGACCCAGGTCCATAGCAACAAGGATATCGCGGCATCCATCTCCAGCGGTTCTTTTCCGACAGCGGGGATGATCATCGCCCCATGCTCTATCAAGACCTTGTCGGGGATCGTCAATGCCTATGGCGAGAATTTAGTGATTCGTGCGGCTGACGTGTGCTTGAAGGAACGTCGTCGTTTGGTACTGATGATTCGGGAATGCCCGCTGCATAAGGGGCACTTGGAACTCATGACACGCGCCGCGGATTATGGCGCGATTATCCTGCCGCCGATGCCCGCTTTTTATCACAGACCCGAAAGCCTTGATGATATCGTCCGCCAAGGTGCCGGAAAGGCGTTGGATCAATTCGATATCGCCCACGACCTTTATGCGCCCTGGACAGGCCCATGAGCTTTCGTTAAAGCCCGGGTGGTGGCGCCGCGCCTAGAGCCGGATCGATGAAATCCTGGTCAAAAGCATGACCATGATTTCAACGTGAATCCGCCTCTAAACAATATCTAAGAGGGCGATTCACGACTTAATTTGCACCAGGTTGTGATTCAAATTAAGTCGATCGCGCTCTAGGGCAGCTTCTGCAGAAGTTGCTCCAGCTGCCACCAAAAGAATGTTTCTCCCGCATAACCCGTGATGCGACCGATTTCTCGTTCGTCGTCCCATAAAACGAATGTGGGTGTATAGGTCACGCCGGAAATATTCTTTAAATCCGCCGGTCGTGGAGCCGTCAAATCAACGCGGCGTAAGCTGACCATGCGTCCTTCCGCGGTTTTTTCGAAAATCCCACCGATGTCGCGCTCCCATTGCGCGCACCATGGGCAATGCGCCGTTTCAAACATCACCAACGTCGGTTTTGCCCGATCTCCGGCCTGGGAGATAGTGCCGCTGCAAAGGGCCACCAAAAGCGCAAAAATAATTGCCAGAATGCTTGTCTTGGCACAGTGCGGGGGGCGAGAAAATCGCGTTTTGCAGTGAAGGACCATGCCGCAAATATACGATACTTCTAACATTCATTGTTGGTAATTAATTGCCTTGCCGACATATATTTGATAATAATAATCTAAACATAAGCAAGAATTTAGGGTTGCTTCCGAGGATATCGATAGCGTTCACTGAAAGCTGTTGATCTGTAGCGTCGAAGCGGAAAGGTGAAAAACACCTTGCGACCGTGATTTGTCGGCACTGCAAAATCACCCTAGTCCGAGTCAATTGCTCAGGTTGAAAACCGTCTCGGAAGACCCCGAAATAATGGGAGGAAGCATGCCGAAATCCGTACTATTTGGGTTTGCCTTATCCGCCGTTTCCGCTTTCTTGGTCTCCGCTGAGACAGAGGCGCGCGCCGATACGGTGGACTCCATGGTCCGCTACGAAGTCGTGGGTCAAGCCATTCCAAATCCCCTGACGGATGTGGCAGGAGATTCAAAACGTGGGAAAGAGATTGCTGTTGCCCGGCGCCGGGGCAATTGCCTGTCGTGTCACACCATGCCCGTGCCCGAAGCCGATCATGGGGAAACAGCACCAGATCTGAGTGGCATCGCCGACCGGATGACCGTGCCGGAAATGCGGTTGCGTCTCGTAGATGCCAAGCTGATTAATCCAGATACCATGATGCCATCCTTTTACGAGGTGAAACGGTTACATCGGGTTGCGAAAAAATTCGAAGGCCAAACGGTGTTGGATGCCCAAGAGATTGAAGACGTCTTGGCGTTCCTCGCGACCTTGAAGAAAGAGTAGGGCAGATGTCTCAAAATCAAGGAAACACCCCCATGACAGAACTCACCTTACCGGGCACGCCGCTCACCCGGCGACAGATTCTCTCAGCAACCGGTTCCGGCGCGTTAACGGCTCTGGCACTGACATTTTTGCCGGGCGGTGCCTTCGCCGGACCCGAAGAAGCTGCAGCAGCTATCAACGCCCTGACCGGCGGTGCCGACGCGGAAAGCGGCAAAATCACATTGGATCTACCGGAAATCGCTGAAAACGGGAATACGGTGCCGCTGAAGCTGACCGTCGATAATCCGCAATCCGCGAAGGACCATGTAACGGAACTCGCCGTTGTCGCGGAAGCCAATCCCTTTCCCCTTGTGGTCACGTTTCATCTGACACCGGCCTCTGGAAAAGCTGCCGCGGATGTGCGCATCCGCCTTGCCGGCACACAACATATTGCCGCCGTGGCGAAGACCAGTACGGGCAAACTCTATATGGACCGCAAGGAAATCAAAGTTACCATCGGTGGATGCGGCGGCTGACCGCCCGAGCAGAAAGGAGCTCGCGATTATGGCTATGAAAGCGCGCGTTAAAGTGCCGAAAACAGCGAAAAAAGGGGAGGTGTTCCAGATCAAAACTCTGATCACCCATGTGATGGAATCCGGGCGCCGGAAGGATTCAAAAGGGGAGACCATTCCCCGGAAAATCATCAATAAGTTCGAATGCACCTTCAATGGCAAACCGGTGTTCAGTGCCGATATCAACCCATCCGTTTCTGCAAACCCCTTCATCGCCTTCTATTGCAAGGCGGAGGCAAGTGGCGAGTTTGTGTTCACTTGGACGGAAGATGGGGGCGCGACCCATTCGGAGACCGGCGCCCTGACCGTATCCTGATCCATCCCTGTCCCAGAGAGGTTTATCCATGGGAAAGATGAGAAAACACCGCTTCGTCGTTGCAACAGCCGTCGCCGCCGTCGTCCTGTCCGGGGTTGCTGTCGCCAACGAAAAACATATCAATCTGGAGGCTCCGGAATTCAAAGATTATGTGGTGGGAGATAAATATTCCGACTATGTGGTCAGCAACCGGGAAACCCGGGAAATGCAAGATGACGATTTCTCCAACCCCGGCTTCCTTTGGGTGGAGCAGGGGGAAAGCCTTTGGTCTACCAAGGACGGCACCGAAGATAAATCCTGCGCCGATTGCCATGACGGCATTGAGTCCATGAAGGGCGTTTCCACCACTTATCCGAAATACTATGAGTCGGTCGGAAAGCTGCAAACGGTGGAACATATTATCAATCGATGCCGCACGGAGCGCATGGGGGCAGAAGCCTGGAAATGGGAAAGCGACCCCATGTTGGGCATGTCCGCGCTCATTCGCATGCAGTCGCGCGGTATGCCGGTCAATGTGGCCATTGATGGCGAGGCCGCCCCATACTTCGAGAAAGGGAAGGAGTTCTACTTCCAGCGTCGAGGCCAGTTGGACTTGGCCTGTGCCCATTGCCATGTGGATCACCCCGGCGAAAAGGTACGTTCCGAACTATTGGGGCAGGGGATGCCCAATGGCTTCCCGACGTATCGGTTGAAGTGGCAAAAGCTGGGATCCCTGCATCGCCGGTTCAAAGGCTGTAATGACCAAATCCGCGCCGAACCCTATGGCAGGGGATCCGAGGAATATACCAATCTGGAACTCTATGTGATGTGGCGGGCGAATGGTTTGGCGGTGGAAAGCCCGGCGGTGCGCCGATAACACCCATTGTTTTGCAAGTTTGGGCAGGAGGCGGGCGTCATGCTGACCCGGCGTGATTTTTTGCAAGTCACCATGGCCGCCAGCGCCTTGGGGTTGCCCTTTCTGAATAACCGGGGGGCTTTTGCGGCGACGGAGATCACCGAAGAGGACCTGTTGGCCTTCGACCCGGTGGGCAATGTCACACTGCTGAATTTCACCGACATTCACGCCCAGCTTGCCCCCCTATTTTTTCGTGAACCCTCGGTCAATCTCGGCGTGGGGGAGGCAAGCGGATTACCACCACACCTTACGGGGCAGGAATTTCTGCACCATTTTGGGCTCACACCGGGGACGGCCCAAACCCATGCATTCACGACTGTCGATTACGTAGATCTGGCGCAAAATTATGGGCGGATTGGCGGATTGGCCCATATGGCCCGGGCCATCAATGCCATCCGTGCGGCCCGCCCGGATCAAACCCTGCTGATCGATAATGGCGATACCTGGCAGGGCAGCTACGCCGCGCTGAAGACCCAAGGGGCCGATATGGTTCAGGCCATGAATGCCCTGGGCGTTGACGTGATGACCGCCCATTGGGAATTCACCTATGGGGAGAACCGTGTCCTCGAACTCATTGATATGCTGAACTTTCCGTTTCTCGCCGGAAATGTGAGGGACACGGAATGGGATGAAACAGTCTTCGAGAGCACCGCCTATTTTGACCGCGGTGGGGTGAAAATCGCGGTCATTGGGCAGGCATTCCCCTATACCCCGGTCGCCAATCCGCGCCATCTCATCCCCAATTGGTCTTTTGGTATTCAGGAAAACCACATTCGCACCCATGTGGAGGGTGCCCGCGCATCAGGGGCCGATCTCGTGGTTCTCGCCAGCCACAATGGCTTTGACGTAGACCGCAAGTTGGCCGGACGGGTCGAAGGTATTGATGTGATTCTGACGGGCCATACCCATGATGCGCTGCCAGCGGTGATTCCGGTTGGTAAGACGTTGTTGGTCGCGGCGGGCTCCCACGGTAAGTTTTTGGCGCGTCTCGATCTGGATGTTCAAAACAAGCAGATCAAGGATTACCGCTTCAAACTGATCCCGATCTTTTCAGATGTGCTGTCCCCAGATCCAGAAATGGCGAAGATCGTAGCGGCACTGCGTGCGCCTTATCAGGCTGAAATGTCGCGGGTTTTGGGGAAGACGGAAAGTCTGCTCTACCGCAGGGGAAACTTCAACGGCACCTTCGACGATTTGATCTGCCAAGCCATCTTGGACGACCGGGACACGGAAATTGCCTTATCTCCCGGGTTCCGCTGGGGCGCTAGCCTGTTGCCGGGTCAGGATATCACCGTAGAGGATGTGTTCACGCAAACCGCCATCACCTATCCCCAGGTTTACCGCTCTGAAATGACCGGGCAATTGCTCAAAGATATCCTGGAAGACGTGGCGGATAATTTGTTCAACCCCGACCCATATTACCAGCAGGGCGGCGATATGGTGCGGGTTGGGGGCCTGTCGTACGCCATCGATATATCCAAGCCCATCGGCAACCGGATCAGCGACATGCGGCTGCTTTCCGCAGATAAGCCCATCGAGGCCGAGAAAACCTATCAGGTCGGTGGCTGGGCCTCTGTGAACCCGGAGGTGGCGGGACCGCCCGTTTATGACTTAGTCAGCCAATGGATCGAACGACAGGGCAGCGTACGTTTCCAGCCCCATGATCGGATCAAGATCTCGGGAGCCTGATCATGCCGGGGATGGAGGTCACCTATTTCGGCGCCTTGACCGCTGGCCTTCTCAGCTTTCTGTCGCCCTGTGTGTTGCCCCTGGTGCCCGCCTATTTGAGCTTTCTGGGTGGCGCTTCCCTCGAAAAACTGACCGATAATGACGGCGTCGATCCGGCGATCGCCCGCAAGGTGTTTGTTGCCGCGCTCGCCTTTGTTTTAGGGTTTGGCACTGTTTTCGTGGCCATGGGTGCAGGGGCCACGGCGATTAGCGTGGCCATCCGCACCCATTTCGAATTGCTGAGCTACCTGGGGGGCGGCATCATCACGCTATTCGGCCTGCATTACATGGGGGCCTTTCGCCTGCGGTTTCTGGATGTGGAAAAGCGGTTTCATCTGGCGAACAAGCCTTCCCACCCGCTGGGATCTTATGTGTTGGGCCTCGCCTTTGCCTTCGGTTGGACGCCCTGCGTCGGCCCCATTTTAGCCAGCATCCTGTTTGTCGCCGCCACAGGGGAATCCATCACCTACGGTATTGTTTTGCTGGGCTTTTACGCTCTAGGGATCGGTGTCCCATTTCTCATTGCCGCCCTGGGCGTCAGGCCCTTCATGCGGGGGATGGCGCGGTTTCGTCGGCATTTACACAAAGTGGAGATCGCCACAGGTTGCCTATTGGTGGCGACCGGTTTGTTAATCATGACCGGCGCCTTGGCGGACATCGGCAATTGGATGCTCGATACCTTCCCGATCTTTCAGAGTGTCGGATAAACACTTGGCGTTAACCCTATTTCCCCCTTTTTTTGACCTGGCGAGATACAAACTCTAATATGATAGAGTATCCCTTCCTGGGATTTATTGGGTCTATAGGACAGGTTTGATGGAACCCATTTCAGCAGGCGCGGGCAGTACTCTGGCGGTTTTGCAGACGTTGCGGCAGACGGCGCAGCAGGATGTGAATCAGACCGCCCAGGTTCAACGTCTCGAAGAAGAGAGCGAAGACGTGAGCAATCGTCTGGATGAAACCGAAAACCGGGGTGAGGTCCAGCAGGGAGAGGAATCTTCCAGCCCGTCGCCTTACGACTCGTTTCGCGGCCAAAACCTGGATATTACGGTTTAGGCATCTTCTCGCCGTCGAGGAAGGGCGCCTAGGGGGTCGAATCGTTAGACTCGTACCACTAGGTCACAGACCCTAGAACCCGTTTGGGGACGGGCGTGATACGCCTGGAATGCTGTTGAACCGACCCAAGTTGCCCAGCAATTGCTCCACAATCGTCAATTCGTGGCCAGAGGTTGGCGTAACGCGATCCACCGGATCGATATCCCGCCCTGCGGTCTGATCAATTTCCTGGACGTCTGAAACGATTCCATTGTCGTCGAATAACACGACGATAATCCGACGCTCGATCACCTCCGGCTCAAGAAACGCTGTCGTTTCCGTGCGTTGCAGGATGTAATACCAAGCCTCGTTGCGGAAGGTCCCGATGGTTGAGGGGGCGCCGAAGGCGCCGACGACCTCTGCCTTCCCGTGTACACCAGGTTGGATCACTTCGATGATATCTTCATCCGGCGCATTGCCGCGCACATCAATGCGCGGGGTGCAGGCGCCCATCATAAACACCGCAACCGCCACAAACGCCGCGATCCCCCAAAAACGGAACCGATCGCCCTTAGGGGCCAACGCACAAGTGTTGGCTTTTTTATCAAACACTGCCTATATCACTCCAACGCCAAACGCCGTCCCTTAAAACACACAGCCCGCTGCTTTTTGTCAACTCTCTCGCCGAGGCGAGCCCTAAACACACTGTGCAATGCGTATTCTATTCCAACTTTTCGGTTTTCGTGACAAAGCTTTGCAGGAACCCGCACAAGCGCTCTATGCGGCTGCGGTTACCCAAGCCCGCCAAGAGCCGTTTTACACGGTTGTGGGCGTGCCCGATACCTTAGAAGCGCGGATCGAACTGGTAATGTGCCATGTGCATTTGATTCTGCGGCGCTTGAAGCGGGAGGGGGCTGCCTGCGCAACCTTGTCGCAATATGTGTTCGACGAGATGTTCCAGGATCTCGACAGGAACCTGCGTGCCTCCGGTGTCAGCGATATCAAGATCGGGCGGAAGATGAAGAAGCTGGGACGGGCGTTTTTTGGGCGAATCGCGGCCTATGATTCGGGATTGGATTCCGCCGACGCGGTGGTTTTAGCGGATGCGATCGACCGCAATATTTTCGAGGGTATAGAAGCCCCTGCGGGGGCCCCGCAATCGCTCGCGGCGTATTTGATGCGCAGTGATCAAACCTTAAGGGGACAAGAACTGGCAGACCTGCAATCAGGTAAGGTCCAGTTTCCAAATGTCTCCCCCGATGAGGCGGTATGAACGGCATGACTGCGCGCGTTTCTTCTGAAATGGTCCTCGTAGTGGATATCGTGGAAATTCATGCGGGGGGATTGCAGCTCAAGCTCACACCAACCGCGGCGGAATCTGCGGCTCTGGCAGACCGGTTTGGTCTGGTGGCGGTCAACCGTTTCGCGGGGCAGGGTCGGATCGCTCCGAATGCGCAAGGTACTCAGTTCCACCTAGTGGGCAATATTGACGCTGTCGTGACCCAAGAATGTGTCGTGACCAGAAAAAACTTTGAGGCGGACCTGACGGTGCCCGTTGACCGCCTGTTTGTTACTCAATCCGATCTGGATCAAGACCTGGAGGAGGTGGATATCGACGCGGAGAGCCCGGACGAGCCGGACCTTATCCTTTCTGACAGGATCGATATCGCCGCGGTCTTCGCGGAGGAGTTCGGCTTGGCCCTTGATCCCTATCCCCGGGCGCCCGGCGCGCAATTTGCCGGATTTAGCATCGGGGAGGAGACGGATGCGGCCCCGGCGGAAAAGTCACCTTTTGCCAAATTAGCCACACTCCGGAAAAAATTGTCATAAATCCATTATGATTGCGGGTTGCTCAACGCGTCGTTTTATTCTACATACCCTGCCTTCCAGACAGGAACACCGGCTGAGAAAAGAAAATGGCTGTACCTAAGAAGAAAACGTCCAAGTCGCGTCGCGATATGCGTCGGGCTCATGATGCCTTGACGGCGACCGGGTCGGGGGAATGCCCCAACTGCGGAGAGCGGAAGTTGCCGCACCATGTGTGTGGGTCTTGTGGTTATTACCGCGACCGGGAAATTTCCGAACCCAAGAACGCCCTTTAAACCGCCACGTCCCGGCGTGGCGAACGTTTGGAGGACGTTTGATTGTCAGAACGCTACGTGATTGCCATCGATGCCATGGGCGGCGACAGAGCCCCCAACATGGTTATCGGGGGGCTTCGTCGTGTCTGCACGGAATTTCCCAATGTGGATTTCCTCGTCTTTGGCGATGAATCGCGTCTGACCGAACTTGTTGATAAACACCCAAGTTTGAAGACCCGCTGCACGGTGCAGCATGCCCCGGATGCGGTGAACAACGAAGATAAAGTAGCCTATGCCCTGCGCAACAGGCGTCAATCCAGCATGGCCCTGGCGATCAATGCGGTAAAGGAAGGCGAGGCGGCCGCCATCGTCTCCGCTGGCAGCACCGGCGCGTTGATGGCCATGGCAAAGCTGGCCTTTCGCACATTGCCCGGGATCAAACGTCCCGCAATCCCCTCTGTTTTTCCAACCCGCAAGCAGGGCAAGACATTGATGCTCGACCTTGGCGCCAATGTGGAATGCGATGCGGAAGACCTGGTGCAGTTCGCCGTCATGGGAGAAGTATATGCCCGCCAGGTCTTGGGCGTGGATAAACCGTCGATTGGCATCTTGAACGTCGGCTCGGAGGACATGAAAGGCCATAACGAGGTTCGCGAGGCTGCGCAGATCCTGCAAAACTCCGTGCTTCCCATCCATTTCTACGGATTCGTCGAGGGCAATGACATTGCCAATGGCACTGTCGATGTGGTGGTAACCGACGGGTTTACGGGAAACATTGCCCTGAAAGCCATCGAAGGCACAGCCAATTTTCTGGTGGTCTCCCTGCGGCGGGCAATGACCACCTCCTTATTGACCAAGATTGGCGCGTTATTAGCGCGACCAGCCTTGAAGAAGTTCTGGCGTGAGTTGGACCCACGGCGGTATAACGGTGCCATGTTCTTGGGACTCAACGGCATTTGCGTGAAAAGTCATGGTGGGACCGACGCTGTCGGATTCGCCAATGCGGTGCGCGTGGCCATGCAGTTGATCGAAAGCGGGGTGAACGAACGGATCCGCGAAGACCTGGATCGGATAATGGTGCAGAGAACCGACCCCCAACAAACGGCGGACGCCTAATGGGCCGACTTATCTCACAGGCGCTCGGTTGCGGCTCGTACCTGCCAGAAACGATCCTCACCAATGAAGACCTCGCCAAGCGGATCGACACCAGCGATGAGTGGATCCGCACCCGTACCGGGATCGGGCAACGCCATGTGGCGGCTGAGGGCGAAACCACCGGTGATTTGGCTACGGAAGCGGCCAAGCGGGCCTTGGATCACGCGGGCATCACGGTAGACGGTATCGACCTATTGATCGTCGCAACGACAACGCCAGACAACACGTTTCCCGCCACGGCCACAATCGTTCAAGAACGCCTGGGCATGTACCATGGCGCGGCTTTCGATGTGCAAGCGGTCTGCTCCGGCTTTGTCTATGGCATGGCCACCGCCGATAGTTTCATCCGGTCGGGCCAAGCGAAATCCGCCTTGGTGATCGGCGCGGAAACTTTTACGCGCCTGTTGGACTGGGAAGACCGGGGCACTTGCGTGCTATTCGGGGATGGCGCCGGCGCCGTCGTTCTGCGTGCAACTGAAGTGGATTATTCCACAACGAGTTATCGCGGCATTCTCAGTAATCACATTCATTCCGACGGCCGCTATAGAGATCTGCTGTATGTGGATGGCGGACCTTCAAAGACCAAGACCGTCGGACATGTGCGCATGGTCGGCAAGGAAGTTTTCCGGCACGCGGTGACGAACCTCGCCCAAGTGGTGGGGGAATCCCTGGAGGCGAACGGTCTCACCGCTGATCAGATCGATTGGGTGATTCCGCACCAAGCAAATCGACGCATCCTTGATAGCACCGCGCGAAAGTTGCAATTGCCAGCGGAGCGGTTTGTGGTGACGGTGGATCGGCACGCGAATACATCGGCGGCCTCGATTCCCCTGGCTTTGGATGAGGCCGTTAAAGATGGGCGAATCCAACAAGGGCAATTGTTGCTTTTAGAGGCCATGGGTGGTGGTTTTACCTGGGGTGCCACCCTGTTACGCTGGTAATACGGCCATAATGTAATCGAAGACCGCATTCTATCCCTTTGAAATAGCTTTAATATTGACGCGACGGGCCGAGACAGATACCGTAGCGAACTATTCTCTTGAACGCGGGGGATCACAAATGAGCACTGGAACGGTAACCAGAGCCCATCTTGCCGAGGCAATCTATCAGGAAGTCGGACTTTCCAGAAACGAGTCTGCAGATCTATTGGAGGCGGTTCTCGGCTCCATGACGGATGCGCTCGTGGAGGGGGAAAGTGTCAAAATCTCCACCTTCGGTAGCTTTTCCGTACGCCAAAAAGGCGAACGGATCGGTCGAAATCCGAAAACCGGGGAGGAAGTTCCCATCCTGCCACGACGGGTCCTTGTGTTTCGACCCTCGCAGATTCTCAAGGAACGCATCAACAAGGCGCTTGGCGGCAGTTGATGACGGTAGACGGTAAATCTGCCGCGGCTTACCGCACCATCAGTGAAGTCGCGACCGAGCTCGACCTGCCGCAGCACGT
>JBMYUJ010000051.1:0-24273 GCA_049605255.1 Magnetospiraceae bacterium
CCGCAAGGGGGCGGTCGTAAAGGAGGTGATCCCCTCCAGGGAAAAGTTCCACAGCTTCCAATAATTCCACTTGGTTTCCCCGGCGAAGCGCGGATCGCGGTGATAATCGATGGCGGTTTGCCGAAACCCGATCAGGGCGAACAGGCCCTTCATGAACCGGTGATGTTCCCGGAGCTGGTTAAGGGCCTCCAGCGCCTTGCGGTCGAGCAGGCGGAAATCTCCCACATTGGCGGGCACTTTTACCTTGCCGCCGATGTTCTGCATAAAGCGGTAAAACATGCCGGCGGAGAATTTCTTCATCCAGGTTTCCCCCGCCCGGTCGACGCGGCGGGCAAAGACAACGTTATAGCCCTCCCGCCATTTATCTATCATCCGCGGGATCAGTTCCGGGGGGTCTTGCAGGTCTGCATCGATGGGCACGATGATATCGCCAGAAGCATGATCGAGCCCGGCGGTGAGGGCGATTTCCTTGCCGAAATTACGGCTGAGATCGACGATCACGACGGAAACGGCGGTGGCCTCCAAGGATTTCAGCACCGCCAAGGTATCGTCGGTGCTGCCATCGTTCACATAAACGATCTCCGCCATGCAATCCAGGTCCGCCAGTACCGCCAGGCACCGCCGGTGAAACTCCGGCAGCACCACCGCCTCGTTGAAGGCGGGCGCGACGAGGGAAAGTCGGGGCGTGGAATCCATGCCGGCGAAACCTCTGGGTAAACCAATGCGTATCCGGGGTGATCATATCCGCTTCCCCCCGGATCGGAAACGCCGGAATGTGGGCGGCGTCAGAAAGGCACCCAAGGGTTTCCCCTCACAAAGGCCGTGGTTTCGGCGGATGTTTTCCGGTACCGTCGGGGGGCGCCGGTTTGGCGCGTCACGCTGCGGCTCAGGCAAGGCCTCTTTCATGACCCATTTTTCCGCCCTGTCGCTTCTGAAAAATGCCATTACCGGTCAAAAGGCATGGGAACGCCAATGGCCGGAACGGGAACCGAAAAAGGCCTATGACGTGGTCATCGTCGGGGCGGGTGGCCATGGGTTGGGGGCGGCCTATTATCTCGCCAAGGATCATGGCATCACCAATGTGGCGGTGCTCGATAAAGGTTGGCTGGGCGGCGGCAATACGGGGCGCAACACCACCATTATCCGCTCCAATTATCTTTATGACGAAAGCGCGCGGCTGTACGACCATGCCCTCGATCTGTGGGAGGGTCTCAGCCAGGACCTGAATTACAATGTGATGTTTTCTGGGCGTGGCGTGCTCATGCTGGCCCATTCGGACCATGACGTGCAGATGCTCAAGCGCCATGTGCATGCCAATCGGTTGAACGGGGTGGATAATGTCTGGTTGACCCCGCCCGAGGCGAAGGCCTTTTGCCCGCCGATCCATACGGGCGCCGATGCCCGCTATCCCATCGTGGGGGCGGCTTTGCAGCGCCGGGGCGGTACCGCCCGGCATGATGCCGTGGCCTGGGGCTATGCCCGAGCCGCCGCCGCTCGGGGCGTGGATATCCTCCAAAACTGCCCGGTCACGGCAATCCGGCGCGGCGCCGATGGCGCGGTCACCGGGGTGGAAACCGCCAAGGGCTTCATCGCGGCGAAAAAGGTGGCGGTGTCCGCCGCCGGGCATACTTCCGTGGTGATGGACAGTGCCGGGGTTCGCCTGCCGTTGGAGAGCTACCCCTTGCAAGCCCTGGTGAGCGAGCCGGTAAAGCCGATCCTGCCTTGCGTGGTGATGTCCAGCACGGTGCATGCCTATATCAGCCAGTCAGACAAGGGGGAGATGGTGATCGGCGCCGGGACCGACCAATATATCAGCTATTCCCAACGCGGCGCTTTGGCGATCCTGGAGGATGCGGTGGCCGCGATTTGCGAGATCATTCCCGCCTTTTCCCGCCTGCGCATGCTGCGGAGCTGGGGCGGGATCGTGGATGTAACGCCCGACCGGTCCGCCATCCTGGGCAAAACCCCCGTGCCCGGCCTCTACGTGAATTGCGGTTGGGGCACCGGTGGCTTCAAGGCGACGCCGGGGGCCGCCCATACCCTGGCCTGGACGGTGGCGAAGGATGCCCCCCATCCCTACAACGCGCCCTTCACGTTGGAACGATTCACCACCGGGCGCCTGATCGACGAAGCGGCGGCGGCCGCCGTCGCGCATTAACCGGCACGGGAGAGGTCACGGATGCTGCTCATACCCTGCCCCCATTGCCAGGAAAGTCTGCCGGAGGAGGAATTCCTTTACGCAGGCGAGGCGCATATCGCCCGGCCCGCCGACCCCGGGGCGGTGAGTGATGAGGCTTGGCGGGATTTCCTCTATATCCGCGCTAACCGGAAAGGGGTGCAGGGGGAACGCTGGCGCCATTTGCATGGCTGCGGGCGGTTTTTCAATGCGTTGCGCGATACGGTCACCGACCGGTTCCTCACCACCTACGAGGCCTGCGCCCCAAGGCCCGATCCAGACCGCCCGGAGGCGGCGGACCCATGACCCGGTTCCGCACCAAAACCGGCGGGCGCGTCGACCGCAACCAGCCGGTCTCCTTTACCTTTGATGATACGGTCATCCAGGGTTATCGGGGGGATACGGTAGCTTCGGCGCTGCTGGCCTCAGGGCGCCATCTGGTCGGCCGGTCCTTTAAATATCACCGGCCAAGGGGCGTCCTGACCGCCGGACCGGAAGAGCCCAACGCCCTTTTGGGCGTCACCTATGGACCCGGTCGCTTCACCCCCAATACCCGGGCGACGGTGCAGGAAATTTATCCCGGCTTGGTGACGGAAAGCCAGAATGCCTGGCCCGCGCTGGGCTACGATCTGGGTGCGGTAAACGATCTTTTGCATCCGTTGTTTTCTGCCGGGTTTTATTACAAGACCTTCAAATGGCCGCGCGCCTTCTGGGACCGCCTGTACGAACCGGTGATCCGCGCTGCCGCCGGGTTGGGCAGGCCGCCCCGGCATCGGGACCCGGACAGCTACACCGCCCGTTATCTGCATACGGATCTTCTGGTGGTGGGCGGCGGCCCCGCCGGGTTGGCCGCTGCGCGGCAAGGGGCCGCGGCGGGCCTGCGGGTGACCCTGGTCGACGAGCAAAGCGAAATGGGGGGCAGTCTGCTATCCCACCCGGACGCGCTGATCAATGGCGCGTCGGCCTGGACCTGGCTGGCGGATACCATGGCGGCGTTGCGGGCCAAAGGCGTGCAAATTCTGCCGCGCACGACGGCCTTCGGCTATTACCATCAAAACAAGATCGGGCTCTGTGAGCGGATGACCGACCATCTGGAACATCGCCCCGAGGGTATGCCCCGGGAACGGTTGTGGCGGGTGCGGGCAAAAAGGGTCGTCTTGGCGCAGGGGGGGCTGGAACGGCCCTTGATGTTCCAGGGCAATGATAGGCCCGGGGTAATGCTGGCGGGTGCCGCGCAAACCTACTTTCACCGCTATGGGGTGCGCGTTGGCAGTCAGGCGGTAGTGGTGACCAGCCACGATAGCGCATATCGAACCGCTATTGATCTCAGCGACGCGGGAACCCCGGTGGCCGCGATCATCGACCTGCGTCCCGCGCCGGACCCAGAATTGACCTACGCCGCCGCTGCGCGGGGGATCGAGGTTTTGGCCGGGCATACGGTCACCGAGACCTATGGCCGGAGCCGGATCGTCTCCGTGCGGGTTAATCCGGTGCGGGACGGCCTGGTGGGGGCGGAACGTTGGATCCCCTGCGATTGCCTGCTGATGAGTGGCGGTTGGACTCCATCCGTACATCTGTTCTCCCACACCCAGGGTCGATTGAATGTGGACCCATCCTCCCAGATGTTCCTGCCGGGCGCGACCCAGGAGGCCTGCCAAGTGGCCGGGGCGGGGCGGGGGCTCTGGGGCCTCGCCGCGGCCCTGGAGGACGGCACGGCCCAAGGCAAAGCAGCGGTTACGGCCCTGGGCGCCACGCCCACCCGAACTGCGCCTCTCCCTGTGGCGCCGGAACGGGATGAAACCGGGGTGTTGGTGGGGGAACTGCCCACGGACCGAAAACCCGGCAAGGTCCGCGCCTTCGTGGATTTTCAGAACGATGTCACCAGCCAGGATATCCGCCTCGCCCTGCAAGAGGGCATGCAGTCTATCGAACATGTGAAGCGCTATACCACCACGGGCATGGCGACGGATCAGGGCAAACTCTCGAACCTCAATGCCTTGAAGGTTGCTGCCGATACCTTGGATAGGCCGATGGAAGCGGTGGGTTTGACCTCCTTTCGCCCGCCCTATACCCCGGTCGGGTTCGGTGCGTTGGCGGGGCACCGCCGGGGCCGGGAATTTGCCCCGACCCGAAAGACGCCGATCGATTCCTGGGCGGCGGAACAGGGCGCGGTGTTCGAACCGGTTGGGCAGTGGCGGCGTGCCCAGTATTTCCCCAAGCCTGGCGAGAATCGGGAGGCAGCGGCCTTGCGGGAATGCCGCGCAACGCGGGAATCGGTCGGCATGCTGGATGCCTCCACCCTCGGCAAGATCGAGGTGGTCGGCCCCGATGCGGCAACCTTTCTTACCCGGCTTTACACCAATGATTTTTCCACGTTGAAACCGGGGCGTTGCCGTTACGGGCTGCTGTTGGGAGAAGACGGGTTTATCCGGGATGATGGGATTGTCGGGCGCCTCGCCGAGAACCGCTTCCACGTGACGACCACCACCGGCGGCGCGGCGCACACCCTGCATCGGATGGAAGATTACCGGCAGACGGAATGGCCCGACCTGCGGGTCTGGTTGACGTCCACCACCGAACATTGGGCGGTCATCGCGCTCGGCGGACCCAATGCCCGGCATCTGCTGGCGCCGCTGGTCACAGGGCTGGAGATCGGCGCCGAGGCGTTCCCCCCGATGGCGGTGGCGGAATGCCGGGTTGCCGATTTCCCGGCACGGCTGTTCCGAACCGGCTTTACCGGCGAATTGGGATTTGAAATCAATGTGCCCGCCGGCCATGGTCGCGCCCTGTGGGAGCAGTTGATGGCGGCGGGGGCGGCATTTGATCTCTGCCCCTACGGGACGGAGGCCATGCATATCATGCGGGCGGAAAAGGGCTTCCTTTTGGTGGGGCAGGATACGGACGGCACGGTGACCCCGGCGGATGCGGGGCTTGGCTGGACCATCGGCAAGCATGAAGCGGATTTTGTCGGCTGTCGGTCCTTGCAACGGCCCGATCTGAGGGGCCCGAATCGCAAGCAATTGGTCGGCCTGTTGACGGAAGACGGTACGACCGTGCTGGAGCCGGGGGCGCAGATCGTGAACGATCCGGATCAACCCCTCCCCATGACCATGATCGGCCATGTGACCTCCGCCTATCCCAGCGCGGCGGCGGGGCGGCCCATTGCGCTCGCCTTGCTGGCGGCGGGGCGCGACCGGGTGGGGGACCGGGTCCATATCCCGATGCCAGACCGGGTGATTGCCGCTACGGTGACAAAGCCGGTCTTTTACGACCCCCATAACGCGCGGCTGCATCTATGAGGAACGGCGTATGACCGACACCGAAACAGCGGATGTCTTGGCCGAGGGGGGCGGGGTAACGGTCTCCGTTCTACCTCCCGTGGGCCGGTTTTCGCTCCGCTGCGCCCCATCGGATCGGCCCGCGATCGCCAAGGCCTTGGGCCTCGCGCTGAAAGAGGGGATTGGTGATCGGGCCAAGCGGGGCAAGGCCGAGTCTCTCTGCGTTGGCCCCGATGAATGGATCCTGCGCTGTTCGGCGGCGCTGGGCATGAAAAAACAGGCGGCGCTGGCAGAAATTGACGCCCTCCATCCACACAGTTTCGTGGAGATCAGTGATCGGGAAATGACGCTGCGACTCGATGGCGCCGCGGCGTCAGACCTGTTGGCTTTTGGTTGCCCTAGAGACCTGAATACCATGGCCGTAAATACAGGGTTTCGTTCGGTTTTTGATGGGATCGGCATCATCCTGTGGCGGGACGATCCCGAGGGCTTTCGGTTGGATGTAGCCCGATCTTATTTCCCCTACCTGCTGGATCGCTTGAAAAGCGGTTGTGCCGAGCTTGAGGCCGCACCGGGCATCTAAGTTTTCCATTTTGGATTGATAAAATTAGAAATACCTAATATAATTGGGGTCTCTTCTGAAGTGAGGGGTCGATAGCGCCCGCATTCACATTTCATGCGCAGTCCAAAGGAGGGTGACATGACCCGATTGTCTCGGTGTTTGCCTGTCTTTTATCGATTCTGGGGTTTTCTGGTCGCGCTCCTGTTGGTGGCGGGGGTCGTTGCCGTGCCCGGCATGGCCGCCGAATCCCCCGGGAAATCCACCACGGATCACTCCAAGCTTCCCGCCTTGCAGGGTGAATTTGCCTCGGGGCCAGAGGTTACCAAGGCTTGTCTGAGCTGCCATACGGAAGCGGCCAAGCAGATTCAGAAGACCAAGCACTGGACCTGGAGTGTAAAGGACCCGAATTCGACCAAGGAATTCGGCAAAAAGAACGTGATCAACAATTTCTGTGGCGCGGTGTCTTCCAACGAGGCGCGCTGCACTAGCTGTCACATTGGTTATGGCTGGGAAGACGATACCTTCGATTTCGAAAAGGAAACGGCGGTCGATTGCCTGGTTTGCCATGATACCTCCGGCAAATACCGCAAATTGCCGCACAAGGCGGGGCATCCGGCCTATGAACCCACGGAATGGCCCATGGGGTCTGGCAAGTTCATCGAGCCCTTCAGCCTGGGTGAAGTCGCCCGCGCCGTGGGTCCGACCAGTCGCCAGAATTGCGGTGCCTGCCACTTCCTGGGCGGCGGCGGCAATGCGGTCAAGCATGGGGATTTGGACCTCTCTTTGGTGCAGCCGGGCAAATATCTGGATGCGCATATGAGCCCCGACAAACAGGATTTCTCCTGCTCTGAATGCCACAATACGGATGCCCACGCCATTCAGGGCAGCCGCTATACGGCCACGGCGAAGGATACGGAAGGGGTGGTAAATCCGGGTAAGGGCGCGGTGCGCAAGGCAACCTGCGAATCCTGCCATGGCCTGCGCCCCATGAAAGATGAAAAGCTGAACGACCATACGGACACGGTGGCTTGCGTGACCTGCCATGTGCCCTATTTCGCGCGGGGCGGATACGCCACCAAGATGTGGTGGGATTGGTCCACGGCGGGTGAACTCAACGAAAAGGGCAAGCCTGTTAAGCGTCATAATGAACTAGGCCAAGAAATCTATTCCGGCATGAAAGGCGATTTCGCCTGGGGCAAAGAGGTTGTTCCGGAATACCGCTGGTTCAATGGGTCTTCTGATTTCGTGACCATCGGCGATACCATTGACGATACCAAGGTGGTCTCCATCAACAATTATGGTGGTTCCGCCGCCGATCCCGACGCGCGCATCTGGCCCTTCAAGGTGATGCGCGGCAAGCAAGCCTACGATAAAACCAATAAGACCCTAGCCGTCGTGCATACCTGGCCCGATGGCCCGGAAGACAGCACCGCCTATTGGAAAAACTACGATATGGAAAAGGCGGTCGCGGAGGGCATGAGCCGGGTTGGTCAGTCCTTCAGTGGGGATCTTGGTTTCGTGGAAACCGAAATGGCCTGGCCCATCACCCATATGGTGGCGCCGAAGGAAGACTCGGTCACCTGCGTCGAATGCCACAGCGACAATGGCCGCCTAAAGGATGTCAAAGGCATCTATATGCCGGGGCGGGATAATTGGTCCTTGCTGGATACCGCTGGCTTTGGCCTCGCCTTCTTGACCCTGCTGGGGGTTACCGGACATGGCGTGGCCCGGATTGTGACCCGAAAGAACCGTCAGAAATAGGCGGAACCCGGAAGGGGCAGGCGTGCCCCGTTCGAGGTGATTACCCGAGTGAAAACTGGCTGGTAGAGATATCTACCGGCCAGATTTTTTGGCGGCATCTTCCAAGAATGGCGCGTACTCGGGCCAATTCAGGGTTGGGCCAATTTGGGCATGCACCACGATGCCATGCTTATCCAACACATAGGTGGAAGGAAACACGGGCGCTAAGGTCCGATCAGGCAGGGAGGTGCCATCACTGGCGCTGAACTGGGCATCCCCAGCCCCCATGGTGCCCGAATCGGACAAGGGCAGGGAGGTGCCCATGCGGGCCGCCCACCGGCGGGATTTGGAAATCGGCTCCCGGCTTTGCAGCAGGACGAATTTGATGTCAACGTTGCCGCCGACATCATCAAAGAGCGCCTGCATTTCCGGGAACTCAACCTGGCACGGGGTGCACCAACTGCCCCAAAAATGCACAATCGTCACCTTGCCCTGAAGGGCGGACAAGGTCTGCGACTCGCCATCAGGATTGGTAAAGGCGAGATCGGGAAAGCGCTGGCCGCGCCGGGTACCGATGGGGGCCGCGGCGGCTGAGTCCGCATGAGCGTAGGGCCCCCAGAGGGTCGGCCACTTTTCTTCCTCGAACACGCGTTGATCATTCACCGCATAGAGGACGCAGGATTGATCTGTTTGATCGGCACAATAGGCAAGGGCCTCCTGGCGCGCCTCTGAATCGCTCAGCGCGTCCCCATACCAGGCCCAGGCGCCGCCCGGCGCGATGGCGAAAGCGCGATAGGCGCCACTTTGCAGGAAATCCCGGTAGCCCGTCTGTCCGCCTTCGTCCAGATGGGGGACCCGATCGTCCATGGCGAGCTCACCGGCCTGGCTTGGGTTGGTACTGCCGAAGCCAATTACACCGGCCAGAAAGACCCCAAAGAGTGGCTTTACCATCTGCCCCGTCTCCCCCAGGAAATAAATGCGAATTTTAGCACTCTGCCATGCGAAATCCACAGGGGAAATCGGCGGATAAGTCCAACATATTCTTGATATATTAGTAAAAAATGATATAATTATGGTCATTGATTACATCCGATCTGGAGGGCTGGAAAATGCTGAAGCTGCTGGGTGGTTTTGTGATTGGTCTCGTAGTTTCCGGTGTTCTGGCGTGGCAGGTCGGGGGCGGATTTATGATCCGCGAATATCCATCGCCCTTCGGTCTGGAAGAGACCGCGGCACGTATCCAAGCCAATATCGTGGAACATGGATCGAAGAATGGTTGGACCCTGTCTGGGCTGCGCAGCCCCTCCAATGCCATCAAGGCGCTGGGCGGCGTGGTGCCCAACGTGCTGCTGATCGAGGCGTGCTCTACCGATTATTCCAAGCCGATTTTGAAGGAAACCAGCACGCGGATTCTGTCGATCCTGATGCCCTGCACCATCACGGTCTATGAGAAGGAAGACGGCAAAACCTATATCGGCATGATGAATACCCTGCTCATGGGCCAGATGTTCCCGTCGCCGGTGCCGGAAATCATGTCCAAGGTGGCGAAAGACCAAGCCGCGTTTATCGATTTTGATCCGGCTAAACCAGCGCCGAAACTGATCCAGCCGAAGAAGGCGGGCGGCGGCTCCGGCAAGGGTGGCTTGCAAGACCTCGGCGGTTGCTAGAGCGCGATCGACTTAGTTTGAATCATGATTTGATACAAATTAAGTCGTGAATCGCCCTCTAAGTTACTGTTTAGAGACGGATTCACGTTGAAATCATGGTCACGACCTTGACCAGGATTTCAACGATCCGGCTCTAGGCCCCTGTTGCCAAGAGATACCAAGTACTCCTAAAATCTGGTTGGCGGACGATTTTTCATCGTCCGCCGCTTTTTTTGTGTCTCGCAGCGTGGGTGGTCAGTGCTTTTCGAAAATTAATCATGGCATTGTGGCCGGGGAATTTTTAAACCTTCAGGCTCAAGGTCCACCAGAAGGGCAATGCCATGGGTCAACCGCCGATTCTCATCTTGGGATTAACGCACCGCTCGGGGACCAATTACCTGGCTGACCTGGTCAGTGCCCATCCTGGCTGCACCCGGCCTTCGGGGTTGGGGGAAGATTTTCTGCTGATGCATTCCCATCTGCTGAGCAGCTATGTGGACCGTACCTTGGGCAGTTGGCAGCCGGAATGGAAGTCAGGTGACAAGGATAAAATCTTTGAAGCCGCCTTTGCCGACGCCTTGGGTGGATTTTTGAACAGAATTGCCGATGAGGATGACAAGCGGGTTGTGGTGAAAACCCCATCAACCCGCAATATTGCCAACTTCTATCGGTTTTTCCCCGACGCCCATTTGCTGATCATTGTCCGTGATGGACGCGCCACCCTGGAATCCGGCATGCGATCTTTTGGGTGGAGCTTCGAGCAAGGCCTCGTGAATTGGACCAGGAATGCGACCCTCATCAACCGGTTCCTAGCGCAAGGCGGCGATCGCCATAAACTCGTACGGTATGAAGACCTGTTTACGGACAACCAGAAGGTATTGACAGAAATATTTGAGTTTTTGGGGCTACCCGTTGCGGACTATGCTTTTGATGGTGCTGCGAATTTGGCGGTACGTGGGTCATCGGAACTGACTCAATCGGATACCTCCGATCTACATTGGACACCGGTCAAAAAAAGCAAGGATTTCGATCCGCTGTCGCGGGCGGCTCATTGGACCGATGCGCAGAAAAAGCGGTTTGACTGGGTCGCAGGGGATGCGGCGCGACAACTGGGTTACGCGGTGGAGGCGTCGATTGGCCCCTCTGACCGCTGGAAAAACACGTTAATGGATGCAAAGCGGGCGCTCGGCTGGCGGCTCCGAAGGCTCGCAAAATAGGGCCGCGTCTTTCGGCTTGCCCCTTATTTCTCTGTCATCCGCCACACACTATCCCATTCCGGGCCGGGCGGCGTCTGGATCAGGACATCACAGCGTTCGACATAGGTTTGGCTGACCCGATCCCCCGGATGCAGCGCAAGGGCGGCCATAAATGCAGCCTTGGCTTTTTCGAAATCCCGCCGCCGGTACAGGTTTAATCCTTCCGCGAATTTCTTCAGCACCAGGGTAATTTGTGGGAAGTCCGCTTCCGAATAATGATCGAGGATTTCGTATAGACCAACTGGTCGGGAGGTGCCTTTCGCAATGATCTGATCAATCTCGCGGGTGAGGTAAGTTCCCTTTAATCGGTGCAGGGTATGTTCGCTCACCAGTATCGGCGCGCCATAGCGCTTGGTCGCGCTTTCGATTCGCGAG
The DNA here is from genome assembly GCA_049605255.1 of Magnetospiraceae bacterium. Classification (GTDB taxonomy): domain Bacteria; phylum Pseudomonadota; class Alphaproteobacteria; order Rhodospirillales; family JBMYUJ01; genus JBMYUJ01. Next base: position 11,034 of record JBMYUJ010000051.1, read on the forward strand.
GCCATGTTCACCCCTTCGCCGATCAAGGTGTAATCCATGCGTCGGGGGGAGCCGATATTCCCAGTAATCACCATATCCGTATTGATGCCGACACCTATGGATAGCGGCTTGCGACCCTCGTCGATGCGGGTCTTGTTCCAAACTGCGAGGCGTTTGAGCATGGTGATTCCCGCACGCACCGCCCTGTCTTCATCCTCGCCGCGGGCCAGTGGCACGCCGAATCCGGCCATCAACGCATCGCCGATGAATTTATCCAGCATGCCGCCCTCGCGTTGGACGCAGTCCACCATCTCCGTGAAATACTCGTTGAGCAACGACACGGTCCCTTGTGCCCCCAACTCCTCAGTCATTTTGGTGAATTCGCGAATATCGCTGAACAGCACGGTGGCAGTCACCGCATTGCCGCCCAGGATTTCGGCCTCTTCCGCCAACAGCCGATCGGCCAACAGGGGGTCCATGTAACGGGACATGGTGCTTTTCAGGCGCTTTTCATTGGTAATATCCTCAAACACCAGCATGGTGCCCAGCCGTTCCCGCTCCTTCTCCCCGCGCACCAGGGGCAGCACGGTCATGTTCACCAGCACATCGGTTTTGCTGTAATAGGTGCGCATGGTGGCCTCGGCCACGCTTTCCGCCTCGCCGGTCTGATTCACAAGGTCGATTTTCTCGTGAATCCAGGCGTTGGGGCCGGAAAAGAAATCTTCTGAATGCTCGCCGATGATGTCATGTTCGCGCACGCGTAAGATCCGTCGGGCCGCCATGTTGATGGTCACCGCCCGGTCTTTCTGGTCCAGGGTCACGACGCCGTTGGACATGGATTGCAGCATACTATCCGCGTAGTTTTTCATGTTTTGCACATCGGAGAACAAACGCGCGTTATCCAAGCCGATGGCGACCTGATTGGTGAAGGCGGCGAGCCAGGTTTCGTCCTCCTCCGTAAAGCGCCCGCCCCGCTTGTTGGCCATTTGGGCGGCGCCGATCGGCTTGCCATCCCGGTCAAAAACCGGCACGCACAGGATGGAGCGGGAAAATACACCGAGTTTTTCATCGAGGTGCGGATCAAAGCGCAAATCCGCGTATGGGTGCACCAACCGAATTGTTTTGCCAGTCCGGAAGACTTCCCCGGGGATGCCATGATCCACGCCAACGGAAATGCGGTTTTTTCCCGCGGTCGTCCCGGTTTCGCACCAAAGGGTTTCCGTTTCACCGTCGTGCATGAATAGCGCGGCGTTTTCCGCATGCAGCATGCGGGTTGCCGAGGCCATCACCTGATTGACCAGGGAGTGTAGGTCAATATCCGTGGTCACGCCCGTCACCGCATCCAGAAAATCCAGCGCCTGGCGGTGGGTTTCCTCCATACGCTCCAAATGCTGGGCATTCATCAGCGCGACGGCGGCTTGGGTGCTCATGGCCTCCAAAAGCTTGAGGTCCGACTCGCTGAACTGCCCGTCCTTTTTATTGAGGCTCTGCACCACGCCGACGACATCATTGTCGACGGTCCGGATCGGTACGCAGAGGATGTTGCGGGTAACGTAGCCGGTCTGTTCATCAATCAACCGGTTAAAACGCGGGTCCGCATATGCATCGGGCACGATCGCCCCGATCCCGCGCCCGAACACCATGCCGGCAATGCCGAGATCATTGGCGAAACGGATTTCATGATGGAAATCCCCTTGCGCGACCCGGCTATAGAGTTCCGACGTGGTTTCGTCGTTTAAAAACAGGGTGCTGCGTTCCGCATTCAAGGCCAAGGAAATCAGCCGGACAAAGGCGCCCAAGGTGGCGTTCAAACCCTTGAGCCCCGCCAGTTCGCGGCTGACCTGCAGCAGAATCTCCATCTCCCGCAGGCGTTTTTGCACTTCGCCACCGGCAGGGGCGTCGGCTCCCGCAGCGGATGTTAGACCGTTATCCATCCGGGCTCTCCAAACGGGCGCGGAGTTCGGCGATGGTGCCAGTCAATTGCGCGCGGGTTTCTTGAAAGCCATTTTCCGCCGCGTTCAGGCGGTCTTGATACACCGCGCGCAAGCGTTCGATTTCCGCGCGCATGGCGACGACCTGGGAGCGTAATTCCGTCACTTCCTCATCGCGGGCGGCCTTGGCATCGCGGACCAACCTTTCTGATTGGCGTAAGGCGGCATCCAGCTCCCGGCGCAAATCGGCAACCGTATGGCGCAAATGTTCGTTTTCCGAAAACAGCGCCACGGCGTCGTTCGCGCTCATGGCCCGGTTTGGTCGAGGGCTGGTGTCGGTCATCGATGATCGGCCCTGCATATCCCTATTAGGTTATTAATCTTTCCGGGGCTATAGTATAGCAAGGCGGCAAGTTTTGTAATCCTGAGGGCGGGAGATGGTCGAACAAAACGCGGCGGAGGAGAGAAAAGCGGCGGCGACGCAGGCGTTGACGTCAGACGTCGAGGATGACCGGGATGCGCTTTATATCCTCCCTCTGTCGCTTGTGCCGATCCAGACCCCAGCCCTGACCACCGCGAGATTGATCAAGAACGTCAAGCTTGAAAGCGTGGTGGAGGTCTTCTCCGGCGAAGATGGCACGGGCTCCGGGCAACTGGAAATCTTCGATCTGCCGCGCCTGTTCAACTGGCCGGAGGACGACCCGCATCCGGATTTGATGCTGCTAAACGAACTGGCGCTGCTGCCCAGTTACGATGTGTATAGTCTCCGCATTGCCTTGCGGAAGATGGGGGTGCCGGTCAACGAATTGGCAAAGCTGAAATTATCCGATGGAAAAACCAAGGAATTGACCGGGTACATGAAGCGGTTCACCCGGCCGCTGATCCAGCAGATCTATGGTAATAGCAATGTGGATGTGGATGATTTCGACTCACTGATTTCTTTGTTCCGCAATCCGGATAAGAAAAAAGCCCTGGAATCCCTGCACTATATGGCGGAAAAATTGAAAGTGGGCGTTATGGACGTGCCCCGCTTCCTAGAGGATTACGGGGATATCTTCCTCTCCCTGTCCTATTACCGCAGTTGCCTAGAATCCATCGAACCGGTGTTGGAAGAGTTCACCCAATCGCTGCATATCCTGCGGCAGAATTGGCAGCTACGGCATGATCCCAACTTGATGAAAACCTGTGATTCCGTGGAGAACACCTTCAACAATCTGTTGGTCCAGATCACCGGTCGGTTCGAGAATTTCGACCGCAGCAGCGAAAAAATGTGGGACAATCTGACCGCCGAACGGTTCCGTAAGGTGGAGAAGCTGATCCAGAGCTATCACATCACCATCGGTGGTGTGCTCTGTGCCCTTTGGGTGAAAATGAAAGCTTATCGGACCTTGTTCCCGTCCATGGATGCGGGCGGGCCGGTTAAACGGGCGGAATTCCTGATGTCGGAGATTCGACAGGGGATTGATCAAATTCGGAAAATCGAGGATGACGCGCCCATGTTGGCGGTCATCGAGGGCTGATTTTTCGGGCTTTTTCTGCAAATACGGCAATATAATTACCCCGTTGCGGCCCTGTAGAATAGTTTTTATCCAAAAACAGCTTGAAATCGGCGCGGAGAGAGCAAACCTCTGAGTCTGACTCTCCTACTTGTTTCTCCTCGTCTTGCACTGCTCCCGCCTAAGCGGGAGCTTTTTTTGGTTGGATGACTGTTTATCCGCATTGCGCCCGGTGGCGCAGCATATGGTCCGCCAGGGTCATCGCCATCATGGCCTCTGCCACTGGCACGCCGCGAATGCCCACACAGGGGTCGTGCCGCCCTTTGGTTTTCACTTCAGTCGGGTTGCCGTGAACATCCACCGACCGCCGTGGGATCAGGATGGAACTGGTTGGCTTGAATGCCACGCGGGCCACCACCGGCTGGCCGGAGGAAATACCGCCCAGGATGCCGCCCGCATTGTTGGAGAGGAACACGGGCTTGCCGTTTTCGCTGATGATTTCATCGGCGTTTTCTTCGCCGCGCAAACGCACGGCCTCGAAACCGGCGCCGATTTCCACACCCTTGGCGGCGTTGATACTCATCATCGCCTTGGCGAGGTCTGAATCCAACTTATCGTAGACCGGCGATCCCCAGCCCGCGGGCACCCCGTCCGCCACCACTTCCACCAGCGCGCCCACGGAAGATCCGGCCTTGCGCACCTCATCCAAATAAGTGGTCCAGGGGCCGACGGCCTGCGCGTCTGGGCACCAGAATGGGTTGTCGTCGCGGGCGTCCCAATCCCAGTTGTTCCGGTCGATGGTTTGATTGCCAATACCTATCAACGCGCCGCGAATGACGATATTTGGCCCCAGAACCTGGCGCGCCACCGCACCCGCGGCGACCCGGGCGGCGGTTTCCCGCGCGCTGGACCGGCCTCCACCGCGATAGTCTCGGAAGCCATATTTGGCATGATAGGTGAAATCCGCGTGGCCGGGCCGAAAGGTATCCTTGATCTCGCCGTAATCTTTGGATCGCTGGTCGGTGTTCTCAATCAAGAGCGCGATCGGCGTGCCGGTGGTCTGCCCCTCGAACACCCCAGACAGGATGCGCACGGCGTCCGCTTCCTTCCGCTGGGTGACAAAACGGGAGCCCCCGGGCTTGCGTTTGTCGAGCCAGGGTTGAATTAGATCTTCGCTCAGCGGCAGGCGCGGTGGCACGCCATCGATCACGCAGCCGATGGCGGGGCCGTGGCTTTCCCCAAAGGTGGTAAAGCGGAAGCTATGTCCGAAGCTGTTCCCCGCCATGGTCAGACGATGGAAATATCGGGCGCGTCCTTGGCCTTCATGCCAATAACGTTGTAGCCGGAATCCACATGATGCACTTCGCCGGTGACCCCGGAAGACAGGTCTGAAACCAAATAGAGGCCCGCGCCACCCACATCTTCCAAGGTCACATTCCGCCGCAAGGGGGAATTATACTGGTTCCATTTCAAGATATATCGGAAATCCCCGATCCCCGAGGCCGCCAAGGTCTTCATGGGCCCGGCAGACATGGCATTAACGCGCACATTGTCCTTGCCGAAATCTTCGGCAAGATACCGCACACTGGCTTCCAGGGCCGCTTTGGCTACGCCCATCACATTGTAATGGGGCATCACCCGCTCCGCCCCGAAATAGCTGAGGGTGAGCATGCTGCCGCCATTCGGCATCAACTCGGCGGCGCGGCGGGCGCAATCTGTGAAGGAATAGACCGAGATATCCATGGTGGAGAGAAAATTCTCCCGGCTGGTATCGGCGTAGCGCCCTTTTAACTCTCCCTTGTCGGAAAAAGCCACCGCATGGACGAAGAAATCGAGCGTCCCCCATCGTTCCTTGATGGCGGCAAACAACGTATCCAGGGACGCGGCGTCCGCAACATCGCAGGGCAGCACAAAATCCGACCCAGCAGACTCGGCAAGGGGGGCAACCCGCTTTTGCAAGGCCTCGCCCTGATAGGTCAAGCACAGCTTGGCGCCGTGATCCGCGGCTGCCTTGGCGATACCCCAGGCGATCGAGCGGTCATTGGCGATACCCATGATGAGGCCCTTTTTCCCGGCCATCAATGGGTTGTTGGATGTCATGGGCGTCCTCTTGATCTTGTTATGGATTACGCGGATGGCGTTTGCGCCTATCCTATACCAAACTTCCTCGGAAACGAAACCCGGTCCCTCGTGGGATGGGGTACTGGCCTCGAAGGCGCTGTGGTATAACATAAATGTCGAGATGTGAATGAGGTATAGGATCCGATATGCCCGGCGCACCCAGCCGATTTGACCAAAGAGTGTCTGCCGTGCGGCTTTTTGCGCGATATGTTTGGGAAAGATTCGATGAAGATCGTCTGATGGTGGTGGCGGCCTCCCTCAGCTACACCTCTCTCTTGGCCCTGGTGCCGCTCCTGGCGATCTCCTTCGCCGCGCTATCCGCCTTTCCCGTATTTGAAGGCGTCCGAGAATCTGTGCAGGCCTATATTGTCTTGAATTTCCTGCCGGAAACCGGTTCCACCATTAATTCCTATCTGGAAACCTTTTTGGCCAATACCGGGTCTCTGACGGCGGTGGGTATTGTCGGATTGGCCGTCACCGCTGTGTTATTGCTCAACACCATCGATGCGGCTTTCAACACGGTGTTTCGCACCAAGCGGCAACGGCCCCTGGCGGCCCGTTTGCTGGTGTCTTGGACCTTCCTTACCATGGCGCCGCTCCTGCTGGGGGCGAGCCTGTCTCTTTCCACCGTGTTTTTCACCGTTACTGCCATTGTCGGTGTGGAGAAAACCGGCACGTTGATGACGTTATTGGCGGGGGTTCTGCCCAACCTCCTCGTCGTCCTCGCCCTGGGCCTGTTCTATTTCCTGATTCCGAACAAATCGGTACAGTTCCGCCATGCGCTGGTGGGCGCCGTGGTGGCGGGAACCTTGTTTGCCCTGCTGCGCAAGGGATTTGGCCTCTATATGTCTGGGTCCACCACCTATCAGACCGTCTATGGCGCGGCGGCGACGGTGCCCGTGTTCTTGCTGTGGATGTACTTGACCTGGGCAGTGATTTTGCTCGGCGCGGAATTGACGGCGAGCCTGGATGCCTTCCGCCAAGGGAAGGGTGGGGGGGCCACTCTGGACAAACCCGGCAATCGTGCGGCCCGGCTGCAGATGGCCTTGGAACTGCTCTCTGAACTGCGGCGGCAATCGCGCGACAGCGGCGGCGCCATTAAAACCCGCGATCTGGCCCGCGCCTGCCGCCATTCCCGCACCTTGGTGGAGGAAGTGCTGGAATGCCTGCGGCCCCATGGAACCGTGGCGATGACAGAAGAGGATCAGTGGGTCTTGGCAAGGGATTTGGAAACCCTGCCATTGGGTGACCTTTGCACCCAGCTGGAGATTAACCGGCCCCGTCTTCGCTTCGAGGATGCCGCATACGAAAACGACGACACGCCGCCCTGGCACGGCGCTCTGATGGACAGCATCCAGCGCTCGGAGGAGGCCCAGGCGACCGTGTTGGCCGTGAGTGTTGCGGAAATTCTCGGTAAGCAGGCCGGTGGGGTCGACCAGGTTTCCCTGGCCCATTCCGCTTAACAGGGGGAGAGGATCGATGAAACGGTTCCGCTATTACGTGGCCATGTCCGTGGATGGGTATATCGGCCCGCCGGGCGGGCGGTTGGATTGGTTGGCGCCCTTCGAACATATCGATGTGGGCTATGCCGCTTTTGAAGCGGAGATCGACACCGTGGTATTGGGGCGGGCCACTTTCGATCAGATTGCCAAATTCGATGATTGGCCCTATGCGGGAAAGCGCGCGTTGATTTGGACCAGTTCCCCGCTCGACACCGATATTGAGGGCGTTGAGGCTTTCAGTGGCGACGCGGGTGAACTTTCCTGGAAGTTGCGCCGGGAAGGCGAGGGGGATGTGTGGATCGTCGGCGGGGGCCGGACCGCAGGGGCCATTCTCCGCGCCGGTCATCTGGATACGGTGGAGCTTTTCGTGCTCCCCGTCCTCTTGGGCAATGGTATCCGGCTGTTTTCGGCGGGGGGAAGTGAAATGGCCCTGGAATTAGTAGACAGCAAGCAGTTCGGCGCTGGCATCCAGCACCTGAGCTATACGATCGGATAAAGGAAAGCGGACGGGGTTAGGCGCCGCCGCCGGTTTTTGAACGTAGCTTCCAATAGCGTACGGCCCGCCGCGCCGCGTCGGTCGGGATCGCTTCATACATTTCCACCAGCTTTTTCATTTCGTCCCGCGACCGGCGGTGGGATTGATCTGTCAGGGTCAGCAGGTTGGCAAAGGAATCCTTATCGATATCCGCCGCCCGGCAGGCCACTGCGGCGGCCTCACCGCTGCCTTGGTAGAACACCCGATGCGCGGTTTCTGGATCGATCTTCGACAAAAAGGCAATACCTACCAAGAAGGTCGGCACCTGGCCCTGGCGCAATAGCTGCGAGAGCAGTTTGCCGTCCAAATTGCCCAACACATCCTGATTGCGGATATAGCGTTCGGCAGCGGCGAAGGTTTGCTCGTCATAGGGCTGGTTGACTTTGGAGGTAATCTCCTGTTCCATCTCCGCCATGATACGGGTGAGTTCCTCTTCGGAAATCTCCCGAGTCGAGTTCAAAATCTGCTTGCGAACGGCGGCAGACACAAACCAATACATCTTCTGCAGGGTTTCTGGCGGTACGTCCTTGCGGCCTGCCAAGGGGGCATGAAGCTGTTCGTTGCCCTCTGCCCGCTGTACCATCTTGCCAAAGGTGCGCTTGTTGAACTTGGCCCCATCATTCTTGACCAAGCCTTCGACCACCGTGTCGTTCCCTTTATCTACAAGGCTCTCCGACACCCGCTCAGACACGGCCTTGCGCTGGGTCATCGCCATCATATGCTCTTGGCTGGATTCGCCAATGATCGCGATCAGGTCGTCATCGGTCAGCACGGTGCTATTCTGCAAAACCGGTTGCGCAACCGAGATTTCATCGCGCGCCAGTTGATTAATCAGGTCGTGGGGGGCATTGCCGGATTCGGCCATACGCTGCGCAAGACCCTGGCGCACCTTGGTTTCCAGCTCAAAGGCCACCTTGCCCATGATGCTGCCGAAATGGTCGATTTCATTGCCATTGAGGGAGTCTTCGGTATCGAAAAACAGGTCGGTTACCTCGCTCAGCAGCTGCCGTCGCCGGGCATCCGAGGTTTCCTTTGCCAACTCGATCAAATTATTGAGCCGAGATGTTTCTTCGTTCATCAAATACACCGCTCTTACTGGTAACCGACCCCGCGGGGCGCCGCCCGGAGGTCATCGGCCCAATCAAAATTTACCTGACAATGCTGACGGCTTCCTGCCCCCGTCGCAATACTATTCTAAGCCGGGTCTGGTGCCGACTCTAAAATGCGCTCCATTTCCTGTAACCATGTTAATCGCGATTCCAATTCAGAGATATCATGGTCAAGCCAATGGGTGAGGTAACCCGGCTCTCGCGCATGTTGACGGCGCAGGGCGATTAAGCGCTCCATCTCCGTCTCGCTGGCATCGGCCAACAGGTGAATTTGATCCCGTTGGTCGGGGGGGGGCAAGAGATGCAGGAATCGGAACTTTAACGTAATAATCAACATGTTAAGGTCGGTTGACGAGGACCTGACCGGGGCCTTGAGCAAGGTCCTAAGGGCGTCCATGCCGTCTTCTGTCACGGCCAGCAAGGCATCATCTTCCATGCCCTCCCCTTCCAGGGGGGTCACCAATCCCTCGAACTTCAAAAGTTCGATGGACGGGCCCATAAGATCAAGGGATGGACCTGAAATGTGACCTAAAAACTGCCGAATCGCATTGGCCAAGGCGCCATAGCGCATGGGCCCCGCAGCCAAAGTGCCCAGGGCGCATAAACGCGTCGCTTCCTTAGGTGTTAAGGTGTTGTCGGCATACATGGTTGCAACTCCGTCACCTGACTACATTTAGTGTAGGCAGTTCGGGATTCCCAGTCCATACGTTATATGGAAGGGCCGATACCCGTTATGCAGCTTCCTGCAGGCCCAAGCGCCGCCAAACATCGCAGAGCGCCGTGACCAAATCCTCGATCATGGCATCGTCATGCAATGGCCCGGGGGTGAAACGCAGCCGTTCCGTGCCCCGCTCCACGGTGGGATAGTTGATGGGTTGCACGTAATGCCCGTATTGATCGAGCAGCATATCGCTGGCCTGCTTGCAGAGCGCCGGTTCGCGCACCATGACGGGCACGATATGGCTCGGCGCATCCATGATCGGAATTCCCGCCTCGCGCAATTTCTGGCGGAGGGTGACGGCCCGCTCCTGATGGCGCACGCGGATCTCATTATGCTCCTTCAGCCAGCGGATCGACGTCAGCGCCGCCGCCGCTACCGACGGGGTCGGTGAGGAGGAAAAGATGAATCCGTTACCATAGGATCGGATGAAATCGATGAAATTCGCCGAACCGGCGATATAGCCGCCGACAACGCCCACGGCCTTGGCCAGGGTGCCCTGGATGATGTCGATGCGATCCATCAAACCATCGCGCTCGGCAACACCTGCGCCGCGCGGGCCATACATGCCAACCGCATGCACTTCGTCGATATAGCTGAGGGCGCCATATTTTTCGCAGATGTCCAGGATCTCGGCGATCGGCGCGATATCCCCATCCATGGAGTAGACGGACTCAAAGGCCACCACTTTCGCCACATCCGCCGGGGCCGCCGCCAAGAGGCGCTCCAAATCCGCCGGGTCATTATGCTTGAAGACCATTTTCTCCGATTTTCCGGCCCGAATACCTTCGATCATGGAGTTATGGTTCTTTGAATCGGAGAAAATAATGCAGCCGGGCAAATGGGTGCCCAGGGTCATCAGCGTGGTCAGATTGGCCGTATAGCCAGCGGTGAATAGCAACGCCGCTTCCTTGCCGTGCCAGTCGGCCAGTTCACTTTCCAACAGCACGTGGAAGTGATTGGTGCCCGAGATATTGCGCGTCCCGCCCGCGCCCGCGCCACACAGATCGACGGCGCCATGCATCGCTTGCAAGACATCCGGATGTTGGCCCATGCCCAAGTAGTCGTTGGAACACCAAACGATCACCTCATTGGTGGTGCCGTCGGGCCGATAATTGGTCGCCCGGGGAAAACGCCCGGCCTGCCGTTCCAGCTCCGCGAAGACACGATAACGTCCCTCGGATTTCAGATGACCAATCCGAGAGGCAAAAAAGTCGTCGTAATTCATGCCGTGGTTCCCAGCCTCCACTTTCTCAGGGAAGGCGCCTATCCTATTACAGCCTTAACGACGCGAGCAAGGCGCATTGAGCGGTGATTCATTGGAAAAACGTTTAATTCCCACGTATTTCCGCCGCAATATCATCCAAAGCGCGGGTTAACCGCTCCGCCAACGCGTCGATTTCCGCCGTTTCGATGATCAACGGGGGGCAGATCGCCAGGGTATCGCCCAGCGCCCTCAGGATCAAGCCATGCTGTTCCGCCCGCTTCGCCACGGCGGCGCCAACCCCCTGTTTTGGGTCGAACGGGGTTTTTTCGACCTTGTCGGCGACCAGTTCCAGGCCCGCCAACAACCCAACGCCGCGCACGTCTCCGACCAAGGGGTGATCGCGCAACGTCTCCAGATTATACCATAAACGGGGCGCCACGGCGTTGACATGGGCCGACATGTCCCGCTCCTCGTAGATCTTCAGGGTTTCCAGAGCCACCGCCGCGGAGACCGGATGGCCCGAATAGGTGAACCCATGGCCAAAGGTGCCGATGGTCGCACTCTGCTGGGCAATCGCCTGGTATATTTCCTCGTTGATCATCACCGCCGAGATCGGCAGATAGGCCGAGGACAAGGCCTTGGCCATGGTCATGATATCAGGCTGAATAGTGAAAGTTTCACTGCCCCAGGTATTGCCCGTGCGGTGAAAGCCACAAATCACCTCGTCGGCGATCATCAGCACATCATATTTGCGCAAGACGGCCTGAATTTTCTCAAAATAGGTTTTCGGCGGCACGATGACCCCGCCCGCCCCCATCACCGGCTCGGCGATAAAGGCGGCAACGGTATGCGGCCCCTCCTCTTGGATGAGCGTTTCCAGATTCTCGGCGAGCCGGGTCGCGTAATCTTCCGCGCTTTCGCCCGGGTTCTGGCCGCGATAGGGATAGGGGCAATCCGTATGCAGGATGCCCGCCAGGGGCAGATCGAAAGCGCGGTGATTATTGGGCAGACCGGTCAGGCTGGCCGAAGCGACCGTCACGCCGTGATAGCCTCGCTCGCGGGCGATGATCTTCTTCTTATGCCGCAAGCCACGAGCGTTGTTGTAGTAAACGACCAGTTTGATGACGCTGTCATTGGCTTCCGACCCGGAATTGGCGAAGAATACTTTCGACATGGGCACGGGCGCCAGGCTCAACAGCCGCTCTGCCAGATCAACGGCCACCGGCGTCGTTTTGCTGTTGAACCCATGGTAGAAGGGGAGATTGCGCATGGCCTGGGTCGCGGCTTCCACAAGCCGTTCCTCCCCAAAGCCCAACGCCGTGCACCACAGCCCCGCCATGCCTTCGATATAGGCCTTGCCGTCTTCGTCATACACATGAATGCCGGCCCCTCGGGTAATCACCAAGGGGCCGTTCTGCTCATGGGCCTTCAGGTTGGTATAGGGGTGGAGATAGCTTTTGATATCGCGGCTGGCGATGGAATTTCCGGGGCTGTTCACGCGGGGGCTCCTGAAGAAGGGGGTGCTTGTTCTTTTTGCGGGGTGGGTGGGTGGAGAGTCGGCACCTAGGCGGCGAAAACCCGGCGCGTCCCCGTGTCCAGCCGGTATTCTAGAATGCGGTGATTATTCGTATCCGATAGCAGGATTGTTTTCGCACATCTTGAGGCGATTCCCGCCGGTTCAGAGGGCGTCAGGAGGGGGGGTGATTTCCCGGCTTCCCCGCCTTTGGGAAACGCGATCACCGACCGGCAGCCAAGGTTCACCTGTTTAATCCGGTGGTTATAGCTGTCGGCCACCAAGAGACCATCTTGGTGCCAGGCTACCCCAAGGGGGTGCTGCAGCGCCGCCGATTTGCAATCCCCGTCCCGGTCCCCGAAGTCAAAAAGGCCGCTGCCGATCAGGGTCTCCACATGGGGGTCGCCGTCCAGCCAGACCACTCTGAGGGCGCTGGTCTCGCTGTCGGTGAAGTACAGGCCCCTGCCTTGGGGATCAAGGGCGAGACCGCTGGGCTGCGCCAGCAGGGCTTTTCCCGCCGGGCCATCGACAATATTCTCCTCGCCCGTGCCGGCCAAAACCTCCACCAGCCCGTCGCCCAAATGATAGATGCCGATCTGATGGGTTCCCGCATTGGCGAAAAACAGGCGGTTTTCCTGCCGTTCCAGGTCCCAGGGCGAGGCCAGATCCACAGCCTCTCCATACCGCCTTCCGGTCAGCGGCTGACCGCGAAAACCGGAGCCCGCCAAAGTGGTGACTATTCCCGATGCCAAGTCGACTTGGCGCAGGGCATGGTTGCCCGTATCCGCCACGTAAAAGACCGCCCCGTCGCCCGCAACCAACCCCTGGGGGCTGTTGAATTCGGCCGACGCGAGGGGGCCATCTTCGAACCCGGGTTTGCCCGATCCGATGCGCTGCACGGTTTGGCCCTGTTCGTCCAGAATCACGATCTGATGCTGGCCGCCACTGGCGACGGCCCATTCCCGTGTGCCCCGGGCGCCGACGATGGGTTTGATCTTGCCGGGGAAATGCAAGGCGCCCTCATGGGCGGGCGGTTCCGCCAAAGCCATGGGGGTAGGCCGCAAGCTGCCTTGGCGTTGCGCATTTTTCAGCATCATGCCGATGCCATTCACGATGGCATCCGGGTCTG
>JBMYUJ010000052.1:0-23920 GCA_049605255.1 Magnetospiraceae bacterium
AGGAAAAAGATGGTGGGCGCGACTGGGATTGAACCAGTGACCCCTACGATGTCAACGTAGTGCTCTCCCGCTGAGCTACGCGCCCTTCATCTTTTCGGGCCCTTGCGGGCCGCAAAGAAGCGCCTTTATACCGAACCCGGTGGCATTTTCAAGGGCCACCTTAGAAAATCAGGTTAGTCTTGATGCATGTGGCGCATTGCGCCGGGAAACCGCGACGCGGTATATGCCATGGATCGCCACGTGAAAGCAGGATCATGAATAGAGCTGAACCAGGGGCGTCAGCCTCCGAGGCCTTCAAGATCGACAAACCCACGGCCCCCGAGGTGCCGTTGGTGTTCGCCTCGCCCCATAGCGGCGACCAGTACCCGGCTGACTTCATCGCGGCGGCCCGGCTGGACCCGGTTTCCTTACGCCGATCTGAAGATGCCTTTGTCGATCAACTTTATGCCGCCGCACCGCGCCATGGCGCGCCCTTGCTGCGGGCCCTGTTTCCCCGCGCCTATGTGGACCCGAACCGGGAACGGCTGGAACTGGACCCGCGCATGTTCCACGATCCGCTGCCTGATGGAGCCTCCACCCGGTCTCCCCGGGTGATTGCCGGCCTCGGCACCGTCGCCAAGGTGGTCACCAACGGCGAAACCATCTATCGGGATAAACTGGGCTTCGACGAGGTGGAGCGACGGCTGTCTCGGTGCTATGACCCCTATCATGCGGCCTTGCGGGGGTTGATCAATCATTCCTTGGACCGATTCGGCGGCTGTATCTTGATTGATTGCCATTCCATGCCCTCCGTGGGTGGCCCCATGGAAAAGGACCCGGGAGAAAACAGGGTCGGCTTTGTGTTGGGCGACCGGTTTGGCGCCTCCTGCGACCGCACCTTGACCGGATTTGTGGAAAGCGAATTGCAGAAACACGGGCATCGGGTGAAACGCAACAGCCCCTATGCGGGGGGCTTTACCACCCGCCATTACGGTCGGCCCCTGGGCGGTGTGCATGTGTTGCAGATCGAAGTCAACCGGGCCCTCTATATGGATGAGGACGTGATCGAGAAACTGCCTGCCTTCAACGATTTGCAAGCGCAGTTGACGGAGCTGATCGCGGCACTGGCGGCGCAAGCGCAGGATTTGATTGGGTGTTGAGCGACTCCGATTTCCATATCCGGCCTGCCGACGCGGCGGATTTCGAGGCCATAACGGCGATTTATGCCGATCATGTACAGACGGGGCTTGCCACCTTCGAGACCGTGGCGCCGGATCTGGCGGAAATGACCCAACGCTGGAAAACCCTTGTAGGAGAGGGATACCCCTATTTGGTGGCCTCGTCGGCGGACGGCATTTTAGGGTACGCCTACGCGGGGCCATTTCACCGCCGGATCGGGTATCGGCATACGGTGGAGGATTCCATCTATCTTGCAAATACCGTCACCCGCCGCGGGGTGGGGACCGCATTATTGAGCCAGATCATTACCGAGTCTGAAACACGGGGCTACCGGCAAATGATCGCCGTGATCGGCGATTCCCGAAACCGCGCCTCAATCGGCCTGCACCGCAAACTGGGGTTTTCCCATGTCGGTATTTTGCAGTCGGTCGGTCATAAGCTGGGGCAATGGGTGGATTCGGTTTACATGCAGCGGGTTTTGGGCGATGGGAATGGAACCCAGCCCCCGTGATTTCCCCGTGGGATGACCGAACGGGCCCGGCGCTTCAGGGGCCATTCTATTGCAGACCATTGATTTGGAAACAAAAATTCGTCATGATTCACGACTCATTCTTCTTCAGCATCGCGACCCCCCATGTTTCTGCGCTCTAAAAAGAAAAAGGACAATAACCGCAATGAACGCCGGGTCACCCATCCGGTGCTCAGCATGGAATTGGAAGGTCAGGTCTTGAAAACCGTGGATTGGGGCCGCAATGGCTGCCTGTTGGCGGACTACCAGGGCAATTTGAAGGTCGGAGACAGGGTCATCCTCGGCAACGTGACCTCGGCTAATAGCGGCCTGATGTTCACCACCATGCCCGGGCTGGTGGTACGCCGTAAACCCCGGCAAAAGCAAATCGCCGTCCGATTCGCCCCGGCAACGACCGATGATTCGCGTAAATTGCAGGAAGAAAAGTTCTCCAGCGAAACCAAGGTCAAGAAACGCAGCACCTTCGGACGGGCGGGCGGCTGAGCCCAGGCCCTTTTTTGCCCCCGCGCCCGCCGTTACCCCAGGTCCGTTACCCCCGGTTCCCTAGGCGATGATGTCGGGGATCAACAGATTTTCCAACAGGGCGATCTGATCTTTCAGCGCCAGCTTGCGTTTCTTCAACCGTTGCAGCAGCAATTGATCGTAAGGAGGGGCCTCCAGCATCCGCTCGATGACCGCGTCCATGTCACGATGTTCGCTGCGTAAACTTAGAAGCTTTTGCGAAAGGCTGTCTCGGTCTTCCATGTAGGGCGGGTTTAATGTACTGGTTGAAAGGGCGTTCGACGAGATTACACCAAACTCCAGTCGAGAGGGGAGTATCATGCAGCGACACGCATTTTTTTTGATGGACCGGCGCCATGGCTAAAAAGCGAATTGGTGTCTTAACCAGCGGCGGCGATTGCGCCGGGCTGAACGCCGTCATCCGCGCCGTCACCCGCCATGCCTCGGAAGGCTATGGGTGGGAGGTCGTCGGCATCCTGGATGGCACCCGGGGGGTGATGGAACGGCCCATGCGGACCATTTCCCTGGAACATGCCGTGTTTTCGGGCACCTTGCTACGCCAAGGCGGCACCATTCTGGGCACGGTGAACAAGGGCGATCCCTTCGCTTTTCCCATGCCCGATGGCAGTCTTAAGGATCGGTCTGGGGACATCCTCGACGGTATCCAGGAATTGGGACTTTCCGGCGTCATCGGCATCGGCGGCGATGGGTCCATGAAGCTGTTGAACCGCCTGGCCAAGCAGGGTGGCTTTCAGTTTATCGGTGTGCCGAAGACAATCGACAACGACGTGCCGTCGACCGACGATGCGGTGGGCTTCAGCACGGCGGTGGATACGGCGGTGGATGCCCTCGACCGCCTGCAACCGACGGCGGCCAGCCATCAGCGGGTGTTGATCCTGGAAGTCATGGGGCGCGATGCGGGTCATATTGCCCTGTCGGCGGGAATCGCCGGGGGCGCTGACGTGATCCTGATCCCGGAAATTCCCTATAATATGGAAGTGATCGCCAAGCGTATCCGCGCGATCTACGACAGCGGGCGGCATCACTCGCTGATGGTGGTGGCCGAAGCGGTGAACCCCGTGGATGGCGATAAGACCATGCACACCTATGTGGATGGGGAAAGCCGCTATGGCGGCGTTGCCCATATGATCGGCCATGCGGTGCAAGACCTGACCGGCGCAGAAACCCGGGTGACGGTTCTGGGCTATGTGCAACGGGGCGGCACGCCCACGCCCCGCGACCGGGTTATTGCGTCGGCCTTTGGGGTTGCCGCGGTCGATCTGATCGCGGAAGGGAAAACCGAACAGGTGGTGACCTGGCGGGAAAACCGGGTGATCCCCGTGCCCTTGCAGGAGATCGCCGAGGGCCCGGCTCTGGTGGACTTGGACGGTACCTTGGTCCGCACCGCCCGCGGCCTGCATATTTGCCTGGGAGACTGACCATCACGCACAGCGCTTGCAGGAGTCTTTTGCGGGTCGGAAAGACCCTTTGAATGGCGGGCCGCCTGTATCCGCCGAAGCCGGAAGCCGTGTATTTTTTCGGCACCTGCATCGTCGATCTGTTTTTCCCGAAGGCCGGTCTCGCGGGCATGGAACTGCTGCGGCGAAACGGCCTTCGGGTAATCTACCCGCAAGATCAAAGCTGCTGCGGCCAACCCGCCTTTAACAGTGGCTATCCAGACGAAGCGCGGCAGGTGGCAGCGGCCCAAATGGCGCTGTTCCCCAAGCGTATTCCCATTGTCCTGCCTTCCGGATCCTGCGCCGGGATGATGCGCAAGCATTACCCCGAATTGTTCCCCGGTGAGGCACAGGCGGCGGCCTTCGCCGATCGGGTGTTCGAGCTCTCGGAATTTCTGCTCCATGTGTTGGATTTCCACCCCCAAGACCTGGGCCCGCCGATCACGGTCACCTGGCACGGCTCCTGCCACGCCCTGCGGGAGATGGGCATCGATGAGGAACCCAAAACTCTGCTGAAGCGGCTCGGCTACGTCACCCTCGCCCCCTTACAGCGAGAGCGGGAATGCTGCGGTTTCGGCGGCACCTTTGCGGTGAAACGGCCGGAGGTTTCCGGCGCCATGGTGGCGGACAAGGTGGCCGACGCAGAAGCCACCGGAGCCGAAGTTCTACTCTCCGGCGATTGCGGCTGCCTGATGAATATGGGCGGCGCCTTGGAGAAGAAGGGAAGCCCGCTGCAGGCCCGGCATCTTGCGGAATTCCTGTTGGAGCGGTTGAGCGATGAGCGCTGATCCCAAAGCCCGCCATGATTTCGGCGCGGCGGCGCGCCAGGCTTTGGCAGACACCCAGTTGCACGGCAATCTGCGCCGGGCCATGGATGGCCTGATGCATAAGCGGGCGGTGCAGTTCCCCGACCCGGATGAATGGACGCGGCTGCGGGCGCTGGGGGAGGCGGTGCGCCAACGGGCGCTTTCGAAACTGCCCGACTTGCTGGAACAATTGGAAGCCACCTGCACCGCCAACGGCATCACCGTGCATTGGGCGGAGACCCCGGAACAGGCCAACACCCTGTTTTTGGAGATTATCCGCAAGCAGGGCGCCGATTATGTGGTCAAGGGCAAATCCATGGTCTCGGAAGAGACCCACCTGAATGCCTATCTGGAAGCGAACGGCATCGCGGCGGTGGAAACCGACCTGGGCGAATATGTGATCCAATTGGCGGGGGAGACCCCGTCCCACATCATCATGCCTTGCATCCATAAGAACAAACGGGAGATCGCCCATCTGTTCGAAGACAATATCCCCGGCGCGCCCTACACGGAGGATGTGGAGGAACTGACCGCCATGGCCCGCGCCGTGCTGCGCGAACGTTTCGCCACAGCCAAGGTTGGGATTTCCGGCGTCAACATGGCGGTAGCGGAAACCGGCACCCTGATCCTGGTGGAAAACGAGGGCAATGGCCGCCTCAGCACCACGGCGCCCGACGTACATATCGCCATTTCCGGCATCGAAAAGGTGGTGGAGAAGCTGGAGGAAGCGGCGCCGATCCTCAGTCTGTTGCCCCGGTCTGCCACCGGTCAGCATACCACCACCTACGTCAATATGATCAATGGGCCACGCCGGGGGGATGATTTGGATGGCCCCCGTGATGTGCATTTGATCTTGCTGGATAATGGGCGCAGCCGGGTGTATCGCGATCCGGAATTACGGCCCACCTTGCATTGTATCCGCTGCGGTGCCTGCATGAACCATTGCCCGGTCTATACCCGCGTGGGCGGCCATGCTTATGGCGCCGTCTATCCCGGACCCATCGGCAAGATCCTCACCCCGCAGTTGGAGGGGCTCGGCAAGCAGGGCGATCTGCCCTCTGCCTCCAGCCTGTGCAATGCCTGCGTTGAGGTTTGCCCGGTGCGCATTCCCATCGCGCGGATTCTCGTCAAGCTGCGGCTGGAGGCCAGCCATGACCTTCCGGGGTCTGCCGTGGCCCAATGTGGTGCGCGAAAATCTGCGGTAGAGGCGCTGACCTGGAAGGCCTGGGCGCTGTCCCATCGGTCTGGCCCGTTCTATCGGCTTCTGGGGCGTTTCCTGACCCTGGTGGGCCCGTTGATTCCCGGGAGCCTGCCGCCTCTGAAGAACTGGACCCTGCATCGGACGAAGCCCAAATTCACCGGAAAAACCCTGCACCAGATGGCGCGGGATCGGGGTTACGACCATGAGTGACGCGAAAGCCAACATCCTCTCCCGGCTGCGCGCGGCCCCCAAGGCCCCCGCGCGCGAGGAGGAGGATTTTTCCGTTATCGCCGAAAAACGCTGGCCCCCGGAACAGCGCTACGCCCGTCTGCGCCGCCTGATGGAAAGCGTGAATACGGAATTCATCGACAGCAGCCGTGCAGACTGGCCGCAAGCGCTGGAAGCCTTCCTTACCGCCGAGGGGGTCACCTCCCTCGCCCATGGCACCCCGCCCAATCTGGTGGCGGGTGTCACCCAAGCCTGCGGCAATCGGGTCGAACGGTTGGTGTATGATCGGCCCATTGAAGACCTGCGCGAGGGCCTGTTTGAGGTGCAGGCAGGTATCACCACCGCCAAGGGCGCCATTGCCGATACGGGCAGCCTGATCCTGTGGCCAACGGCGGCGGAACCCCGGTTGTTGTCCCTGGTGCCGCCGGTTCATATCGTGCTGTTGGAGGTGGAAAAAATCCTCGATACCCTCTGGCAGGCCATGACCGACTTGGGCTGGGCGGCGGGCGGCGGCACCAACCCGATCCTGATCTCCGGCCCCTCAAAAACCGCCGATATCGAACAAACCCTGACCTTCGGCGTGCATGGGCCGAAACGGCTGATCGTCATCGCCTTGCACGCCGCCTGAGGGAATTTTTTCGGTCGGCGAGGGCATCGTTTAACCGGTTATTTACCATGCGGGCATAGGCTCAGCGCATGTCTATCAGCGATTCACCTTTCTCCGATGCGTCCATCGTCAGTTCCGCCGAGGATCTGGTCAAAAAACATGGCAAGGACGCTATCGTGATCGCCACCATGCGGGCAGAAGAATCCCTGAGTTCCGGGGATATGGATGGCTATCGGACCTGGAAACGGTTGATGTTCATCGTGGACAGCATGGATTTCGCCGAACCCGATGCCAGCGCCTCATTCCACTGATTTTTTCGGATCGGGTTCCCCCGCTTCCGCCAATTGCTTCATCAAGGCATCTTCATAGGCCAGCAGGTCCATGCAGCTATCCAACGCGCGGCGGAAATGGCCATCCAGCAGGTTATCGCCAATTTCCGCGATAAACGGCCCGGTCGACGGCACCTGCTTAACCATTTCCTTGGCCATGGCGAGGAACGGGCGGTACTGGTCGGCGAAGGTGGCGGGTTCTTTGTAAATGTTCATGATCGCGTAATACATGCGCAAGGCAGGGGTGATCGCATCCTTTTCGTCGATCACCTGCTGTTCGTGAAGCACGGGCCCCTCCCCGGTGATTTCCAATTCCGCGGGGGCCGTTCCGGTATTGGTCACCTGCATGCCGGCGACGAGCCCCGTTTCATTGGGGGCGAGAACGAGTTTAATGGAGTCCGACGACATGAACGATCCTTTATCTTTTTGGGCCCGCACCCGATACCCTTATCGAGTACTGCCGCCACCCTGCAACCGGTAGGGAATTATTAACCGTAGACACCCAATATTAAAGGGCGAATCGGTTTTTACCGGTCCGGGATTTGGGATGCAGAAGCAGAATGCGCGGAGAGAGCCCATGGGACGGCAACTAACAGTTGATGTAAACGATCATTTTGTCAAAACAGAATTCACCGACACCGTGTGGGTGGTCCGCAAGGAAGTGGGGCTTGCCACGCTGCCGAAGCATTGGCAACTCTACAACGCCACCACGCGGCGCGGCACCTTGACCATGTCTGAATCCGCATTGCTGGATAAAGATCTGTTCCAACGGGTGGAACCCGCACAACACCGCGTTTGACCTGCTTTTCCCGGCCAAAGGGGCCCTAAAACCCACTAGCGCGCTGCGTTGCGACCCACTATAAGAAGACCGGGCGCGGCGCCCGCGCATTCCAAAGGCCCTGGAAATCTATGGCCGGGGAGGACGCCGAGGCCCTTATTCCTCCCGTAATCGGTGCTGTGAAGAGCGAGTTTAGATGTTTGGCAAGTTGTTTGGATTTTTGTCGGCGGATATGGCCATTGACCTGGGAACCGCGAACACCCTGGTCTACGTGCGCGGACGCGGCATTGTCCTGAACGAACCCTCGGTGGTCGCCATTGCCGAGGTCCGCGGCAAAAAACATGTGCTGGCGGTGGGTGATGAAGCCAAACAGATGCTGGGGCGCACGCCCGGCAATATTATTGCCATCCGGCCCTTGCGCGACGGCGTCATCGCCGATTTCGACGTCGCCGAAGAAATGATCAAGCATTTTATCCGCAAGGTGCATAACCGGCGCAGCTTCGCAAGCCCGCAGGTGATTGTTTGTGTGCCATCAGGTTCCACCGCCGTAGAACGCCGCGCGATCATGGAATCGGCGGACTCCGCCGGGGCGCGCAAGGTCTTTTTGATCGAAGAGCCCATGGCGGCGGCCATCGGCGCCGGCCTGCCGGTGACCGAGCCCACGGGGTCCATGGTGGTGGATATTGGCGGCGGCACCACGGAAGTGGCCGTGCTGAGCCTGGGCGGGATCGTTTATTCCCGCTCGGTCCGGGTTGGTGGCGATAAGATGGATGAAGCGATCATCGCCTTCATCCGCCGGAACCATAACCTGCTGATCGGCGAAGGCAGCGCGGAACGCATCAAGGAAGAGATTGGATCGGCCTGCCCGCCCGAAGAAGGCGATGGCGCGACCATGGAGATCAAGGGCCGCGACCTGATGAACGGCGTACCCAAGGAATTGGTGATTTCAGAGCGGGAAATTTCCGAAAGCCTGGCCGAACCGGTAGGCGCCATCATCGAGGCGGTGAAGGTCGCCTTGGAACATACGGCCCCCGAATTGGCGGCGGATATCGTCGATAAAGGCATCGTTTTGACCGGTGGTGGTTCCCTCCTTGGCAACTTGGACTTTGTGTTGCGCCATGCTACGGGACTACCGATTTCCATTGCCGATGATCCCCTTTCCTGCGTCGCCTTGGGAACGGGTCGGGCATTGGAAGAAATGAACAAACTGAAGAACGTTCTATCGACCATGTATTAGGCGCCGGGAACCCCCGGCATCTCATGCGGCATGGGCGCCCCCTTGGGGCCCTGTCGGCGGAGTAAGGCAAGGTGAAGCAACGTCACGGAGCGGGCCATGGCACCGCCGCCACGCTAAAGGCGGCCGCGCATCGCTTTGCCTATGTGGGATTGCTTTTGTTTTCCGTCGCCCTGATGCTGGTCAGCCGCGCCGATACCATTGTCATGGAACGGATACGGACGCAGATCGCGGATGTCGCTGTACCGTTCCTGAATATCCTCTCCAGCCCCCTGGAAACGGTGGAAAGCCTGCGCCTGCAGTTCGATGAGCTCCGCAATCTACAGGCGGAAAATGCCCGCCTGCGGGAGGAAAATACGCGTTTGCTGCACTGGCAGGCGGTGGGCCGCAAGACCCAGGCTGAAAACCTGCGCCTGCGGGCCCTCAGCAAGCTTGCCGTGCCCCAGGAAAAAACCTTTGTCTCGGCCCGGGTGGTGGCGGATACGGGGGGTACCTTCCTGCATAGTGTGCTGATCACCGCCGGAGAGCTGGACGGGATCGAAAAAGGCATGGCCGTGATGGCACCGGAAGGCATGGTGGGGCGCATCGCCACCGTGGGGAAAAGCTCCTCCCGGGTGCTGCTGGTAACCGACCTCAACTCCCGCATTCCCGTGCTGATTGGGGAAAACCGGGTGCGGGCGATCCTGGCAGGAACCAATACGGAATCGCCACGCCTCATGCATCTCCCCTCCAATGCCAAGATCGAACCGGGTGAACGGGTGATCACGTCCGGGCACGGTGGCGCCCTACCGCCGGGACTGTCCATCGGGGTGGTGGCCCATGTGGCCGACGATCTGGTCCAGGTGCAACCCTTCATGGATCGTACCCGGTTGGATTATCTGCGCACCGTGCAATACGAACATGCCCGTACCGCGCAACCCAAACCCAGCAAAGACCTGGAGGAGGAATGACCGCGCCGGACCCCGGCATTCTGCAAAGATTGGACGAAGGCGGACGGAATGCGACCCCGTTTGTGGTCACCATTTTCCTGGTTCTTGTTTCTCTGATCCCCACCCATATCCCCGCGCTTTCCTTGGCACCGCCGCTTTATGTGGTGATCGCGGTGTATCACTGGACCCTGTTCCGGCCGGATCTGATGCCCCCGGTAGCGGTGTTTTTCGTCGGCCTGTTGCAAGATGTGTTGGGCGGCGGGCCCATCGGTTTCTTTGCCTTCGTG
Source organism: Magnetospiraceae bacterium (assembly GCA_049605255.1). Taxonomy (GTDB): domain Bacteria; phylum Pseudomonadota; class Alphaproteobacteria; order Rhodospirillales; family JBMYUJ01; genus JBMYUJ01. The sequence continues at coordinate 10,045 of JBMYUJ010000052.1, forward strand.
CTGTTGCTGGTCTACGGCTCGGTACTGTCGCAACGGCGGTTTCTATACGGGAAGTCCTTTGCGGTGGTCTGGCTCGGATTTCTGTTTGTGGGTCTCGGCGCATCGATCGCCATCTGGCTCTTGGGCTGCCTCAATTTGGTGACTCTGTTGCCCTTGCGCCCGTTTTTCCATCAATATCTGATGACTGTGGCCTTGTTCCCGCTGGTCGCCTGGTTGCTGGTGACCTGGGAACGCATGGTGCTGAGGGAAGAATGATCTACCGCAACAGCGACCGCAGCCGCACCTTCACCCGCCGCGCCCTGGTGCTCGGCGGCGGAAAGTTTTTGCTGATCTCGGCGCTGGTCGGCCGGATGTATTATCTGCAAATCCTGGAATCCGATAAGTATAAGACCCTGTCGGAAGAGAACCGCATCAATATGCGGCTGCTGGCGCCGCCGCGGGGGCGGATTTTCGACCGCAACGGGGCGGTATTAGCCGACAATCAGCAAGATTACCGGATCGCGATCATTCGCGAGCAGGCGGGCGCCGAGGGCGTGGAGCCGGTGCTGAAGATGTTGCGCAAGATCGTCTATATCTCCGATGCGGATTATACCCGGGTACTGGAGGAATCCAGCAAGAAACGCGGATTTGTGCCGATTACGGTGCGGGAAAACCTTACCTGGCGGGATGTGGCGGAAATCGAGACCCAATCCCTGGACCTTCCCGGCGCCATGATCCGGGAAGGGCAAACCCGCGCTTATCCGCAAGGGGCGGATTGCGCCCATATTGTGGGCTATGTGGCGCAACCGTCGGAGAAAGATCTGAAGGAAGATGGCGATCCGCTCCTGGAACTGCCGGACTTCCGGATCGGCAAGGCCGGCATGGAGCGCGTCTACGACGATGTGCTGCGGGGCAAGGGCGGCGCCAGTCGTATCGAGGTCAATGCGCTGGGTCGGGTCATCCGCGAAGTGGAGCGCCGGGAGGGCACCCCGGGCCGGGATATATCCCTGACCCTGGATTCCGACTACCAATCCTACGTGTTGCGGCGGTTGGGGGAAGAAAGCGCCTCCGCCGTGGTCATGGATGTACACCAGGGGGATATCCTGGCGCTCGCCTCCTCCCCCACCTTCGATCCGGACGCCTTCACCAAGGGATTGAGCCAGACCCAGTGGGACGCCTGGATCAACGATCCCCGGGCCCCCCTGCGCAATAAGGCCATTGCGGGCCAATATTCCCCCGGCTCCACCTTCAAAACCGTCGTCGCCTTGGCGGCGCTGGAACATCAGGTTGTGGATACCAAAAAACGCTTTTGGTGCCCGGGGCATTTGAAACTTGGCAACCGGCAATTCCACTGCTGGAAACGGGGTGGCCATGGCTGGGTCGATATGAGCGATGCGCTCAAATATTCTTGTGATGTGTTTTTTTACGAGGTCGCCTTGCGCCTGGGGATCGAGCGCATCGCCGCCATGTCCCGGCGCATGGGCCTGGGCCATTCCACGGAAATTGGCCTGCCTGACGAATTGAGCGGCCTGATGCCGGATAAGATCTGGAAAATGGGCGCCAAGGGCGAACCCTGGCAGCAGGGGGAAACGCTGATTGCCGGGATCGGCCAGGGTTATATTCTGACCACCCCGCTGCAATTGGCGGTGATGACCGCGCGTCTGGTCAACGGCGGGCGGGCGGTTAAACCCCGCTTGTTGCTGTCCGGAACGGGAGAACCGCCCCCCCAACCGGAACAGATGGGTCTGTCGCGCCTTAACCTGGATTTCATTCGCGACGCCACCTCCAGGGTGGTCAACGAACGGCGCGGCACCGCCTACCGCTCTCGGATTGACGAGGAAGGCATGGAGATGGGCGGCAAAACAGGCACGGTGCAGGTGCGGCGCATCACCAAGGCGGAACGCCTGCAAGGGGTGCGCAAGAATGAAGACCTGCCGTGGAAATTCCGCGATCACGCGTTATTCATCGGCTATGCCCCGGTGGCCGCGCCGCGTTTCGCCGCCGCCGTCGTGGTGGAACATGGGGGTTCTGGCTCCCGCGCCGCCGCCCCTATTGCCAAAGATATCTTGCATGAGATTCAGCGGCGCCGTGACGCCGGCGGTGATACCGCCGCGCTCACTCCCGGCAAAAAGAAACGGGAATTGTGATGCCCATCGGTCAATCGGAAAACCGCGATCTGACGCTCACCCAAAAGCTGCTTTACGTCAACTGGATGTTCATTTTGCTGTTGGCCACCGTGGTGGCCATCGGCGCGGGCATGCTGTTTTCCGCCGCCAACGCGGATATGGATCCCTGGGCGACCCGGCATTTCACCCGGTTCGGCGCCGGTTTGGCGCTGCTGATCGGGGTGGCCCTGGTGCATATCTCCATCTGGATACGCTTTGCCTATGTGTTTTATGCCTTGGCCCTTGTGCTGCTGATCGCCGTGGAGGTAATGGGCCAGGTCGGCATGGGCGCGCAGCGATGGATCGATTTGGGGGTCATCCAGCTACAACCCTCCGAGATCATGAAGTTCGCCCTGGTCTTGGCCTTGGCGCGCTATTTCCACTATGGGTCGTTGGAGGATACCTGGCGGTTGCGGTTTCTCGTCCCCCCAGTGTTGATGGTCGCCCTGGCGGCGGGGTTGGTGTTGAAACAGCCCGACCTGGGCACGGCCCTGATGATGGTCGCCGCCGCGGCGGTGCTCTTTTTTCTGGCGGGGGTGCGGGCGCGCTGGTTCGCCCTGGCCATCGGTGCGGCCATGGCCGCCGTCCCCATCGGCTGGCAGTTTTTGCACGGATATCAGAAGGATCGGGTGCTGACTTTCCTGGATCCCTCCCGCGACCCCCTGGGGGCCGGGTATCACATTACCCAATCCAAGATTGCCTTGGGGTCCGGCGGCATGATGGGCAAGGGATTCCTGAATGGCTCCCAGAGCCATCTCAACTATCTGCCGGAAAAGCATACGGACTTCATCTTCACCATGCTGAGTGAGGAATTCGGGCTCATGGGTGGCCTGATATTGCTGAGCCTTTATGTGCTGATCATCGCCTATGGGTATCTGGTGGCGTTACGCACCCGCAGTCAGTTCGGTCGCCTCGTGGCCCTCGGTGTGACCACCATCTTTTTTCTCTATGTGTTCATTAACATCGCCATGGTCATGGGGCTGTTGCCCGTGGTGGGCGTGCCGCTCCCCTTGGTGTCCTATGGCGGGACCGCAATGCTGAGCCTGATGGCGGGATTCGGGTTGGTTATCTGCGTCTCGATCCATCGCGAAGCGGCATTGAACCGGCACGAAAACGACTAATCGAGAGATTGCGGACCGGTCGGCCTACATCCGTTCGTCGAGAACAGAATTCACCCGCACAAAGGTGCTTTCCAGGGAATCACCCGCAGCAAAGACCATGATCACGATGACGATGGACATGGCGCCCGCGATAAGCCCATATTCAATGGCCGTTGCACCACGTTGGCAACGCCGCAGTTTCTGGAAGATTTTCGCTACTTTAGCCACTGGGCGATATTCCTCCGATCCCAGTTTTCGACGCTTACTGGTTGGGATGATAGACGAGGAAAGGGTGAGTGTCGAGGCGACTCAACGTTCACGGGCTGTCAATTGGTTGTGATGCCGCCGTCAGAAAACCCGGCAATCGTCACATTTCGCCGCGCTGAATCACCAAGGTTGCGGTACCCAGCAAGATGCCGAAACGGCGAAACCAGAGCCGGTTGAGCCCGCGCCCCGGTCCCGCATCGTACAACCAATCTTCTACCTGAACATGCCGCAAGAGCGGCGATGGCCCCAACCGCATGCCATAGCGCCAATGCATGCCCTTGGCTGTCAAACAGCCAACCGCGGGGCCAATGATATCTTCGGCGGTACCGCGGTAATGGCCCGCTTCAGTCTGAAGGACCACCCAACGGCGCTGGGAGATTGCGCCCGTATCATCCGTGGTGGTTTCCGCCAAGTGAAAGGCGCCGTCTCGCCGCTCCCCGTGGAGCGACAGGTGAAAGCGCCGCCGAACACGACCGAACCGGTCTTCAAACACGCCGTCGGCCACCGACCGACCGAGGAAAAACGCCTCTGGCGCCAGGGAGTGGCGCGTGGCCGCGATCATATTCATGACGCCTCCTTCCAGGATGTTTCCGAGGCTTCTTTGGGCGGGGCGGGCACGATCGTCGTCACCCGAGATGGGTCCTGTGCGCGATGACGATAGAGGGCGAGCCCTTTGCGCCACAGGCGAAAGGCCTCCCAATGAATGCCCAGGATGACTTTCAGGGTCATCAGCGGATGACTGACCAACAATCGGGCCAAAACCCGGTCGGAAAAAGCCCGCCGTCGGCCGTGAAACACAGCGTCCAGCAAGGGCCCGTCTGGATCGGACTCATGGATGGCCAGGGCGATACGGTCCGCCGGGGGGTGAATCACAAACCGATAAGAGGCGGTCATGCCAATAAAGGGGGAAACGAAAAATCGCTTGTCACAGGCCTGGGAAATTGCGCCCTCCAAGGGGTTTACCGGCAACACATAGGTATGCCGCTCCCCATGGGTGTTGTGCACTTCGTAGAGCAAGGCTTGCAGGGCTCCCCCGCGATCGTAGCAATAATACACACTGAGGGGGTTAAACACATAGCCCAGCATCCGGGGATAACACAGGAGAAAGACCGGGCCGTCCCCGGTGTCCACCCCCGCTTTGAGAAGCTGCCGATCCACCCAGTCACGCAATGGCGCGCCGTCTCCCGCGCCATGGTCTTTGTCATGAAAACTGAACAGATTAAATCGGTTATGGGAAAATAAATGGCAGTCTCGGGCCAGCGTCTCCAGCCGGTCCAGATCCAAAAGAAAGGAAAACACCCGATAGCCAAGATCATGCCGCACCGGACGATGCCGATGATGGGTGACCCGCCCGATATAGATACCCGCCTTCATGCCGCCACCGCCGGGAGCGGGGTGCGATGAATACGCCCGGACTCGTTGTCCACCGCCCAGGGGCGGCGGCCTCCGCCCACATCCTCTGCCACCGCGAGCCCGGATTGCAGCCCGTCCTCGTGGAACCCGGCGCCGAAATAACTGCCACAATACCAAAGATTTCCAACGCCTTGCAGCGACCACAACGACCGCCGCGCCGTCTCCGCCGTCACATCAAACAGCGGATGGGTGTAGGTCTGCGTGTAGATAACGTTTTTTGGAGGACGCAGGGGATTGAGGGTGACAAACAGGTTAGAGAAGGTCGGCAGAGGTTGCAGCTTGTTCATCCAATAGGTCACACAGACCGCCTCCGCCCCCGTTTCGGCCTCGGCGGTGAGCACATTCCAACTGGACCAAGCCCGTTGGCGGCGCGGCATCAGGCGCGGATCGCCATGCAAAACCATGTGATTTTCCTGATACCGAAAAGCGCCCAGCAGCCGTTGTTCGGCGGCGGTCGGGGCCGCCAGCAGCGCCAGGCTTTCATCCGCATGACCGGCCAGGACCACATGGTCGAACCGATGTTCGGCGCCTAGGCTATCGATAACGCATGGCCCCTTAGGACCCCGGCGCACGGATCGGGCCCCGATGCCGACCCGCGTCGCCTGCCGGTATCGCGCCGTCAAACGGTCCACATAGGCGCGGCTGCCGCCGACCACCGTGCGCCATTGCGGCCGATCCCGGAACTGCAACAGACCGTGATTGTCAAAAAACCGAATGAAAGCGGCGGCAGGAATATCGGCAGCGGACATAGCGGGGGACGACCAGATGGCCGCCGCCATGGGGGCCAGGTGATCGTTCAGGAAACCCTTGGAAAATCCTTTGGCGGCCAAATAGTCTCCCAAGGTCACGGAGGCCTCCAAGCCTGCCGCGACATCGGCGGCAGCGGTCTTGAAGAACCGGGCGATATCTCGCAGCATTGCCCAAAATTGGGGCCTCACCGCGTTGCTAGGTTGGGCCAGGAGGCCCGCAAGGCCACTACCCGAATATTCCAACCGCCCGCCCTTCGCAGAAACCGAAAAGGACATTTCCGAGGGCGTCGTCGTCACACCCAAATGATCGAAAAGCGCCGTCAGATTGGGATAACTGGGCGCATTATACACGATGAAGCCTGTGTCGACGGGAACCAGGCCTTCCGGCATCTCTACCTCGCGGGTATTGGAATGCCCGCCAATCCGGTCGTTTTTCTCGAAGACGGTGACATTATGGCGCGTCGACAGCTGCCAGGCGGCGCTCATCCCGGAGATGCCCGACCCGATAATGGCGATGGAGAGACGGCGCCCGGTGGCGCGTGGAGGAGACATGGGAAAAACGGCGTTCATCGGCAAAGGCCCTGCGTGTAGAGTAAATCATAATTTTTTACGGGAGGACGGCGATACCGGATCAATCCATGTCACAAATCATAAGGCCCCCAAAAGGCCCGCGTTTAAGAGGTGCGATCGCCGCACCTGAATATCCTTGTGATCCATCTTCTTTGCTCCCGCGTAGAGGAGGGCAGATGAACGAGGATCGCAGGTCGACATGGGGCATGCACAGGCCATATCCGTCAGACAACGCCCCCGCACCGGGACCGTTATCGCCATGAGCGAAATGGGCAAGCGGCTGGCGGGGACCTTGGCGGCACCAGAGGCAAACATGCTGATGGTGGCGGTGGCGACCAAACGGGACAAGGAAGCCTTCGCGGCCTTGTTCCGACATTATGCGCCCCGGGTGAAGTCCTACATGCGACGGCTCGGCGCGGAGGAAAATGCCGCCGATGAACTGGCACAAGAGGCCATGCTTTCGGTGTGGCGCAAGGCAGACCGGTTCGACCCGAGCAAGGCGTCTGCGGGCACCTGGATCTTCCGGGTCGCCCGGAACCTGCGGATCGATGCCCTACGCCGGGCGAAACATCCGGAAGGCAATGACGATGCCTTGCGGGAAATTGTGGATGATACCCCCTTGGCCGACGATAGCCTGGCCGCCCGGCAACGGGACCAACGGGTGAAACGAGCGATCGACGCGCTGCCAGACCCGCAGGCCGAAGTCGTGCGTCTCTCGTTCTACGATGGCAAACCCCATAGCGCCATCGCCGAGGAATTAAATGTGCCGCTGGGCACGGTGAAATCCCGATTGCGGTTGGCCTTTGGCCGATTACGCCAGGCGATGGGTGATGATGAAGATGGAAACACGCAATGATGCATCCAACCTACCATCCCAGTGATGCCGTGTTGCTGGATCACGCGGCGGGCGCCTTGCACGAGGCGCAATCCTTGGCGGTCGCGGCCCATGCAGAGCTGTGCCCGCAATGTCGGCAACGCATCGCCAAAGCCGAAGCGGTGGGCGGGTCGCTGTTGGACGACCTCGCTCCCGAGGCGGTTTCGGCCTCGGCGCTGGCAAATGTGATGGGCCGATTGGATGAGCCCGCTCCGGTCTTGGCACCGGCGGCCCTTCCCTTCAGGCCGGACCTCGCTTGGATGCCGCGCACATTGCGGCGCTATGTGACCGGCGATGCCCCCCTCCCGTGGCGCCGTTTGGCCCCCGGCATCAAACATCTGCTGCTGTCCACGGGAGACCGCGCCACCGCGCGCCTGATGCGCGTGGACCCGGGTGTCTGCCTGCCATCGCACGGCCATCGGGGTTTGGAGATGACCTTGGTTTTGGAAGGTGGCTTCTCCGATGCCCTCGGGCATTTCGTGCGCGGCGATGTGGCCGAACTGTCGGAAATGGACCGCCATCAACCGGTGATCGACGCCGACGGGCCCTGTATTGCCCTGGTGGTCACCGAAGCGCCCGCCGTCTATGACGGGCTGGTCTACCGCCTTTTACAGCCGATGATCGGCCTTTAAAACAATCCGCCAAAACAGGAATACATATCGGCGGTGGCCGTATTGCGCCACTGCGGGGCGAGTTGCAGCGGCGTATCGGAATCGGTCGCGAACAGCGCGAAGGGATGGCAACCGGTCAGCTTCTGAAAATGGGCGATGCAATCCTGCGGGCAATCCAGGTCGCCGGTCAGGATGGCCCGGGCCAAGGTGCGGTCATAATAGGCGGGCGGGGTAACGGGCGCAAAACGCTCCAGCCCCGCATAGCCCAGCTCCCGCCCCTGCGGCGTATTTTCGGAGAAATACTGCAAGCTGGTCTGCACCTGCACCACAACTGCCGTCATCAGAATGCCCCCCAAAATCAACGGGGCCACGAACCCCGCCAGAACATAGGGTTTGGCTTCTTCATAATGACCGGTTTGGCGGGCGCGAGACCGATAGGCCCAGGCGGTCAGGAATGGGATGAAACCCAGGATACCGACCCCGAACAAAAGCCCGATCAGGCTGAATGGAAGACTGCCGACGCCGATCATCAGGGCGACCGCCGAACCGCTCCAGAGCACCCCGGCCAGGAAGTTCTGTAAGCGCATGTCCGACCGACGCACAGCGGGGAACAGGCTCACGCAATAGGTCGCCATGCTGATCCAGATCACCACCTGGAACGCGGGCGACAGGCGCCACAGCAGGTTTAGGCTGAAGGTTCCGCTGGCGGTCAACACCCCGGGATCAAACCAGATCAGGATCAGGGGCGCGATAACCCCGGCCAAAACCCCCAGCACCGCGCGCACCTTGGGACCCAGCATCCGTTTCTTTCGAGGGGGAGAGGCGCGTTCAATCAAGACGCGACCTCAACGACCAGATTGACGGGCGCCCCAGCGACAAAAGCCTCCAGCGTCTCTATCATTTGATCCGCCAGAGACTGCTGCGCCTCTTCGCTGGCCCAGGCCACATGGGGGGTGATCAGCACATTGGGCAACTTGGCCAAGTCATGGACGATATGATCTGCCGGGGGCGGCTCCGGCACGGTTATATCCAGCGCCGCGCCGCGCACCATCCCCATTTCCAAGGCGCGCAGAAGGTCTGCCTCTACGACCAGCCCACCCCGGGCCGTGTTGATGATCAGCGGGCGTTGGCGCATGGCGGTAAATTCCGCCCAACCGATAAGATTCCGGGTTTCCGGCGTCAGGGGGCAATGTAGGGAAATGACCTGGGCGGTTTCCAGCATCTCCTGCCAGGAAACATAACCCGGGCGGATCGCCTCGGCCTCCTTGCGGTCGGCAAAAACCACCTCCATGCCAAAGGCTTCGGCCCGTTGCGCCACCGCGCGCCCCAGGCTCCCGCGCCCAACGATCCCCAGCCGCTTGCCATGCAGATCGAAAATGGGCTCGTTGAAGTAGCAGAATTGGGGGGACCGCGCCCAAGCGCCGTCAATGACCTCCTCTCGATAGCGGAACATCTGGCGAGATAGCGCAAGGATTGCCCCCAGGGTGAATTCCGGCACCGTATGCACCGCATAACCCCGCACATTCGTTACCGGCAGGCCGCGCGCGGCGCAATAATCCTTATCCACACAGTCTGTTCCCGTGGCGCAAATGGCGATCAGTTGCAGATCCGGCAATTGGCGAAGTGTTTCCGCGCGCAATGGAACCTTGTTGATCACCGCAATGGTCGCCCCGGCCAGATGCGCGACCACGCTCTCCGGGCCGGTGGCATCGAAGTCGGTCCAGCTATGCGGGAAATCCGGCTTCCGCAAGGTGATGGCGGGCGCCAAGGTCTCGCGATCGAGAAAGATGATCTGATGGGTCGTCACGGGTGATTGGTTCCTCGGTCTGATCGCCACTAAGGGCGCTGTATAATCGGCGAAGACTTTACGCGTTTCAGCGCCCCCTGCCCATCCCTCTTTGAGAAAGGAATGGCGCTTTGTAACGCAGTGTTACGAAGCGGGCACTTTACATGAAAGGTTACCAAAGGGCCCGGTTACCGACATCTCCCCGTTACGCGCGAGGGCTTTAATAGAAGGCATCGAAACGATAGGGCCCGGTCATCTTCTCCTCCCCAACGAAGACAGGCCCCCGGAAAAGGAGAGCGATCATGAAAACCTCATTGAAACTTCTCGGTATCGCGAGCCTTCTTGCCATGGGTGCCGTTGCCCTCTCCGCTGCGCAAGCGGGCCCCGGATATGGCGGACAACAAGGCGGCCCCGGCTATGGCATGGGCCCCGGATCGCACGGTGCCATGATGGCCCAACAAGGCCCGCGCGGCATGGGCCGGGGCAATTGCATGGGTGGCGGCCAAATGGGTCCGGCCAAGACCGTTGTCATGTTCGACGAAACCTGGGCCGCCAACACGAAAACCGCGCTTGGCATCACCGCGGATCAGGACCCGGCCTGGACAGCCTATGTCACGGCAGTCAAAGACCGTGTGGTCAGCATGCAAGACCTGCGCGCCACCATGACCCCGGCAGACCGCGCGGCCATGACCCCCGCCGAACGGCAGGAAACCCGCGATGCCCATTGGGCGACCCGGGACCAACTGTTCGCCACGGAAAATACGGCACGCACCGCCTTGGTGGATCAGTTGGACGACCGCCAAAAGCTTATCGCCGGTGCCATGTTACCGTCCGGCCCCGGAACCCGGCCGAAGGCCGGGGGACGTGGCGGGCCGATGATGCCCCGGTAATTGTTCCCCTCGGCGCGGGATGAAGCCTTCCCCCCTAAAGGCTACTGAACCCCGCATCCCCGCCAGGCGCCCGGCTACAGTTTTCCTGTAGCCGGGCGTTTCCGTTGTGGTAAAGGTAGTGGATGATCAAAAATCGTCTCGTTTTCGCCCTTCTCCTGGCCTGTGGCACAGGGGTCTTGATTGCCGGTTCGACGGCGGATTTGGCCGCCCATGGCGGTGCCACCGGCATCGTCAAAGACCGCATGGTGCGCATGAAGGCCATGCAAGAAAAAATCAAACCCTTGGAACAGGCCCTTAAGGAGAAAGCCGAACTCGACCTGGCCCAGCTTAGAAAGGCGGCGGCTGCCATCGCGGAACAATCCGAAGCGTTGCCGACGCTGTTCCCGCCGGGATCGAACCACAAGCCGTCCGAAGCGCTGCCCGCCATTTGGGAAACCTGGGCGGATTTCGAAGAACGCTTCGATCTGCTTGCACAAAAGGCGGAAGCCCTCGAAGCGGCCATCGATTCCGGTGACGTGGCAAAAACCATGGCCGCCTACAAAGCCGTGACCGAAGCCTGCCACGCCTGCCATATTCTATACAAATCCGATTATTGAGCCTGTTGTGACCGTTCCCGCAGGCGCTCGTAAAGCGCGGCAGCCGTCGCGCGGCTTTCCGCATCCACCTCCTGGAGCCCTTCTTGGGCGCGCAGGCTGAACGGCGCTTCCGTGCCGCTATCCGCCGCGATGCCCGCCCGGGCGGCGAGGCCTTGCCAAACCCCTGGGTCGGTACAGAGGTCTTCGTAACAAACGAACAGGCAATCCGCCGGGGCGTTATTCAGAAGCCAGTCGTAGGTAGCGCACCAGAGATCGAGCCAGTAATTCAGCGTTTCCGGCGCCCCGCCGGGCCGGTCGCCCCCGAAAATAAAAGGCCGGTGATCGGCGCCGAATTCATGATGCGCCAACCAGCCCATATAAGCTTTCACAAACCCATCTTCGCCTTGCTGACTTTGAAAATTGGCATGTTGGCGCCGGAGAGACTCCGCATGGGCCAGCGGCTCCCGAAACGGTATGAGGATCAACGCTTTCGGAAAAGCGGCCCGGATCGCCTTCAAACGCAGGATGTTATTGTTGTTCTTGGAAAGGTAGCGGTCCTCCCGGCGGGAGCTGGCGGCCAGAATGGCCGTCACATAAGCGCGAAAGCGGGCGACCACCTCCAGCGGCGGGCGGTGCGGGGTCAGGCGATCGGCATGGATATAGTCGGGTCCGCAGAAGATACGCCAATACACCTCGTCCAGGCTTTCCGGGCTGTCCGCATCCACGGTGATGCGGTCGCCTTGGGCGCGCTCCGCCGCCGCGATTTGCCGTTGCGATTGCTGGCTCAGGCGGCGCCACAGATTGGGTGCCAGCACAAAAGGCATATCCCGATAGGTGAGAGACCGAAACGCCCCAGAGGCATGGAAGCGGCGCATCAGGATGGTGGTGCCCGCGCGGGCGAGGCCCGCCACGAACACATGCCGGTTGCCGACGATGGTTTTCACCTTGCGCCGCACCTGTTTCTGATCCAGATCGAAGCTGAATTCGGCAATGGCGCGATTGCCCAAGGCAAGCCGATGCAACACCCGATCCAGGGCGCCATAGTCTCGCCGGGGTTTGCGCAATTTATGGCGCAACACCGCATAGACCGACGCCACCCCCAGGCTAAGAAGCAGCCCGGGCCCGCCCAAGGCGAAACCCAGGAACCCGGGCGCGAGAAGATCAATCCCCCAGGAAAGCCCCCCGGCGACGATAAAAAAGATCAGTAGCAATCCGGCCAAGGCCAGCGTCGCGCCGAAGGTCCGGCCCGCATAGGCCGCCATGGCCTTTTCTTTCCAATGATCGGAAATGCGCTTGGCAGCCACGGTGCGCGCTGCCTTTTGGCTCGCGCCGATCACCGTCTGCGCCGTCGGCACAAAGGGCAGGACCAGGACCAGTTCCACCAGGGGGATGCAAAGAAGGGCCAGCAGAACCGCGTGCAGGATCAATCGCCGTCACCGCCGCTGTCGGAATCGCCGCCATCATCATCGTCATAATCGAGATCGATATCCGTCTCGGAATCGCCGTTCTGGCGCCCCGACCCGTTGGATTTTCCCTTATTCCACATCCGTTTAAGCGGATACCAGAGGAGCGCGAAGAACGCCATCACGACCGCCCCCAGGACCCCGAGAACGACGGCGATGGTGCCTGCCCCCAGGCCCGGCCCCACATAAGCCTGGGCGGGGAGGGCGATCAGGGCCAACGGGATGGCGGGAAGCAATAATCGGATCAGGGAGAGCATTCGACCTCCTCCAGGTTGAAGCTATCAGGCGGAAACCAAGTCATTTCCGAGATGGCGAAATTTGTCGTGTCGCTGCCGGGCTTGGTGTTCATGACCTCGAACACCCGTTGGCCGGTGGCATCCAATTCAAAGGCCCAGCCCTGCTGGCTGCTGGTGATCACCAGATGGCCATTGTCAGTGAGCTGATGTTTCCCCCGGATGCGGGAATAAAATCCCGCTGCCGACCCATCGAACAGAACCCGGTGGGCAAAGGTCTGCGGATTTATGGCGACGATATCGCTGTGATCCCGGCTGAGGCGGTTGTCGAACACCATGATCTCGCCGCTGGGCATCCAGTCCGGGTCATGTTGGCGCTGCACCCAGCCAGACCGCCACCATTTCACGGCCAGAGTTTCCGGGTCCATCACGAACACCAGGTTGAGCGACCGGGCGCTGATCAACAGATCACCGGGGGCAAACTGGGGAAAAGCCGATGCCAGGGCAGAGGGCAACGGGTCCGCATCGTTCATATGGGTCGGGTCGTCCATCCAGGTGCCTTGGGTGTTCCGGCTGTTGATATCATGGTCGTCCGCATGGGCCTTGCGGATCTCCAATATATCGATGGCCGGATTGGCAGCTATGATGGCCGACACAGGAGTGCGTTGTAGGATTTTCCCATCAGAGGCCCGCACGCGCACCAGGGAATCATAGGTATCGAAGGCCCACACCGTCTCCGCCGTTTCATCCAGGGTCACCGCATGGTGATAATGCCCGGGGATGGACCACAGGCGCCTGTTGCATCGGTCGACCCGTTGCAGGGACACGCTGCCATCAAAGGTGTAGATCAGCGACGCATCGGGCAGCAGCGCGATACCATGGACGAATTTGCCATGCTTGGGCCGCGGATCCTCGCCCCCTGCGGGGATTTCATCCAAGATCCAGCGTTTGACGATTTTCAGCTCGGGCGACAGTAATAAGGCGGCGTTTTCCAGTTCCCCATCGATGGAAAAGGCCCCCGCCAGCAATCGCCATCCTTGTGCCATTGCGGCGGTATCGGCCCGCATTAACACTCCTTCAACCCCGATGCCCTTTGCCGCCGGAACGGGCTCGAAGCCCTCCAGGCTCAAGGCCGGATCGCGGACAACGGCGCGCCAGGTTTCATCCACCGCGCCCGTGGTGCTGTCTCTCAGATAGATCA
>JBMYUJ010000053.1:0-23673 GCA_049605255.1 Magnetospiraceae bacterium
AAAGAAGGATTAAAATCGGAATATGTTTCGGTTCAGGGAGGGAAACACACATGTCGATCCAGCGTGGACGACGCAATTTCCTTTTTGCCCTGCTGGGGAGTGTGATGCTGGGCAGCCGAGGACAAGCGGCGGCATCGGCTCAGGAATCACAACGTTGGACATGCACCAACCAAGATTGCGATCCGTTCATCTACGATCCGAGGTTGGGCGCGGAGAATGTCAACAATCCGGATCAACCCATTCCCCCTGGGGTCTCCTTCGCCGATCTGCCCGAGGACTGGATCTGCCCGGTATGTGGTGACCCGAAGGGTCACTTCTTGCCCTTGAGTCGATAACCCCTCCTCTCCCCTGAAAAATCGATATTCGCCCCTGGCGTCGAGTCTCACAAACCCCTAGACTCCATGGATTATGCCTCCATGACGCGGAATGGGGACCGTAGGCGTGCCGTCGAGGACATTTTTCAACGAGATCGAGCCATTTGAGAATTTCAGCGGCTTCACCGATCCCGCCAATTTTCACAGCCTGCCCGACGATTGGCATGTGGTGATCGCCGATGTGAAAGGGTCTACGGAAGCCATCCGAAAAGGCCGCTACCGGGATATCAATATGATCGGTGGCGCCTGTATTACCGCTGTTCTGAATGCTGTGAAGGACTTTTCGCCGAAACCGGAGATTCCCTATGTTTTCGGAGGTGATGGCGCGACTTTTGCCATTCCCGATGTGGCGCTCACCACTGCCCTGCAAGCCCTCGTCCGGCTGCGCAATCTGTGCTTTAGCAGGTTCGCGCTATTTTTGCGGATTGGTTTCGTGTTGATCGCCGAGATCCGGGCCCATGACCGGGATGTAAGGGTCGCGAAACTGCTGCTCAGCCCCGGTAACAGCTTGGCACTTTTCGATGGTGGCGGTATGGAATGGGCCGACCGGCGTATCAAAGACCCGGTGGTCGGTCGCCACTATCAGGCCGAAAGCAAAAAATCCGATGACTTGCCAGACCTATCCGGCCTGTCTTGCCGTTGGTCCTATCTGAAATCCACCCGGGGCCATATCGTGACCCTATTGGTCTTAGCGCGACGCAATGACCGGGCGGTACGCGCCCAGACTTACCGCAAAACGGTGCGTGCCTTGAATGATATCCTTGGTGCGGATATGGCCAGGTTTTCCCCGGTGAACGAGAATTCGCTCCAGTTTCGCTGGCCACCGAAATCCGCGCTTACCGAGGCGCGCATGACCGCCGGACATGGCACCGCCGGAACCAGCCTTCGGCTGCTGTTTATTCTGTTTCAAAGCGCCATCCAGAAATATTTGCATAGCATGGGGCGCAAAGCCGGAGATTACGACGCCCCCATATACGAGAAAGAGCTGGTTCAGAATTCGGATTTCCGCCGATTTGACGATGTGTTGCGCCTCGTCCTTGATTGCGAAGAAGCGCATGTGGAGCAGATCGAAACCAAACTGGAAGAGCTTCGAAATGAGGACGCCATCTTTTATGGGATTCACGTGGCCGATCTCGCCATGATGACCTGTCTGGTCTTTGACCTTACCCAAGCCCAGCACCTGCACTTTCTCGATGGCGGCGAAGGCGGGTTTGTGGCCGCTGCCACCCAACTTAAAAAGCAAATATTGGACGACCGAGAGATAAATCCGATTCCAGATGAGGTTTGACTTTTTTCACGGTTTTACGTTCATGCCTCTGGTCGCTTCGCCATATAGTTGATGGCAATATCGACCGCAAGTGCGACACAAAGGAAAATGAGGAATGGCAACTGTTATTGCCTACGCAGCCAATGGGCGCGGTTTAAGTGTGGATATCTCGACGGCGGGCTACTTGATATCCGATGAATCCGATTGGTTGCTCATCGACAGCGCCGTGGATTACGACGCTGGAGAGGTCGTCCTCCAATTTTCCGACGCCGGCGTGACCAAATTTGTGGTCGCCTATTTTGCGGACTTCGACGCCAGCGGCGTCTATATCACCGGCATGGATTATCGCAATGCCGCCTACGAGCTGATGGGGGAAATCACCGGCATTGATACTTTTTTCACCGGGAATGAAACCGAACTTCAAATCCTCGACGGTGATGATCTGTTCCTTGGCAATAATTACGGCGATTATGTTGGTGGCACTCTGGGCAATGATACCGTTATCGGCAATGCGGGCGCGGACAGCCTAAACGGCGGCGCCGCAAACGACAGCCTCGATGGCGGCTATGGCAGCGACCTGCTGCGCGGCAATAGCGGCGACGACATCCTGATCGGTCAGCACGGCGATGACTGGCTGTTCGGTGGTCTTGGCAACGACACCGTCTATGGCGGCAGCGGTGATGATCGGGTGGTCGGCCGCGCCGGGTTCGATCTTCTGTATGGCGGTGATGGCCTCGATTACATGCTGGGCGGCACCGCGGACGACACGATTTTCGGTGGGACCGGCAATGATTCGATCTATGCCGGGATTGGCGACGATATCGTGGATGGCGGCGGCGGGAATGACTTGATCTTCGGGCGTGCCGGAGATGACACGCTGACAGGCGGCGACGGCGACGACACGCTTTATGGAGGCGCCGGGGCCGATCTCTATGTTGCCGGGGCGGGATCGGATATTTTTCAAGGCTTCGCCTTTGCGGATGGCGATCGAATTTCCCTGTCGGGAACCTGGACCACCGCCGACAATCAAAATGGAGACGCGGTTGTGACTCACAGCCAGGGGAATATCACGTTGGTGGGGATCACCGCCGGAACGGTAGACCCCACCTGGTTCAGTTAGGTTTGGTGTTATTCCCGCCAACGCCTGCGTTTCAAGACTCTCTCGGATAGACAAATCCTGAAAGGCAACCATGGCCCCGTACGATTACGATCTGATCACCATTGGCGCCGGGTCTGGCGGGGTCCGCGCCAGCCGTTTTGCCAGCCAAATGGGTGCGAAAGTAGCCATTTGTGAGGATTCCCGGGTGGGCGGCACCTGTGTCATGCGCGGCTGCGTGCCGAAAAAGCTTTTGGTTTATGCCTCTCATTTCGCGGAGGATTTCGAGATTGCCCAAGGGTTCGGGTGGCATGTCCCCGCCCCCACCTTTGATTGGTCCACGCTGATCGGCGCGAAGAACACGGAACTGGACCGGCTGGAGGCTGTCTATCATCGCATCTTGCGCGATGCGGGGGTGTCGATGATCGAGGGGCGCGGGCGCGTGGTGGACCCGCATACCGTGGAAATCGCGGGCAAAACCTACACCGCCAAATATATTCTGGTGGCGACCGGCGGTTGGCCCGCCACCCCCGATATTCCGGGCATCGAGCATGTGATCTCGTCGAACGAGGCGCTGGACCTGCCAAAGCTTCCCAAGAGGATCATCATCGTGGGCGGGGGCTATATCGCGGTGGAATTCGCGGGCATCTTCAATGGCTTGGGGGTGGAGGTCACGGAGATCATCCGGGGCGACAACATCCTGCGGGGCTTCGATGACGATGTGCGCGAGGCGCTGCATGAAGAAATGACCGGCGCGGGCATTACCATCCGCAGTGAATGCACGGTGCAGAGCATCGAAAAAACCGACGCAGGATATAACCTACGCCTGGACCATACCGAATGCCTGGAAACCGATCTGGTGATGTATGCCACCGGCCGCCACCCGAATACCAGAGGTCTGGGCTTGGAAGAGGTTGGGGTTAAATTGGGTAAGAGCGGCGCCGTCGAGGTAGACAATTTTTCCGCAACCTCGGTGCCGAGCATTTTTGCCATTGGCGATGTTACCGACCGGATGGCCCTCACCCCCATCGCCCTGGCCGAGGGCATGGCCTTGGCCAAAACCCTGTTTGCCGACCAACCGACCCAGGTGGACTATGGCAATGTGCCCACCGCTGTATTTAGTCAACCGGCCATCGGCACCGTGGGCCTTACGGAATCTGAAGCACGCGACGCCTATGGTGAAGTGGATATCTATGTGTCTCGCTTCCGGGCCATGAAATTGACCCTGACGGACAAGCAGGAGCGCATTTTCATGAAATTGGTGGTGGACCCGAAGACAGACCGGGTACTGGGCTGTCATATGGTGGGGATGGATGCGCCGGAAATCATTCAGGCCCTGGGCATCGCCCTCAAGGCGGGGGCAACCAAGGCGCATTTCGATGCCACCATCGGCGTTCATCCCTCGGCGGCAGAAGAATTTGTGACCATGCGCGAAAAACGCCCGCCCCACGGGTCTGCTTAATATTCCAAGAAAAACAAGGGGCAAATTTGATCGATGAATTGTTTGATTTTGAAACCTTATGGCCCCAAATCTTACCTGTACAAAACTAATAAAAACAGCGGACCTTCAGGAGACGGAAAATGCTTCAAAAATTTATGATCGCGGCAGCGCTCGCCACCTCCATGACCGGCGCGGCTTGGGCCGATGGGCATCGCATCATGGCGCCCGAAGGCGCCAGCGCCTATATCATTTCCCCCGCCGATGGGGCCACCATCAAAGGCCCTGTCACGGTGGTGTTCGGCCTGAAAGGCATGGGCGTGGCGCCAGCGGGCACGGAAAAAGACAAGACCGGCCATCATCACTTGATTGTGGATGCGGGCATGCCCGATCTGAATCAACCGATCCCCAGCGATGACCACTACCGGCATTTTGGGGGCGGGCAAACGGAGGTCACCTTGGAATTGGCGCCGGGTCAACATACCTTGCAGCTACTGTTGGGGGATCTTCAACATGTACCGCACAACCCCCCGGTCGCTTCCGACGTGGTGACGATTACCGTCGAGTAATCCGAGCGACGCGGCATGGCTGCCCGCCAGGGTCTGCCCTCAGGCGGCAAGAAAAGCCTGGAATCCAGACGCCGGGGCGCGTATAGCTCTGGCGTTCTGCGACTCTGTCGCATGCGATGATGTATTAGGAAAGGATTTGAACGGTGCGCGACTGGAGCCCCGATAGTTGGCGGGCAAAGCCCATCCGGCAAGTGCCGGTGTATGAAGATCAGGCGGCGTTAACGGCGGTGGAAGACACCCTGAAGAACTTTCCGCCCCTGGTTTTTGCAGGCGAGGCACGGTCCCTGCGCAAGGACCTGGGACGGGTTGCGAACGGCGAGGCCTTCCTGCTGCAAGGCGGCGATTGCGCAGAAAGCTTCGCGGAATTCCACCCCAACAATATCCGCGATACCTTCCGTATTCTGCTGCAGATGGCCATTGTCCTGACCTTTGGCGCCGCCATGCCGGTCGTCAAGGTGGGGCGTATGGCAGGCCAATTCGCCAAACCCCGCTCCGCCCCGACAGAAACCCGGGACGGCGTGGAACTGCCAAGCTATCGCGGCGATATGGTAAATGGTGTGGATTTCACACCGGAAGCCCGCATCCCCGATCCGCAACGCCTGATGCAGGCCTATAACCAGTCTGCGGCCACATTGAACCTGCTGCGGGCCCTGGCGCAGGGCGGTTATGCCGACCTGCATAAAGTCCATAAATGGACGCTCAGCTTCGTGGAAGATACCCCGCAGGCCGCGCGGTATCACGATCTGGCCGCGCGCCTGACGGAATCCCTAAATTTCATGGCAGCCTGCGGCGTCACGGCCAAGACCACCCCGCAAATTCGGGAGACCTCATTCTACACGGCACATGAGGCATTACTTCTGAACTACGAGGAGCCCCTCACACGGATCGATTCCATCACCGGGCAGTGGTACGATTGTTCGGCCCATATGTTGTGGATCGGCGAGCGCACCCGCGACCCCGAAGAGGCGCATATCGAGTTCCTGCGCGGCGTCGGCAACCCGGTCGGCTGCAAGGTGGGCCCCACATCGGACGGCGATACGGTGCTGCGCCTCTGCGATGCCCTGAACCCCAATAACGAGGCCGGGCGGTTAACCCTGATCTCCCGCATGGGCGCCGATAAGGTGGAAGAGGCGTTACCGCCCCTGCTCCGCGCCGTGGAACGGGAAGGCCGCAAGGTGGTTTGGGTCTGCGATCCCATGCATGGCAATACGGTGACCAGCGGAAATGGCTACAAGACCCGCCATGTGGACCGGGTCCTGAAAGAGGTCCACGGCTTCTTCAACGCCCATAAGGCGGAAGGCACCCATGCGGGCGGCGTCCATTTCGAGATGACCGGCCGCAACGTGACCGAATGCGTGGGCGGTGCCGCCGCGGTGACCGAAGCCAGCTTGCAAGAGCGCTACGATACCATGTGCGATCCGCGCCTGAATGCGGAACAGGCCTTGGAATTGGCGTTCCTGGTGGCGGAATATCTCAAAGGAGAGCGCACCGGGACCGAGCTTCCCCTGACCCTAAAGGCGAGCTAACCAATCGATAAACCGTCGGCGCGCCGGTGGTTGCGCCGCGCCCTGCGGATGGTAGACGCATTTATCGAGGAAAAACCCCGTCAGGGCCAAGCCCTGGCGGGTTTCTTCTGGGCTGGGGGCATGGTCTGGCCGTACCAGAAAAGCGGGAAGGTCCAATAGAACGCCCTTATACGGCGCCCCGGCGGAAAGAGACACCGCCCGGCCTGACTTCGGTGAGACATAGGCGAGCTGGTCGTTTGTGCCCGTCGCCGCGCATTGGGAGAGGTCCAAGCCAAAACCCAACTCGCGCAGCAGCCCCAGCTCCCACCGGATATACAGAGACGGCCAATCTTTTTCTCCTAACATCTCAACTAAAACTTCAAAGCTATTGAAAACACTGGCATGATCTTCTCGCTCTGGCAAAGCCGTCAGGCACACGGCACAGGCTGCGGAAAGGGCATTGAGGGCCGCTGCATCACCGATAATTTGGCCACCATTATTCTGGATAACATCGCAACGATAGGTGCCGAGATGATCGGCCAATCGCGCCCGCCACTGCACTTGCACCCGGTTGCCGGGCTGATAATTGCCCTTGGAACGCCGACCCGCGCCCCCTTTGACAAGGCCTGCATGGCGCCCATGGGCGGCGGTCAAAACCTGTAGGATCGCGTCGCCCTCCCCATGCCGACGCATTTCCAGGATATAGCCCTCGTCCCGCCACTCAATCATGGGGTCAGTCTGAGGGGGCTCATGCCTGAAAGTCCAGCCCCCATTCCCGATATCGGGCCGGGTCGTCCTGCCAGGATTTAAGCTTCACCCGCAAGAACAGATGCACCCGGCGGTCGAGCATATCCTCCAGGTCTTTACGGGCGTCCGCGCCGATCCGCTTGATCTTCGCGCCCCCCTTGCCCAGCACCATGGCCTTATGGGTGTCTCGCTCCACGAAGATGATCTGATCCACCCGGGCCGAGCCATCGGGGTTTTCGGTCCAGGATTCCGTTTCCACGGTGATCTTGTAGGGAATTTCCTTATGGATCTGCAGGAGAATCTTTTCCCGGGTCACGTCCGCCGCCAGCAAACGCAGCGGCATGTCGGACACCTGATCTTCGGGGAACATCCAGGGCCCGGGGGCGACTTCCTCGGCCAGATAGGCAACGAGATCATCCACCCCTTCCCCTTCCAGCGCGGAAATCATGAACACCTGCGCGAACAGGCTGTCGCCCGATGGCAGCTTTTCCCCTCCGAGCCGCGCCGCCAAATCCAGCAAAACCGGTTTGGCGACCAAATCCACCTTGTTCAGCACGAGAATGCAGGGTTTTTCGTTCTTCTTCAGACCCTTGATGATGGCGGTTGTTTCGTCGGAAGGGCCTCTTTTGGCATCCACTAGCAGCAGCACGGCATCCGCATCGTTGGCGCCTTGCCAGGCGGCGGCCACCATGGCCCGATCCAACCGGCGGCGCGGCGCGAAAATACCCGGGGTGTCGACGAAAACAATCTGACTGTGATCGCGCAGGCAGATGCCCATCACCCGGGCACGTGTGGTTTGCACTTTATGGGTGACGATGGAAACCTTGGTGCCGACCGCCGCATTGACCAGGGTCGACTTCCCCGCATTGGGGGCGCCGAGCACGGCGGCAAAACCACAGCGGGTCTGGGTACCCTCGTCGCTCATGCGGTTTCCTTCTCCAGGCGGGACAACAGCACCGTGGCGGCTTCCCGTTCAGCAACCCGTTTCGAAGGGCCCTCCGCCCGGGAAGCAGGATAGCCGCTCACAGCAACCTGAATGGTGAAGATCGGCGCGTGATCGGGACCGCTGCGCGCCACCTCCGAATATTCCGGCAGACCCAAACCCCGCGCTTGCGCCCATTCCTGCAACGCGGTTTTGGAATCCTTGGGCGCTTGTACCAGTTCCTCCAACAGGGGCGTCCAATGGCGCTCGATAAACCCGGCGGCGGCCTCCATCCCCCCATCTAAGTAAAGAGCGGCGATCACCGCCTCGCAGCAATTGGCCAACATGCCCGGATTTTCCCGTCCGCCGGAATCTTCTTCTGACTGTGACAGGCGCAAATACGCCCCCAAGTTGATCTGTCCTGCCACTACGGCGAGGGTTTCCCGGCTCACCAGGGCAGCAAGGCGCCGCGCCAATCGGCCCTCGTCTTCCTTGGGGAAGTGATCGAACAGCAACCGGGCGATGACCAGCCCCAGGACCCGATCCCCCAGAAACTCCAGGCGCTCGTTATTGAGAGATTTCCCGGTAACCGCAGCCAGGCTGGCATGGGTCAAGGCGGTTTGCAGAAGGTCAGAATCGTGGAAGCTGTGGGCTAGCGCGGCTTGCAGGTCATGAGGATCTGCCACGCCTATTCAATCCCATTAAAGAAACGGCCCAAACGCCATTTGTAGAACTCTAGAATATTCCCTTCGGTGGACAGGAACAACACTTCGGCCCGCCCTACCAGATTCTCCAGCGGGATGAAGCCAACCCAGCCCAAATCCCGACTATCGCGGGAGTTATCCCGGTTGTCCCCCATGCCGAACACCATGCCTTCTGGGACCGTATAGACACCCGTATTGTCCATCAAGCCCACATCGCCACTCTGCTCCAAAATCAGATGTTGGCGCCCGTTGGGTAGGGTCTCGATATACTGCAAGGTGCGGGATTCCAGCCCACCGGGATATTCCATGATGTAATCGCCGATGCGCTGGCGCTGCACCGGCTTGCCATTGATATGCAAGATGCCTTTTTTTACCTGAATGGTATCGCCCGGAAGGCCGATGATACGCTTGATATAGTCTTCATTTTCGTTGCCAGGGCGGCGAAACACCGCCACATCGCCGCGCTCCGGCAGGCTCTGCCAGATACGACCCTCAAATAACGGCAACCCAAACGGCAAGGAATAGCGGCTGTATCCGTAGGAATATTTGGACACAAACAAATGATCTCCCACCAGCAGCGTGGGCATCATAGAGCCGGAGGGAATATTGAACGGTTCATAGGCAAAAGTACGGACCACCACGGCGATCAGAAACGCATAGAACAGCGTTCTGCCCAATTCGAAGAAGAAGGAAACTTTTCCCATCTATTCTCTACCTTTGTCCTGCGGAACGGCTCTGCCGTGGAAGGTCCGCGGCATCAAGCCAAGAACGCCCCCGACTGTCAAGGGTCCGTCATCATTCTTGGGGTCAGTCGATCCGCGACGCCGCCAAGGTGGGGTCCAATGCCTGAACGATCACGATGGACTGTGCCAGGGGAAATTCATCGGTCATGGAAATTTCCACCATGGGCGCAAATCCGGGTGGAGTGATCTCCGTAAGCCGTTTATAGGCGCCGCCCGTGAGGTTGAGATAGGGCCGCCCCGAAGGCCGATTGCGCACTTCCATATCGCGCCAAAAAACCCCTTGGCGAAATCCCGTTCCCAAGGCTTTGGCGCAGGCCTCCTTGGCGGCGAATAAAAGGGCGTAGGCACTGGCGCGGTTTTGCCGCCGATCGGCCCGTTGCCGTTCCCGGTCGGTGCAAATCCGGGCGGTGAAACGATCTCCATGACGCTTGAGAGTCGCTTCGATGCGCCGCGCATCGCATAGGTCTGTGCCCAAGCCAATAATCATGCGAGGCGGGCCCGGTTCATACGCTCTCGCATCTCGCCGATGGCGGCAGAGAACCCAACGAAAATCGCCTCGCCCACCAGAAAATGCCCGATATTCAGTTCGACAATATTGGGGATTGCCGCAATGGGGCCCACCGTATCGTAGGTCAGCCCATGCCCGGCATGGCATTCCAACCCAATGGCGAGCGCATGGGCGGCAGCGGTTTCCACGCGGGTCAGCTGCTGGTCCCGTTCCGACCCCGTGGCATCGCAATAGGCCCCCGTGTGCAACTCCACCACGGGCGCGCCCACGGCCTTGGCCGCATCCAACTGCGCGGGGTCCGGTTCGATAAACAGCGAGACCCGGATACCGGCCTCAGTGAGTCTGGTGACAAAGGGTTTCAGCTCGGTCTGTTGCCCGGCCACATTCAACCCGCCCTCCGTCGTCCGTTCCTCGCGCTTTTCCGGCACGATACAAGCAGCATGGGGCCGATGACGCAGGGCGATCTCCAACATCTCTTGGGTTGCCGCCATTTCCAGATTCAATGGCCGTTTCAAGGCATTGGAGAGCCGCGCGATATCATCGTCGGAAATATGCCGTCGATCCTCCCGCAGATGGGCGGTAATCCCATCCGCCCCCGCCGCTTCCGCCATCAAGGCCGCACGAACGGGATCGGGGAAAGCGCCGCCCCGGGCGTTCCGTATGGTCGCCACATGATCGATATTTACCCCGAGACGAAGAGTATCTGACATGGAAGAAGGCCTTGTGATCGACGGTGACTGTGAGACGGCACATATAGGCCTGTCCCGCGATGCCGTCTACCCCCGGAAACGGTCTACGGAACTGATCGCGGGAGACGCGCGCAGTGCCGCGATGATATGAGACAGATGTTTTACCCCGTCCACTTCCACATCGACCAGCATGTCGAAGAAATCCACCGCCCGGTTAGTGATCTTCAAATTCACGATGTTGGCGTGATTCTTGGCGATAACCGTGGACAGATTCCCCAGGCTGCCTGGTTCGTTGGCAAGGGTCACCTGCAACCGCCCCACCCGGGGGGTGACATTTTCATTTTCCTGGTTCCAGGCCACATCGATCCAGCGATCCAGATCGTCTTGATAGTTTTCCAGGTTTTCACAATCGATGGTGTGAATGGTCACGCCCTTGCCTGTGGTGATGATCCCCACGATGCGGTCGCCCGGCAAAGGGTGACAACATTGAGCATAATGCACCGCCATGCCTGAAATCAGACCGCGGATGGGGATCGCCTGATCAGAGTCCTTGGGTTGCGGACGCGGGGGCGCGGTGAGCTGGCGTTTCTCTTTTTTCCGAGCCGCTTCTCTGGCCGCCTTTTCCTTAAGGCCTGGGAAAACGGCTTCCAGCACTTCCCGCGCCGTCCGATGCGCCGCGCCCACCTCGGCGCAGAGATCTTCGGCCGTTGCCATAGCAAAATATTTTAAAGCTGGGTCGAGCGCCTTTTCGGTATATTCATAGCCTTCTTTCCGGAATTCCCGCTGCAACAAGGCGCGGCCCAGATTGGCGTATTCATCCTTTTGACGTTGCCGGATGAAACGGCGGATCGCCGCCCGCGCCTTGCCAGTAGCGACAAATTTCTCCCAGGCCGGCGACGGTGTTTGCGCCTTCGAGGTCATGATCTCGACCTGGTCCCCATTTTCCAGCTTGGTGCGCAAGGGGCGGATACGCCCGTTAATCTTAGCGCCGACACAGGTGTCGCCGATTTGGGAATGCACCGCATAGGCGAAGTCCACCGGTGTCGCACCAGAGGGCAAGGCGTAAAGATCGCCCTTAGGGGTAAAGCAGAACACCTGATCCTCGAACATGGCCAATTTGGTATGTTCCAGGAATTCCTCCGGGTTGGATGTGTGTTCCAGGATATCCAGCAATTCACGGAGCCAGCGATATTGCTTCCCGTCGGTGCGCGTGCCCTGTTTATATTGCCAATGGGCCGCCACGCCCAGTTCCGCCACCTCATGCATTTCCTGGGTGCGAATTTGCACTTCGATGCGGTGCCGCTCGGGACCCAGAACCGCCGTATGCAGCGATTGGTAGCCATTGGGCTTCGGCGTGCTGATGTAATCCTTAAACCGCCCCGGCACGACCGGATAATTGCCGTGGATCAGCCCCAAGACCCGATAGCAATCCTCGACACTCTCCACGATAACGCGGAAGGCCATGATATCGCTGAGCTGTTCGAAGGTGATATTCCGGCGCTGCATTTTGCGCCAAATGGAATACGGGCTTTTTTCCCGCCCTGCGATGGTGGCCACCACGCCACCGACCCGTAGGCCTTTTTTCAACTCGCCAATGATCCGCTGGGTCAGGTCTTCCCCTTCCGCCCGCAAAAACTCCAAACGATTGACGACAGACTCAAAGGCTTCCGGATTGACCTCGGCGAAGGCCAGGTTTTCAAGTTCTGTTTTGATTTCCTGCACCCCGATCCGCTCGGCCAAGGGAGCATAGATTTCCAGGGTTTCAGCCGCGATCCGGACCCGCTTTTCCGGCTTCTTGATGTAGCGCAAGGTCCGCATATTGTGCAGCCGGTCGGCCAATTTGACCAACAGCACGCGGATATCCTCGGACATGGCGAGGAGCAGTTTGCGAAAGTTTTCTGCCTGTTTATGGTCTGATTGCAGCTCGATGCGGGTAAGCTTGGTGACCCCATCCACCAGCCGGGAGACGTTATTGCCGAAATTTTTTTCGATATCGTCCAGGCTGGTCGGCGTATCTTCCAGCGTATCGTGCAGCAATGCGGTTACGATGGAGTCCGCATCCAGCCGGAACCGGGTCAGGATACCGGCGACTTCCAGGGGATGGGAAAAATAGGGATCGCCCGATGCCCGCTTTTGCGCCCCATGTGCCCGCATGGCGAACACATACGCCCGGTTAATACTATCCTCGTCGGCGGCGGGATCGTACGCCTTGACCTTCTCAACCAGTTCGTACTGGCGAATCAACCGCCGATGTCTCCTTGATAAGGGGGCTAGACGATATCGTCGTCACCCGTCAGAAGTTCAACACCACCATCCGCATCATTGGGCATGGTCGGTTCGGCGATATTCAGCACGTCTTCCGCCATCTCTTCACTGATCGAGGGATCGGCGGTTTCTTCCCGTTGGCTTTCCAAGAGTTCCGCTTCATCGTCCTCTGCGAATTCCTCGAAGCTGACCACTTTTTGCTGGCCGGCGATCAGGGCTTCGCGCAATTCGGGGACGGTGATTTTTTCTTCGGCGATCTCACGCAGAGCCACCACCGGGTTCTTGTCGTTGTCCCGCTCCAGGTTCAGTTCCGCACCGGCGGAAATATTCCGGGCGCGCTGGGCCGCATACATGACTAAATCGAACCGGTTTTCGACCTTTTCAACGCAATCTTCCACGGTAACGCGGGCCATGGGGACGTCTCCTTAAAATATCGCCAAGCGGCGCACTATACGCATCCGGGACGGAAACACAAGGGCTTCCCTCCCATGAATACTCTTTATGATATGGTCTTCGGGTACCGGAAAGCAACTGGCCCGATCAGGTTGGCAAGCGGCTGATTTCCTGACCTTGTGGCAGAGCCGCAACCAAGTCGTCTACGGACTCGCCGGAAACCGGGTGTCGCCAACCGGGCGCCACGTCCCGCAATGGATACAAAACAAAAGCGCGATCGCCCAATCTGGGATGCGGCAAGGTGAGACGGGGCAAGGTGTTTCCCTCCTCCATTAAAATGGTATTCCCATACGCCAGCAGGTCTAGATCCAGCGTCCGAGCGGCATTCGGCGCACTCCGAACCCGCCCAAAACGTTCCTCAATGGCTTGCAGGCCGACCAAAGTGGCATGTGGCGCCAGTGACGTGGCGATAGAGACCACCCCATTCACAAACCAAGATTGATCTGAAATGGGTACTGGCGCCGTATGATACCAAGGGGACCGGGCAAGGACCTCCAGATCGTATTCCGGGAAGACCCGTAGCGCCGCCTCCAAAGTTTCTTTGGGGGGACCGAAGGCGGGGCTGGGCAGATTTGCCCCCAATGCCACGAGGATCATGATGAGACGCTCCTGAATTCTCCTTGCGTAACGCGTACTTCGCCCCTACCTATCGCCTAGAACCACACATCGAGATATTCGGGAAAGACGCGTTCAAAAAAGCGCGCAGATGTGCCGACCTATTTCATTTCAAGGAATTGAGAATCATGGATTTTTATCCTCAAGAACGAATCGGGCTGTTTATCGACGGTTCCAACCTTTATGCGGCGGCCCGTGCCCTTGGTTTCGATATCGATTATAAGCGGCTGCTCGAAAGCTTTGCCAAACAAGGCCGCCTGATCCGGGCTTTCTACTATACGGCTCTGGTCGAGGACCAGGAGTATTCTCCTATCCGACCGCTGGTCGATTGGCTGGATTACAATGGCTTTTCCATGGTCACCAAGCCGACGAAGGAATTCACGGATCCGACGGGCCGCCGGAAGATCAAAGGCAATATGGATATTGAACTCGCCATCGACGTTTTGGAGATGAGCGACCATTTGGACCATATCGTGCTGTTTTCGGGCGATGGCGATTTCCGGCGTCTGGTCGAAGCCGTGCAACGGCGTGGTGTGCGGGTATCTGTCGTCAGCACCGTCAAGTCGCAGCCCCCCATGGTGGCCGATGAACTGCGCCGCCAGGCGGATGTCTACATCGAGTTGCAGGACCTGGAATCAGTGATCTCGCGCGGACAGGCCCGCCATTCGGACCGGGATGAGGGCGCCCGCGCCGTGCCGCAACGATATCTCCCCGACGACATGGACGACGGCGAGGACGATGTCCACCTCTCCGATCCAGAAGCCTATATGAAAACCGCCTTCAAATAGGCCGACGCCGGACCCGTATTTTCCATGCCCGATTCTATGCCTCCGGGTGATTGCGCCCGCTGCCCTCGGCTCGCCGGTTTCCGCGCGCAGAACGTCGCCAGTTGGCCGGATTGGTTCAATCAGCCCGTTCCCACTTTCGGTCCCAATAACGCGGGATTGCTGATTGTCGGCCTGGCGCCGGGCTTGCGCGGCGCCAATCGCACAGGACGGCCGTTCACCGGGGATTACGCGGGAGATTTATTGTATCCAACGCTGGATCGATTCGGGTTTTCAAAAGGCAGTTATGGGGCAGACCCCAGCGATGGCGTAAGCTTGCAAAATGCCCGCATCACCAATGCGGTGCGCTGCGTGCCGCCGCAAAACAAGCCGGTGGGCGCGGAAATCAAAGCCTGTAACGGGTTTTTGGCGCAGGAAATCGCCCAAACCGAGGGGTTGAAGGTGATCTTGGCTCTGGGCACGGTGGCCCATGGCGCCGTGCTCTCCGCCCTCGGGTATCGCAAGAGCCTTTGCAAATTCGCCCATGGCGCGGTTCACAATCTGGAAAACGGCCTCGTTCTGGTCGACAGCTACCATTGTTCCCGATACAACACCAACACTGGGCGACTGACCGAAGACATGTTCCACAATGTATTCGGGTTGATCCGGGAGAATTTGTCGGCGGGATAAGGGGGAGTTGCACCGTGGAAGTGGTTTGCCTGGATCTTGAGGGGGTTTTGGTCCCCGAAGTGTGGATCAACGTGGCGGATCGTGTGGGATTGCCGGAACTGCGCCGCACAACCCGCGATGAGCCTGATTACAACGTTCTCATGCAATATCGGCTGGATATCCTGGACCGTGAGGGCCTGGGAATCGATACCATCCAAGAAGTGATTGGCGAGATGGGCCCACTGGAGGGCGCCCGCGCTTTTCTGGATGCCTTACGGGAAGATTTCCAGGTCATCATCCTGTCGGATACGTTCTATGAATTCGCCGACCCCCTGATGAAGCAGTTGGGGCGTCCCACCCTATTCTGCCACCGCTTGGACATCGCCTATTCCGGCAAAATCACCGGCTATACCTTGCGCATGGCCGATCATAAACGGGCTGCTGTCAACTCCCTTAAAGCATTAAATTTTCACGTTATTGCCGCTGGCGATTCCTACAACGATACCAATATGCTGAAGGCCGCGAATGCGGGGATCTTCTTCTGCCCTCCAGAGAATATCGTCGCCGAATTTCCGCAATTCCCCGTGACCCGGGATTATACGGCCTTTGACGCCGCCATCCGCGCCGCTAGCCCCCGCTTCAGAAAATGAGCAACCTGATTAACCTGCGGCAGGAACGCAAACGGCGGCAGCGCCAGGAAAAAGCTGCGCAGGCAGACGAGAACCGCACCCGCCACGGTCAAACCAAGGCAACCAAGCGCACCCATTCCTTGGAACAGGCCCGCGCCGACCGGGAACTAGAGGGGAAACGCCGGGAAGGCCCGGATACGGAACCTTCCCGCACCGAATAAGCGGCAGCGTTTATTCGGCTTCGGGATGCTCCGGATCCAAGAACCGGTGCAAATGCACGATCACATATTTCACATGGGCTTCGTCCACGCGGGCTTGGCTGGCGCCACGCCAAGCTTTGAGCGCCTCGTCGTAGCTGGGGAACAAGCCGACCACGTGCAAATCATCCATATTGGTGAAATTATTGGTTGTGGGATCTTCGACTTCGCCGCCAAATACGAGATGTAATAGGGGGTTAGACATATTTACTCCTCCAAAACATTAGGGTTGGATTGCTTGAAATGGACTCACGTCGCGTGACCCCACCTAAAACGTAAATCCGCCCCGGCTCATAAAATTAGAGGGCAATTCACGAACGAGATTAATGCATATAGTGCATTCACCCCATCCGATCGCACTCTAGTAATCGCGACCGCGAAGCATCCGTGCTTTATCTCGGTTCCATTCTCGCTCTTTTATGGAATCCCTTTTATCGTGCGCTTTTTTACCACGGGCCAAACCAAGTTCAACCTTGGCATAACCCCGGTCGTTAAAATAGATGGAAAGCGGCACCAAAGTCATGCCCTGCCGCTGCACGGCGCCAAGCAACTTTGCCGTTTCCCGCCGGTGCAATAAGAGCTTTCGCGGCCGCAAGGGCGCGTGGTTGAACCGGTTCGCCGCGTTATATTCGGAGATATGCGCGCTGAATAAAAACAGTTCACCGTCTTTTTCGGCGGCATAAGCATCGGAAATATTGGCTCGACCGGCCCGGAGAGACTTCACCTCGGTCCCAAGCAGCATGATCCCCGCCTCCACCGTATCGTCGATGAAGTATTCATGCCGTGCCTTTCGGTTCTGGACCGCGATTCGGCCAGGTGGACCCTTTTTCTTCGTGGCCATGAATTAACCCAGCAATCCCGCGCCCGTCATCGCCGCTTTCAAGGCTACCCGCGCACCCTCCGAGGCCGCTACCAACGGGGGCCGAACCTCCTCCGTGCATTTGCCGAGCAAACTGGCCGCATATTTCACCGGCGCCGGGCTGGATTCGTAGAACAGCGCCTCATGCACAGGAAACAATTTGTCCTGCAGGGCGATGGCGGTTTTGGTGTCGCCGTCTTGCCAGGCCTTTTGAATCGCCGCGCAGAGTGCCGGGGCGATATTGGCGGTAACGGAAATACATCCATGGCCGCCGCCCGCCAAAAAGGTCACCGCCGTGCCATCTTCGCCCGACAACAGGCAGAAATCCGGCCCACAGGCCAGACGGGTGGCGATGGGCCGCGCCAGATCCTGGGTCGCGTCCTTACAGCCGACGATATTGGGCAGCTTGGCCAGCTTCGCCATGGTCTGAACCGACATATCCACGATGCAGCGGCCCGGGATATTGTAAATGATCAGCGGCAGATCGACCGCATCATTGATGGCCTTGTAATGCCCATACAGCCCGTCTTGGGTCGGCTTATTGTAGTAAGGCGTCACGATCAGGGCCGCATCCGCGCCCGCTTCCTTGGCATGGCGGGTGAGATCAATAGCCTCTGCGGTGGAATTCGACCCCGCGCCTGCGATGACCGGCACCCGTCCTTTCGCGACCTCGATGCAAAGTTCCACCACCCGTTTATGCTCATCATGGCTCAGCGTGGGCGATTCGCCCGTGGTGCCGCACGGAACCACGGCAGAGGCGCCTTGATCGATCTGCCATTGCACAAAATTCTGGAAGGCTGCTTCATCAACCGCGCCATCCTTGAACGGCGTGATGAGAGCGGGGATGGAACCCGAAAACATGATGTTCTCCAACAAAATTACCCAGATGGTCCTCTTCTCCGCCCCTTATGGCGGGGAGGAAATCCCGGAACATACTCCCCGGGCGGAAGCGCGGCAAGCCTAGCGGCGACGGGTCCTTTACAAAGTTTTTATCTCATTGTCGCCATACTGCGGTTGTTACGATCACTGTGCGTACCCACACTCTCCCCATGGGACCCGGAATGAACCAGTTCAGATTTCAGTTGTCTGCGCGACAAGCCCTTTGGCGCGCTGTTTGTTTTACCCTTTTGATGCTCCATGCCTTTACCGCCGCACCTCAGGCGCAGGCGGAAACTTTAAGCGCCAAGGATCGGGCAACCGCCCTGGCGGCGCTTAAGGACCTTGAGAAGAAAAATTGGTCCGCCCTCAGGGAGAAAACCAATCAGTTGGGCAGCACAGATGCCAAGCTGTTGTTTACTTGGCTGCGCCTGAGTGAGCGGGGGTCGGATGCCCGATACCGGGAATTGGTGGATTTCCTGGTGGATCATCCCGGCTGGCCGCGATCCGAACGGATGCGGGCAAAAGTCGAAATCCTCATGCCCTGGTCGACCAAATCTACAAATATTGTTGAGTGGTTCGAGAAACGCCCCCCGATAACAGCCACCGGATTTTACCGCCTCGCCCGCGCCCAGCGCGCCCTTGGCAACGATACGGAAGCCCTCCAGACCGCCAAGGAAGCCTGGCGGAGCGAGGAATTTTCCCCGAATAGCGAATCTGCGTTCCTCAAGGAATTCGGCAAAAACCTCACCGCCGAGGACCATGAAACACGATTATCCTATATGCTTTGGCATGGGGAACGGGCGCAAGCTCAGCGCATGCTTACGCGGGTCGGCAAAGACTACCGCGCCGTCGCCGAGGCCAGACTCGCCCTTGCAAACCGCAAAAGCAAGAATGTGGATAAGCTGGTGGGGGCGGTGCCAGACACCTTGCAGAACGATCCTGGTTTGGTGTTCGACAGGATCCGCTGGCGCCGCCGAAAAGGTCGCCATGCCGACGCCGCCGCCTATTTGAAGGACACTCCCATTATGGGCGGCGTCCCAGAGGTCGTCTGGGAGGAACGACATATACTTTCCCGCTATGCCCTGCGCCGCGGCAATGCGCGTTTGGCCTATGATTTAGCCAAGGACCACGGGCTGACCACGGGTCTCGAACATGCCGAGGCGGAATGGTATCTGGGCTGGATCGCGTTGCGATACTTGAAAAAGCCAGATACGGCCCTCAAGCATTTCGACGCCTTCCGTGCCGATGTGTTTACGCCCATCAGCGTTGGGAGGGGCACCTATTGGACCGGGCGCGCCTACGAAGCCAAGGGGGATCGGGAGACCGCCCACACCTGGTACAATCAGGCAATCGCTCATCCTACCACCTATTACGGCCAATTGGCGGCGGAAAAGCTGGGTCTCCCCCCGAAAGCCATTGATTTCGACAAGCCCGAGATCGATACGGAGACAAAGCAGCGCTTTGCCAACCATGAGGCCGTGCGCGGCGCGCGGATTCTGGCTCAACTAGGCGAAGATCGGCGCTTGCGCACCTTCCTCTATGTGATTTCCATCCAGGAGGATACCCTGCCCTGGCGGTCCCTGACCTGCGATCTGGCGGTTGAACTGGGACGCCAGGATATGGGTGTGCATATCGCCAAGCGTACCCACCGGGAAGGTCTCGGCCTTTTACCCCACGCCTACCCGGTATTGGCGACAGGATCGACGGAACCGGAACCGGCCCTTGTCCTCGCCCTTATTCGGCAGGAAAGCGCCTATGATCAGCGGGCCATCAGCCCGGCAGGCGCCCGTGGCTTGATGCAGCTTATGCCCGGCACCGCGAAATTGGTGGCAAAAAAAGAAAACCTCAAATACGCCCGGGATCGCCTGCTGGACGATGCGACCTATAATATGACGCTTGGGCAATCCTATCTTAAAGGCAGATTAGCTGAATTTGATGGGTCCTATGTGTTGTCGCTAGCGGGGTATAATGCCGGGCCGCACCGATCTCGTGCCTGGATCAAATTAAATGGGGACCCACGCCGGGGAAACACAGACGCAGCGATCGATTGGGTGGAAAACATCCCGTTCAGCGAGACCAGGAATTACGTCATGCGCGTCATGGAGAATCTTCAGGTGTACCGTTTGCTCACCGGAACTGCGGTGGCCATGACCCTGAACAAGGATTTGCTGCGTTAAATCGCAAGTTGAATTACACTAACGCGCTGCTAGCCCATGGGCGCCCTTTTTTTCAGTATTGGTTATGAGGAATGTTTCACTCTTCAGAGCACACACTCGTCGTCGAAAAAATGCGGTCTCAGGTCGAGATCACCTTCAAATCCGGCGTGGTTGTCACCGGTAGCTTCTTTCTGAAACGCTACCAGCGGATGACCGACCTCTTGAATGACGAACGGGTCTTTCTCCCCTTCGAGGATGAATCCGGCGCGGTGACCATGATCAGCAAAGATTTTATCGCCTTGGTTAAGTCGCTTGAAAGCGACCGAGACAAAGACTTCATCAACCAACCGATCAACGCTTGACCTTGTCCACGCCCTATTCCCCTCTACCCTGGCGAGACGGTTGGTACAACTCTTTCGATGGCCTGAAGCTTTATTATCGCGATTATGTGCCGACAGAGGCGGCAAACGGTAAACCGGCGCTGCTTTGTCTGGCCGGGCTCAGCCGAAATTCTCGCGATTTCCAGAGATTTGCCGATATCTTTGGCCAGCAATATCGCCTTATCTGTCCTGATTACCGGGGCCGCGGCCTCTCCGAATGGGATCCCAAATGGCAAAACTACCAGCCGCAAACCTATCTCGAAGATATCCGCCACCTGCTGACCATCCTCGATCTTCACCATGTGGTGGTTATCGGCATCTCTCTCGGCGGTATTCTGGGTATGGCCCTGGGCGCCGCCGCGCCCAGTTCCCTTGCTGGGGTCTTTCTCAATGATGTGGGGCCGCAGGTGAATGCCGGGGGCATCGACCGCATTATCGACCTGATCGGCACCGACAACCCCCGCACCGACTGGCCGGACGCACTGGCGGCCATCCGCCAGGCCATGCCGGAGCTGGATAAGGTGCCCGACGCCGCCTTGACCGACCTGCTGGAGGGCACGTACCGCCGCCGCGAAGACGGCATGTTGCATGTGGATTGGGATACGGCCATCGTACAACCGATTATCAAGGCCAAGGGGGTTTATCCCGATCTCTGGCCGCTCTATCGGACACTTACGTGCATTCCGCTCGCCGGGGTGCGCGGCGGATTGTCAGACGTGCTGACCCCCGAGACCTTTGCGGAAATGGCGCAGCAGATCCCTGTAGCCGATTTTCGGACCATCCCGGGCGCGGGGCATGTGCCACCCATGACTCATCCCATCGTGCTGGAAGCCGTTCATGGACTACTTGGACGCATTTAATCCCAGCTACGCCGATCTGGAAGCCGCCGACCAGCGGCTGCAGGGGCATGCCGTCGTCACACCCTTGTTGGAATCGCCCCTGCTGAATGATCAACTCGGCGGCCGTTTGCTGGTGAAGGCGGAATGTTTACAGCGCACGGGCTCTTTCAAGTTTCGCGGTGCCTTCAACGCCATCAGTAAGCATATGGACCAGGGCGGCGGACCGGTCGTCGCCTTTTCTTCCGGAAACCACGCCCAGGCGGTTGCCGAGGCCGCCCGACTGCATAATATCCAGGCCTCTATCGTGATGCCTGCCGATGCCCCGGCCCCGAAAATTGCCAATACCCGCGCCCTGGGGGGCGAAGTCATTCTCTATGACCGATATACGGAAGACCGGGCGGCGATCGCAGGGCAGATTGCTACCGAGCGCGGGGCGACGATCATTCCCCCTTTCGATCACCCCGACATCATCGCCGGGCAAGGCACCTTGGGAATGGAAATTGCCCGCCAATGCAATGAGCGGCACATCGAACCGGATTTCCTGCTGGTTC
This sequence comes from Magnetospiraceae bacterium, assembly GCA_049605255.1. GTDB lineage: Bacteria > Pseudomonadota > Alphaproteobacteria > Rhodospirillales > JBMYUJ01 > JBMYUJ01. The sequence goes on from JBMYUJ010000053.1 coordinate 21,879, forward strand.
CCTGCTCCGGCGGCGGGTTGAGCGCGGGGTGCGCCATCGCCGCCGATTACGCCATGGCGGGGACCCAAGTCCGCACGGTCGAGCCGGAAAATTTCGATGACTTCGCCCGATCTTTGACAGCGGGGAAGCGGCAGGATAATTCTGGTGATCAGCGCTCCTGTTGCGATGCTCTCCTGGTGCCCCAACCGGGCGCCCTCACCTTTCCAATTCTGCAGGCTCTTTACGATGTTGGCGTGGTCGGCGCCGGGTTGCGGGTATCGGACGCGGCGGCACTGCAGGCTGTCGCCGTTGCGTTTCGGGCTTTCAAAATCGTGGTGGAACCCGGCGGCGCGGTGGCGCTGGCAGCGGTGCTTTCCGGCGCCTTGGACATCACCGGCGCCACTGTCGTGGTGGTCTGTTCCGGCGGCAATATCGCCGCCGATCTTTTCATCCAGGCAATCACGGAGAATCCCGCAATTACCTAGGTAAATTGGCCCCCGCCCCCTAGCCATCGCATGGGGAAGGTGATAGCTTTTGCGCTGGCTGATTTTTATGGCTTGGTTCGGGCCGGGGACGGACGATGACGCGCCGAAGCCTCCCCTTTCAAAAGCCGCGTATTTTTCGATTGGCGGGCGGTGACTGTCCCGCAAACCAACATTAGATTTTGGAGGATGAAACCATGGCACTCAAACCGGGTGTTGTTTCCGGCAAGGATTACGAAACCCTCGTGCAGGCGTGCAAGGAGGGCAACTACGCCCTTCCCGCTGTGAATGTGACCGGCACCAACACGGTCAATTCGGTCATGGAAGCCGCCGCACGGAACAAGTCGGACGTGATCGTTCAACTCTCCAATGGCGGTGCTGAGTTTTTCGCCGGTAAGGGCATGCCCGATGGCGCCACGGCCAAGGTATTAGGCGCCGTTTCCGCCGCCCGGCATGTGCATCTGCTGGCCGAGCATTATGGCATCTGCGTGGTGTTGCATACCGACCATGCCAACAAAAAGCTGATCCCTTGGGTGGAAGCCATGCTGGATCACGGCGAAGCCTTCTTCAAGGAGACCGGCAAGCCCCTGTTCTCCTCCCATATGCTAGATCTGTCGGAAGAACCCATCGATTGGAACCTGAGCGAATGCGCCCGGGTGCTGAAGCGTATGGCGCCCCTGGGGATGAGCCTGGAAATTGAGTTGGGCGTGACCGGCGGCGAAGAAGACGGCATCGGTGGCGAGTTCGATGAATCCGCGGATAATTCTAAGCTCTACACCCAGCCCGAAGACGTGTTGCAAGCCTACGACCTGTTGGCCCCCATCGGGTCTTTCTCCGTTGCGGCCTCGTTCGGCAATGTGCATGGAGTCTACAAGCCCGGCAATGTGAAACTGCGCCCCGAAATTCTGAAGAATTCCCAGGAACTGGTCGCGCGCCGCCACAATGTGGGCAGCAACCCGTTGCATTTGGTGTTCCACGGCGGTTCCGGTTCGGAGAAAGAAAAGATCACCGAGGCGGTGAGCTATGGCGTGTTCAAGATGAACATCGATACGGATACCCAGTTCGCTTTTTCGGAAGCGGTGGGCAAATTCGTCGAAGCAAACCCCCGGCCCTTCAAATATCAGATCGATCCCGACGACGGCACCCCCTACAAGAAATTCTACGACCCGCGCAAATGGCTGCGGGAAGCGGAAGTCAATATGGGCGCGCGCCTGGACGAGGCCTTTACCGATCTCGGCGCCGTTGGCAAATCCCTGGCGTCTGCGTAACGGGTTTTCAAAGGTAAAAAAGAAAGCCCCCGCTGCGTTTGGCGGGGGCTTTTGTTGTGATTACAG
>JBMYUJ010000054.1:0-22784 GCA_049605255.1 Magnetospiraceae bacterium
CCTGGATCCCATCAGCACCTTCCTGCGTGCCATGGCGGTAGCCCGGGACCATGTGGAGAATGGCGGACCAAAACAGGTTGTCGTCCCGGTCTATGACGGGCCGCGCCGCTACGATCTGGAAATTACCTTTCAAGGCCAAGGTGTCCGCCGAATCTGGGGCAAAAATTTCGATGCCTATCAGGTACTGCTCCAGGCCAAACCCGTGGCCGGGTTCAAATCTCGCCACGCGAAGGAATGGCGGGAATCGCCCTATCATCTCTACCTGAGTACGGACGGTCGCTATCTGCCCATACAGTTGGGTGCGATCAAAAATGGCCCCATCATTCATCTCAGTCGTGTGTGTGATACGGCCGCCGCTTGTAGCGCCCATCGAGAGGACTGATTTGGGGGTGCCCCCTAGAATCCCCGTTGTGTTTCCCGTCTGGCCTTGACACAATCGCCGTGCTTTCTCGGTATCTGTTCAGGGGCCCCCATGGCGAGTTTACCGGCCACCGATGCCGCCCCACGGCCGCGGCTGACGGGCTTGATCGTCGCTGGGACAATCTTGTTTTTCCTGAACGCGCTTTCGGCGGCGCAGTTTCCCTTTCCCGCCCCGATCGACGAGTTGGCCCACTTTTCCTACTCGGTGAGCCTTACCGAATCTCCGCGCCTGTTTCCTGCCTATGAGGAGATGCGGTTGCAGAAAGGCGCCTGCCTGGATTGCCCCAGCGACACGCCCAACTATCTGGTGCACCCATCGGTTTATTATCACATGGCGCGCGTGCCGATTTGGGTTTGCGGAAACGACCCCGGCTGCCTGATCGCCAGTATCCGGGGCCTGAATATCGCCCTCGGCATCGCTGGTTTTATCCTGTTGCTGGCCGCCGGGTTGCCGCTTTTGGAGTCGGGTCTCTCTCGGGCGCTCTATGTCTTGATTTTGGCGACTACCCCCAAAATGCATTTGGTGGCGGGTCTGGCGAATAACGACAATCTGGCCCTTGTCGCCGTCGGCCTTACTTTTTTCGGTTTGTCGCGCCTGAGCCGGGATCCGGAAAAGCGCACCGGTGTACTGCTCGCCTGCCTGGGGCTGGCCCTTGGCGGCTGGGCGAAGCTGAACGCGGGCCTGGCCTGCGGCATGGCCGTTTCGGCCTTTCTTTTCCTGTCGGCAAAAACCCACCTGGCCCATCGGCGGCAATTTCTGACAACGGGAATATTGTTTGGCGGCGCGACGCTGCTGGCCAGCATCCCCACCCTCATGAATATCGCGACCTATGGCGGCTTTTTTTATGACCAATCCGCCAGCTATTCCACACCGGTAGAAGATTGGGTCGACTACGGATTCGTCGAATTTCTACTGCTCGAAATCAAAATCTTGTTCTTTCGATACGCAGCGTTCGAGGTTTACCAAGCCTGGCAGGTGGTTGTGCCCATCGGTGTCATGTTGCTTTTCCTGCTGCGCCTGCTCTTGGTGAAAGGGCAACCTCGGCCGCCCTTCCCGATACTCCCCGCCACACTCCTGGTCACCCTCGTCTTCGCCAGCATGCATCTTTATTCGGTGTGGAGTTCCTACCTCAAAACCGGCTATTTGGGGGGCAATAGCTTTCGGTACTACCTCCCCATCTGGCCATATATTGTCGTCTGCGCGTCCTCAACTCTCGACGTGATACCCCGCGCTCTACGGCTGATGTTCCTTGTTGGTTTAGGTGTGTTCGCTCTGATGAACATGGTGGCGATAAAAGATGTCGCCCGCCTAGTCGCCTGGGTTAGCGGCGGGTGACGAGGCCTCTTCGGCGGCAAATAGTTGTTTACCCCTCTGTTGCCACCAGGCCCAGCCGAGGGCAAACACCAGCAAGTCGCCAAAAACCGTGGCAGCACGGAACAACAAGGTGGCCTGCAATGCGGCCTCTGGCGAAAGCTGGATTTCCAGCATCAAGACCATGAGGGCATCGCGCACCCCCAAGCCCGCCGATGCCCCTGGCGTAATGAACCCGACCAACCAGGAGATGGAGACCACGGCCACCATCCAGGAAAAGGCCATATCCTCTGCCCCGACGCTGCCAAGCAGCGACAAACCCATGATGCCCAAAATCCCCATATTCAGCAGATAGAGGCAAAAGGCTGCCATTCCACGCGCGAGGAGCGATTTTGGGTCCCGCAGCTCCAGCTTAAGGTTAATAACCCTGTTCGCCATAAACGCCGCCCCGCAAAGCCCCGCAAATCCGGCGACGGCCAACGCCGCCGTGCCCAGGGTCATATGCGCGCCGAGTACATCCAGGAACAGCTGCCCGCCCCCCATGAATCCGGCGAGCCCGACAGCAGAGGCTGTCACCAAGGCCTCGGCGGTAAAGGCCATCAGGAGCGGGCTATGATCCACTCCCCATTTTTTCAGCAGGAGGTGACGGCCCAGAAAGTGCACCAGATTGGTGGGTAGATATTTACCGATCTGACTGAAACACACCAAGCCCGCATTGTCGATTACCGTAGGGGTTCGTCGTGCAAAACAGCGCAACAAAAGGTGCCAGCCAATGCCACCGGAGACGCCGGTCAGAGTAAACAGGGCAGCAGCGCCCCCTAGGGCAATCCAGATTTCTGGCGATGCCGAAAAAGCGGCCCAATCAATATCGAGGGTGGCCAGACGCCAGCCGATGAATGCCACCCCCAGGAGGGAAAAAACAATGCCGATAAGGGCCCAGCGGCGCTTCACGATTCCGCCTTCTGCGCAGACAGCAACAAGCCAGTCCCCCAGGGGCGTTTCCGGGACAGATATTGCAGCTGCGTCATGACCCTGACGACAGCGGCCCCGAGATACGACCCGATCAACGGATAGAACCGCCGTTCGGCGGTTCGCTCCACACCGCTGCGGGCGGTTCGGCGGGCTTGGGAAAGGCCGTCGTTTTCCGCCTTCAAGGCGGCCCGGTTGCGCCAATCCCGCAACGGGGAAACCATATTCGACAAGGGAAACCCGTAGTAGGAAAGCCTGATCTTTTCCAGCCCAACTGCGTTGGCAAGGGCGCGAAAATCATCGGCGTCGTAGCGCCGGACATGGCCCGCCCAGTCATCGGAAACAGACCATTTCGCGCGATGCGCCGGAACGGAAAGGAGCACCTGCCCACCCGGTTTCAACCAAGTTAACCATTGGGCCAAGGCGTCGCGGTCTTCTTCAATATGCTCCAGCACCTCAAAAGCGAAGAGGCAGTCGAAGGTCGCCTGCCAGTCGGGTTCTGGCGCGTCATGCAGTGCGATTTCCGGCCAGGGCGCGATCATCGCCTGAGCCACGCGTCGCGCCTGATCGGCGGTTTCCAGGCCGGAGACTTGGAATCCGTGCCGATGCATATCCACCAATAAGGCCCCCGATCCACAGCCAATCTCCAGGGCCCGGCCGGGCGGTAGCCCGGCGATCTCCCGCAAAATGGCGGCCCGGCGCATGATATAGCTCGGCGCGGGCACCCAACCCTCGGGAGATTGATAGGGACCGAAGCGCCCAAAAACCGTTTGTGGAGCGGACGTCATCGGATGCTCCCTTCCACGACTCGGCTGAATTGGCGGGCGACCGCCTTGCCGTCGAACGTTCCCGCTGGCACGCGCGCGCGTACGGTATCGCGCCGATCGGCTTTCAGCATCTCCACAATGGCAACCGCCAAGGCCTGAGGTGATTCCGGTGGCACCATCATGACGAAACCTGGCATCTGCGCCGTAAGGGCGCGCATGGCCGGTGAATCCCGGGTGATCACCGGGCAGCCACGGGCCAGAGCCTGATAGACCTTGTTGGGGACCACCCGCCCGGCCTTGTCCGATCCGCCAAACACTCCCAGGCAAATATCGGCGGCGTCGATCAGTCCCGGCAAATCGGTGTAGGAAACGCTTTCCCGCCATTGCAGGCCGGGAACATGCCCTTCCGCCAAGGCAGCATGGACTTTGGCGACCTCTTGCCCGGTGCCGATGATGGTCCAGGAAATCCCCTCCCCCGCTGTCATATGAGCTGCCTCAAGAATCGTCGATATGCCATGAAGGGGAATCATCTTTCCGTAGAACAATACGCTGCGCGGTACATCGGAAGGGCGCTGACCGATCGGTTGATGGAAGAAAAGATCCTCCGCCCCCACAGGCGCCCAACCGACATGAGACTCCGAAAGATCGTATTCCTGGCGGATGAAAACGGCATGCGCGGCCGTATCCATGACGATACCGGAGGCGCTGCGGCAAACCAGGCCTTCCAGGCCGTGGATCAGGCCAGCAAGAAAACTCCCACGCTTCACCATTTGGCGATCCAGCACGAGGGTATCATAGGCGGATAAAAACATATCCCAGACGATGGGGATTCCCCGCAAAGCCGCCGGAAATTGCAGCATCAGAATATCCAAATGCCCGGGATGGCCCACCACAACCGCATCGGGCCGCGGAGCCGTGAAAAATCGTATCACCAGTCCCGGATAGGCGAGGAGCAACCGTAGGAATTTCCAGAGGCGCCCCCAAAGGGTCATTTGGGTCTTATCCCAAACGCCGCCCCAGACATCCGTGTGGATTTCCGAAACCCGCACCCCGTTTTCAGCAAGGCCGCTCAGGAGTATTCGGATCCGGGCGTTGTTGCGGTCATAGGTGCCCCAAAACAGGAGATGCCGGGGAGGTGCCTCAGCTTCGGCGTGGGAATCATCCGTCATCTTTTTCCTGCAAGGCCAGTTCGATCCGCCGCAATTTTTCCACGGTAATTTCCAAGAGCTTGCGGTTATAGGCGATCAAATCCGAAAGCAGTGCAATGACGAAGGTCACAAAACCCAATACAATGAAAACACCGGCAATAATCAGGGATTGGATATGCCCGGCGCCGTCCCCGATCATATAAAAATACAAAAAACGCAGAATGGGTAATATGCCGATGACGGTGAGGAAAATCCCGATGATCGCAAACACCCGCAAAGGGTGGTACATGGCAAACACGCGCAGGATGGTGCTCATCTGCTGGGTGAGAAATTCCGGAATGGATTTGAACAACCGTGAATCCCGGGTCTTTTCATTCACCCTTACGGGCACATGGGTGATGGCGTAGCGGTTCACCCCCGCTTGGATCAAGGTTTCCACCGTATAGCTGAAGGTGGAAAGCACATTCAGCGACAAGGCCGCATCCCGGCTGTATGCCCGAAAGCCGCTGACCGCATCGGGAATTTGCGCGCCCGACGCCCGACGCACCACCATACTGCCGAATTTCTGCAGCTTCTTTTTCGTACCAGAAAAATGCGCCACCGATTGGGTCTGCCGGTCACCGACCACGATATCTGCTTTGCCATCAAGAACCGGCTGAATCAGCTTGGGAATATCGGCACCCTGATACTGGTTGTCGCCATCGGTGTTGACGATGATATCGGCGCCCTGTTTGAGGCAGGCATCGATCCCGGTTTGAAAGGCGGCGGCAAGGCCGCGCTTGGTGCGATGGCGGACGATATGATCGACCCCCAATTCCCGGGCGACGGCGCTGGTGCGATCCGTCGACCCATCATCGATCACCAGGATTTCCACCCGATCCACGCCGGGAATCTCGCGTGGGATATCACCCACGGTTTCGGGCAGGGTTTTTTCCTCGTTAAGGCACGGGATTTGGACAATCAGTTTCATGCGCGCTCCGGCGGCGGGGTCCGATGCGGAACTGTAGCAGGGAAAGTTTGCAAAGTCCTAAGCGTCGAGGCCCACTTCTTTCAGCGCATTTCCTTGCCGTGCGGTCAAAGCATCCACATCGAAATCAGCAACCAGTTCGTGGAACAGCCGGTACCAGTTTATTTCCGCCTTGAGATGCAAGAACACAGACCCTAAGCCGATGGCGGCGCGATCCATCAATACGAACTCCCGAGGCGGTTTCACGCCGCCCACGCGGCGGAGTTCCTTCTGCACGCGGGCGGCCACTTCCGCGCCATACATGGGGGCGTTGGTCTCGTCGATGGGACGCGAACGATCCTCCAGGATCGGGCCGTAGAGAAACTCCGCCCAGATGTTGAGAACGGCGATGGTTTCCTTGCTGAGGTTCTGGAAGCCCCACGTTTCATAGGCATGAACGGCTAATTCTTCGTCACCCGCCTCTAGTGCTCGATAGAGATCAATCACGCCCTTGACGAAGCTGGGCGGGAAAATGCGGATGCAGCCGAAATCCATGAGATTGACCGAACCGTCTTCCCGCACTGTGTAGTTCCCCAGATGCGGGTCGCCATGCAGCACCCCATGGAGGTAGAACGGCACATACCAGGCGCGGAACATGTTGATCGCCACCTGATTGCGCATCTCCACATCCGCTTCCTTGAACCCCATCAGGGGTGTCCCGGTCAACCAGACAGTGGTGAGCAACCGTTCGGTAGAGAGATCGCCAATAACTTCCGACACATGCACGTTGTCTTCGCCGGACAGCATATGGCGATACAGGCGCTGGTGTTTTGCTTCCCGGCGATAGTCCAATTCTTCCCGCAGGCGGGCGGAAAGTTCGGCGTGGATATCCTCCGGGTTGATCGCCTTGTCGTAGCGGCGGTAGACGGAAAACGCGAGTTTGAGCTGTTTGAGGTCTGCCTCGACCGCCGAGCGCATATCGGGATATTGCAGCTTGCAGGCGAGATTCCAGCCATCGTGATGCACGGCCTTGTGCACCTGGCCAAGGGACGCCGCCGCCGAGGCCGCATGATCGAATTTGGCGAATCGGGTTTGCCAATCATTACCCAGTTCCGTCGCCATGCGGCGCTTTACGAAAGGCCAGCCCATGGCGGGGGCGTTGGTTTGCAACTCGGTGAACTGGTGGACATATTCTTCCGGCAGCATATCCGGAATGGTGGACATGATCTGCGCCACTTTCATCAACGGCCCCTTGAGACCCCCAAGCGCCTGCTTCAGGTCCCGCGCCATGCGGTCCCGATCCACATCGATGCCGAACACCCGCTCCGAGGCGAGCCGCGCCGCCAGCCCGCCAACGGCTGTCCCCACCTTGGCGTAGCGTTTGACCCTTCCAGAGAATCGATCTTGTTCACTCATAGATGCATCGCCGCCAAATGCCCGTCCTTGCTTTGAATTTCTACGAAGACCCGCTTGATCTCGGGATGTGCTGTTTTGATCTTCCGCTCCAACGCTGAAACCGCCGTCTCCAAATCACTTGACGTGACGTTGTTGTCAAAATCGAGGCTCACATTCAACAGAACGTCTTGCGGGCCCAAATGCATGGTCAACAGCTCGTTCAAATTGGTCACGCCAGGGGTTTCTTTGGCGATTTTGGTCACGGAGGCGACCACTTCCGCCTTGGCGCTCTCGCCGATCAGCAACCCTTTACATTCATATGCTAATACGGCGGCCGTGCCGCCCAGGATCAATCCAATCACCACGGAGGCCACCCCGTCCAGCACCGGCAGGTCCAGCGCCTGACCGAGGGCGATGCCGATGAACGCCGTGACCAGGCCAAGCATGGCCGCACTGTCTTCAAACAGAACCGTAAACACGGTCGGGTCCTTGCTCCGCTGCACGGCCTTGAACCAGGAATGCTGGCCCCGAGTCGCCTTGAACTCCTTGAACGCCACCCACCAGGCTCCCGCCTCGAAAATCATCGCAGCACCCAGCACGATATAGTTGATGTAGACGTTCTCCATGGCGTGAGGATGGCGGATCTTCTCGATTCCCTCGTAGAGCGACACCCCCGCCCCCACGGCAAAAATCAGGATCGCCACCACGAACGCCCAGAAATACAGCTCCATACCGTACCCAAACGGGTGCTTTTTATCCGCCGGTTTCTGGGATCGCGCCATGCCATAGAGGATCAGGCCCTGGTTGCCCGTATCCACCAGGGAGTGAATGGCTTCGCTGAGCATGGCGGAACTGCCGGTGAAGGCGGATGCCACGAATTTCGTGATCGCAATAAGCGCGTTCCCCGCAAGCGCGGCGTAGACAACTTTTTTCGATCCGTGCCCCGCCATTCATTCCCTCCACCGCCTGCAGGTTCCTTGCCCGCGCATTGAACCACAGGGACGGCGGAAAACAAATGACAACTCTTGCCCCCGCATTCCAGGACAAGTCACCGTAAAGGCTGTTGGCTACAACCGCGCCAACATAGCCTGGGATACCAGGGTAATCCCTTTTTCCGTACGTTCGAATCGGCGGGCATCCAACACCGGGTCCTCGCCGATTACCAAGCCCTCAGGGACCTTGCAATCCTGATCGATGATGCATTTGCGCAAGCGGGTGTTGCGCCCAATATCCACATTGGGCAGGATCACCGAATCCTCAACCAGGGTATAGGAATTGACCCGTACATTATTGAATAACAATGACCTTCTGACCGTTCCACCAGACACGACACAGCCTGCGGAAACCAGGGAATCCACGGCCACACCCCGCCGTTCGTCATTGTCGAACACGAACTTGGCCGAGGGGCGCTGCTCCTGATAGGTCCAAATCGGCCAATGATCGTCATACAGGTCCAAGGCCGGAGTCACCCGGGTCAGGTCCATATTGGCTTCCCAATAGGCATCGATAGTGCCCACATCCCGCCAATAGGGCTCCGATCCTTTTTTGGTTGCCACACAGCTATCCTTGAAGCGGTGCGCGTACAAGCGGCATTTCCCGACCAGAAACGGGAGCAGATCTTTGCCAAAATCCCGGCTGGATTCTTCCACTAAGGCATCCCGTTCCAGATGGGTATTCAGGAACTCCATGTTGAAGATGTAGATCCCCATGCTGGCGAAGGAGACGTTCTTATTGCCGGGAATGGTGGGCGGATCGGCGGGCTTTTCCACGAAGCCGGTGATCATGTCCTGATCATCCACCTTCACGACCCCGAACCCCTTGGCTTCCTCCTTGGGCACCTCGACACAGGCCACGGTCACATCCGCGCCGCGCTTCACATGCTCGTGCAGCATCCAAGAGTAATCCTGCTTGTAGATATGATCACCGGCCAAGATGAGCACATATTCCGGGTCTGCGTGCTGGATGAAGCTCAGATTCTGGTACACCGCATCGGCGGTTCCCAGGTACCAGGAATCATTTGCCGTGCGTTGCTGCGCGGGCCATACTTCAATGAATTCACCGAGTTCGGCGCGCAAGAACCCCCAGCCCCGTTGCACATGTTGAATCAGCGTATGCGCCTCGTATTGGGTGAGCACGGCGATTCGGCGCAGGCCGGAATTCAAACAATTGGAAAGGGGAAAATCGATTATTCGGAACTTTCCGCCGATGGGGACAGCCGGTTTGGATTGGGATTCGGTCAGACAGCGCAGGCGCGTTCCGCGGCCGCCGGCCAGAACAAGCGCCAATGTCCGCCGCAAGGCGGCGTTCACGTCTGTGGTCGGTGTGACGAGTGACACCATGGCTGATCTCCTCTTTGGAGCCCGCAACATAAAAAGTAACGCAGACCCTGTTGGCCCGCAGTTAAAAATTAATTGCAGATCGGATAAATGTTCGTCTGAAGATTAATGTTCTTATTATAACATAAACCTGATGTATTATAACTGAAAATCGAATGTGAGGACAGAAGGTGCCGATGTCGATTGATCTCCAGGAGTCGCAACATCCATGAAAGTTCTCTTCGCGGCTTCAGAAGCCTACCCCCTCATCAAAACCGGTGGCCTCGCCGATGTGGCCGGCGCCCTCCCCGCCGCATTACGCGACCTGGATATCGACGCACGCCTCATTATACCCGCCTATCCGCAAGTCGAAAATTTCATCAAGATCACCGATGAACCCATTGATCTTGGCGACCCGCTGGGCGCGGGTCCCACGCGTTTACTGCGCGCGGTCGGGCCAGACGGCAAGGTTCCCATTTTCCTGGTGGATTGCCCCACGCTCTACGACCGGGAGGGCGGCCCCTATGTCAATCCCAAGGGGGAGGATTGGGCCGATAACCACCTGCGATTCGGCCTGTTGTGCCGGGCGGCGGCGACCATCTGCACCAGCGGCGCCATTTTTGGGTGGCAACCGGATGTCTTTCACGGCAACGATTGGCAGACCGGCCTGACCGCGGCGCATCTGGTGCAATGGGGTGGCCGTCGAACCGCAACGGTTTTCACCATTCATAACCTCCACTATCAAGGGCTCTTCGATCCCTCCGTGCTCCCCGCCGTGGGGCTGCGCCAGGAAAGTTTCGGCCTGCATGGGGTGGAATTCCACGGCATGGTGTCGTTCCTCAAGGCAGGCCTGCAATACAGCGACCGGCTCACCACGGTAAGCCCCACCTATGCCCGGGAGATTCAGGGCCCCGCCTTTGGGCGCGGCTTGGATGGCCTGTTGGCGGGCCGATCGCGTGAACTCAAGGGCGTGCTCAACGGCGTGGATTATGCCCTATGGGACCCGGCCAATGATCCGGCGATTCCCGCCTCCTACAGCGCCAAGAACTTGGCCGGAAAGAAAAAAGCGAAGGCCGCCTTGCGCGAAACCATGGGATTGGCGCCAGACCATGACGGGCCGGTGATCGGTATCGTCAGCCGCATGACGGAGCAAAAGGGCCTGGACCTGGTGCTAGCGGCCATTCCCCACTGCCTGACCCAGGGGGCGCAAGTCTGCATTCTGGGAAGTGGCGATTCCTGGTTGGAGGACGGTTTCAAGTTCGCCCAGGAAATCAATCCCGGCATGATTGGCGTGCGCATCGGCTATGATGAAAACCTCGCCCATTTGATGGTGGCGGGCAGTGATTGCTTTCTCGTCCCCTCCCGCTTCGAACCTTGCGGGCTCACCCAGCTTTACGCCTTGCGCTACGGCACCATTCCCCTGGTACGGCGTACCGGGGGCCTGGCCGATACGGTAGAAGATGCGGGGACCGAAGGCAGCGGCACCGGTTTCTTGTTCGATCACGCCACCCCGGATGACGTAGTGTGGACCGTCGGGCGGGCCGTCGATTATTTCAATAAGCCCAGTATTTGGAAATCCCTGCAACAGCGGGCCATGGCCAAGGATTTCAGCTGGCAGCGGGCGGCGGAAGCTTATCTTGCCACCTACAACGAAATCGTTTGGTAACACGCCTTCCCGGCGATACTGTCGATAGGTATTTCGCCGTTTTTTACCCCCCTTGACGATGGACTTGATCTGGCATGGCAACGCAACTGACAGACTTCGATCTGGAATCCAAGCTGCACGAAACCCAAGACCCGGAAAAAATTCGTAAAGCGCTGATCGACGCCATGATCAACGTGGTTGGCAAGGATCCGGATTATGCCAGTCCCCGGGATTGGTACTATGCCCTCGCCTACTATATTCGCGGCATTCTCAGCCGCCGCTATATCCACGCGGCGCGGGCACATTATTCAGAGTCCGTCAAGCGCCTTTACTACCTCTCCATGGAATATTTGCCGGGTCGGGCCATGACCAAGCATTTGCTGGACCTCGGCTTGCTGGATCCGGTGCAAGAAGCACTGTCTCTGTGTGAGCAGGACTACGCGGCGGTCTCCCGTCAGGAATTCGACCAGGCGCTGGGCAATGGCGGCCTCGGCCGCCTTGCGGCCTGTCTGATGGATTCCATGGCCACCCATGACTATCCGGGCAATGGCTATGGCATCCGCTACGAATACGGCATGTTCACCCAGCGGATCGAAAACGGTCAGCAGATGGAGCATCCGGAAAACTGGCTGCGTTACGGCAACCCTTGGGAATTCGAACGGCCCAGCGTGATCTACCCGATTCGCTTCCGCGGCCGCATCATCCGCTACCGCAACGAGAAGGGCGAGCATCAGGCCCAGTGGGTGGATACGGATGAAGTGATCGCCATGGCTTTTGATGTGCCCGTCTCCGGCTTCGGAACCGAGCATGTCTCCAACCTTCGACTATGGTCAGCAAAATCCAGCCGTGATTTCGACCTCTCGTATTTCAATGAGGGGAACTATATGGACGCGGTGCGCACCAAAACCCTGTCGGAGAACCTCTCACGGGTCTTGTATCCAAATGACAAGACTCAGCGCGGCCAGGAGCTGCGCCTGATGCAAGAATATTTCTTTGTCAGCGCCTCGATCCAGGATGTGCTTTCCCGCTTCCTGCGTTCCAACGATGACCTCGCCAATCTGCCCAACGAGGTGTGCCTGCAACTGAACGACACCCATCCGGCCCTCGGCGTGCCGGAACTCCTCCGGCTGCTGGTGGATGTCTACGGTTACGAATTCGAGGAAGCGGCCAAGATTGTTGAAAAGACCTTCGCCTACACAAACCACACCTTGCTACCGGAAGCGTTGGAAACCTGGAGCATCGATCTGCTGGGCACCGTGCTGCCCCGGCACCTGGAACTGATCTTCGAACTGAATGACCGGTTTCTGCGTCAGGTCCGCCGCGCGTTCCCCGGCGACCAGGATATCGTGCGGCGGGTTTCCATGGTGGATGACGGGGCACATTCCGTCCGCATGGCCCATGTGGCGATCGTCGGCAGCCATAAGGTAAACGGCGTGGCGGCCCTGCACTCGGAGCTTTTGCGCACCCGCTTGTTTGCGGATTTCAACAAGATCTACCCCGGCAAGATCATCAATATCACCAATGGCATAACACAACGGGCCTGGCTGTTGGAATCCAACCCGGCGCTGTCCGCCGCCATCACCAACCGGATCGGCGCGGGCTGGAAGCGCGACCTATCTGAACTGGCCGGGCTGGCCTCCTATGCGGAGGATGCGGATTTCCATGCCGAATTCGCCGCGATCAAGAAAGCGAACAAGGAACGACTGGCGACTTTCCTCGCCGACTATTCCGGCAAGGCGGTGAATACGGAGGCGCTGTTCGATATTCAGGTCAAACGTATCCATGAATATAAACGCCAGCTTCTGAACGTGCTGCACATCATCACCCGCTACAATCAGATCAAGGACTCCGATGGGGGCTCCTTCCTGCCCCGGGTGATTCATTTCGGTGGCAAGGCGGCGCCCGGCTATTTCATGGCCAAGCTGATCATTCGGCTGATTCTCGACGTGGCGGAGACGGTCAATAACGACCCCCATGTGGGCGATCTGCTGCATGTGTCCTTCTGGCCCAACTACAATGCCTCGGCGGCGCAAATCATTATTCCGGCGGCCAACCTGTCGGAACAGATTTCCACGGCGGGCACGGAAGCCTCGGGCACCGGCAACATGAAATTCGCCCTCAACGGCGCGCTGACCATCGGTACGCTGGACGGCGCCAATATCGAGATCAAGGAAGAGGTTGGCGACGACAATATCTTCATCTTCGGCATGAAAACGCCAGAGGTGGAAGCGCTTCGGCTGCAAGGTTACGAGCCGTGGCAATATTATTCCGCCAATACCGACCTTAAGCGGGCGTTGGATATGATCGACGAGGGGTATTTCTCTCCGCAAGAGCCGTTCCGCTACAAGCCGATTATCGATGCCCTATTGCGCGGCGGCGACCATTACATGTTGTTGGCGGACTATGAGTCTTATATGGCCTGCCAACAGGCGGTGGACGAGGCCTATTTGAACCAGGAGGCCTGGACGAAGATGGCCATCTTGAATGTGGCGAATATGGGGAAATTCTCATCTGATCGCACTGTGCATGATTACGCCCGGGAGATTTGGGGCATCAAACCCCAGCCGGTCGGCTGAGGGTTACATGCAATAGGGGGAGGATGTGGACCTTACCGCCCCTCCTCCTTCATGGCCTCGGCAATTTTGTGGGCGAACGAAGAATTCTGCAGGGCGGAAAGGGTGGCTTTGATCCGCCGACGCCAATTGGGATATTCGTCCACTGTGCCGGGGAGGTTGAGGGTTTCCAACTCCTCGGCGAGGTCATCTAGGTTTACGAGCATCATACGCGCCGGGCTGCGAGCCAGGAATTTCTGAATCGCGAGGATGACCTCTCGCATTTCTTCCGCATCGCCCTCGCCATCCAAATTCACGGGCCGGGATAACAATCCTTGATCTTCCAAGGCCCCCACCAAGGCGGCGCGTTCCCCACGGCGGTCGGTCGCGATTTTCTTCAGCGTTTCCTCTGGAGGGATCATCCCCAGGGAATGGCGGAGCGCGATATCCCGCCCCTTCCAGTGACCGGCAATGGTCGGCAGATCATGGGTGGTGGCCGTGGCGACGGCCTTTTCCGGATAGGCATCGGGCCGTTTGAACAGACCGTCCGGCCAACGTTCAAAATACAGTACCCGGTAGGAAAGAACCGATTCCCGGTCCGCCTTTTCCCGGTACGCATCCGGAACCGTGCCCAGGTCCTCACCGATGATCGCGCATTTATTGCGCTGGCTTTCCAAAGCCAAAACCGCAAACATCTCCTCGGTAGGATAGCGCACATAGGCGCCGGATTTGGCATCCGCCCCTTGCGGTATCCAGAACAGACGCATCAAGGCCATGGCATGATCAATACGGAGTGCGCCCGCATGACGCATATTGGCGCGGAGCAGGTCCACAAAGGGTTTATAGGCCTGGCAGCGCAGCGTTACCGGATTCATCGGCGGAATACCCCAATCCTGACCGTTGGGGTTGAAGGCATCTGGCGGTGCGCCGAATCGCACGTCTCGCGCCAACACATCGGGCATCGCCCAGGTATCGGCACCATCCGGGCTGGCGCCCACCGCAAGGTCTCGATACAACCCGGTCGCCATGCGCGCGGCGGCGCAACGGGCGGCGGCCATACCCAACTGCTGATCGGCAATCCATTGCAAATAACAATGGAAGCGGACCCGGTTGCGATGTTTCTCCGCAAAGGATGCGACCGCAGGGGTATTGGGGTCTTGCAGTTTCGACTCCCATTGTTGCCAGGCGGTCCGGGGCATCTGTTCGCTCAACACCTGGAAGGTCGCAAAACGTTGCAGCGGCGCCCCGCCCGCATCCACGAACCGCTGAAAGATATCCCGCTGGGGGCTTCCATTCTTCTCAAAGGCCGCAAATAACGCCTCGAACATCGGCATCTTGAGCGCCATCATGGCCGGGTAGTCCACCAGGTCTGCGGTAGGTCCGGTATCGGTCATCCTGGCATTCCCCAGCCCGTCAAACCCCATCGCCTGTGCCTCGCGCAACGGGTCGATATAGAGCGGATTGAGGAACAATCGGCTGGACGGGGAATACGGGCTGGCATTTTCCGGCCGGTCCGGGAACAAGGCGTGCAGCGGATTTACCCCCACCACATCGCCGCCCAGGGCCGCCGTGAGATCGGCGAATTCGACGAGGGCGGAAAAATCACCCATGCCCAAATCGTTGCCGCGTCGTAGGGCGTAGACATGCCCAGCCAACCCCCACTGGCGATGCCCCTTGCCGCCGTGGAAGCCATCGAAACAATGGGGCGGGGCGACGATGACCGTGGTCTTATCGGAAAAACCCGGCCCCTCGACCGTCAAGCGGTGATGCCCCGGGCCCAGGGACGTGGGCAAGGAGAGACGTCGCTTATAGACCAGACCGTCATCGATACGGCGCACCTCTTCGGCCACCAGGTCATGAGGGCGAAAATCCCCTGACTGCGGATACCCATTTTCCAGCGTCAGATGCCACTTGCAGACCCGGCTGTTGAAGGCTTCCGGCAGGGCAACCAACACCCCCCAAGGGGTGCTCGACCCCTGTCGGAGAACCACCACCGGTTCCAGTATATTGCGCCACGTCTGTTCTTCCAGGCGCTGGCAGGTATCGGCCACATCCACCGCCGAGTCGATGGAAAAACCCATCGCCGAAAGAATAGCTTTCTGAACATCCGGAGCGGTCTCATGAAAGCCGCCGAAAATATCCCAATAGCTGGGTTCCAGGCCCACGAGTTGGGCAAGCGTATTCAAATCTCCCTTGGCCACGGATTAAAGCTCCCTGTTGCGCGCCGGCACATGGCGCAACAAAACAAGCGACCGACCTTGCATTTGGTAAGAATCAAAAGGCCCGAACACCGCCGTCATATCTTCGAACCCGGGCCGAGCCGTATCAAAGACAACCTCCCAGGATTCCCCAAGAGCCGCGCCGGGGAGAATAAACGGAATGCGTTCGAAATGGCCGTTCAGCAACGTGATGAACCGGTCGTCCACCATGGGATTCCCGGTCCGGCCCACATAGTCCCCCGTATCGCCGCCCAGGTGGAACCCAAAACAGCGGGCGTAATCCAGGCCCCATTCCTCCTGCGTCAATTCCCGCCCTTCCGGCGACAACCAGGTGATGTCCTTGATCGCATCCTCCCCGATATGGGTCCCCTTGAAAAACCGGGGACGCCCAAAGGCAGGATGCTTTTTACGCAGGGCAATCAACATCTTGGTGAACTCATAAAACTCCGCATCCTCGCCTTCCAACGGCGACCAGTCGAACCAGTTGAGCTCGTTATCCTGGCAATAGGTGTTGTTGTTGCCGTTTTGACTGCGCCCCCGTTCATCGCCGCCCAGCATCATCGGCACCCCTTGAGACAGCATCAGGGTCGCCATAAGGTTGCGCTTTTGCTGGTAGCGGAGCGCGGTGATTTTCGGATCGCGCGTCGGGCCTTCGACGCCGCAATTCCAACTATTATTGTTGTTGGTGCCGTCGCGGTTCTCTTCCAGATTGGCTTCATTATGCTTGTGGTTGTAGCTGACCAAATCCGTCATCGTAAATCCATCATGGGCGGTGACGAAATTGATGCTGCTGCGGGGGCGGCGTCCCAGCCTGCCGAAATAGGCGCTTGACCCGGTCAGGCTGGTCGCCACCTCGCCAATCAGGCCGCTGGTGCCTTTCCAGAACGCGCGGACCGTATCGCGGTATCGATCATTCCATTCCGACCAACCTGGCGGGAAGCCCCCCACTTGATAGCCGTTGGGACCCACATCCCAGGGCTCGGCAATAAGCCGCACCTTGGACAGCACAGGGTCTTGCCGCACGGCGGAAAGGAAGGGCCCCCTGGGTTCGAAAAATTCTCCATTTCGGGCCAATACGGTCGCCAGATCGAAGCGGAAGCCATCCACATGCATGACCTCCACCCAATAGCGCAGGGAATCCATCACCATCTGCAACACCCGGGGATGGCGCAGGCTCACCGTATTGCCGCACCCGGTATGGTTGAGGTAATAGCGCGGGTCTTCCGGTGTCAGCTCATAATAGGATTTGTTGTCGATACCGCGGAAACAGAAGGTGGGACCGATATGGTTTCCTTCACCGGTATGATTGTAGACCACATCTAAGATGACTTCGATCCCCGCATCGTGCAGATGTCGAATGGCGGCGCGAAATTCGTTGAGCATGCCAGTGGCGAGAAGGCGCGGCTCGATGGAGAAGAAGTTGTAGGAGTTATACCCCCAGTAGTTTTTCAGGCCCGCATTCACCAAATGCTGTTCATCGACCACCGGATGAACGGGCAAAAGTTCCAACGAGGTGATGCCCAAGTCCTTCAGGTAGGAAATCACGGCCTCATTCCCCAGACCGGCAAAGGTCCCCTGCTCTTCGGGCGGAATCTCTGGATGGCTTTTGGTCAAACCTCGAACATGGGCTTCATAAATGATCATGTCTTGCCAGGCCATGCGGGGCCCGCGCTGTGCCGCCCAGGGGTGGGTCGTATCCACCACAACGGATTTTGGAATGAATCGGGCATTGTCCCGGCGATCAAAGGTCAAGTCTGCCCGCGGGCTGTCGGGGCGGAAGGCGAAATTCTGGCTGCGCCATTGCAATTCGCCCCGCAAGGATTTCGCATAGGGATCGATCAGCAGTTTATGGTGATTGAAGCGATGCCCTTCCGAGGGCGCATAGGGCCCGTAAACCCGATATCCGTAAAGCAGGCCGGGATGGGCGTTGGGCAAATAGCCATGCCAAACTTCATCCGTATACTCGGGAAGTTCCAGCCGGGCGACTTCCCGGCGACCATATTCGTCAAAAATGCAAAGATCGACCTTTTCCGCATGCGCGGAGAACAGGGCAAAATTAACGCCCTGGCCATCCCAGGTCGCACCCAGGGGATAGGAGTTTCCTGGCCAGATGGCGTAATCCCTGTTAGCGGCCATGCGCAGCGCGTGTCCTAATCCGGCCGGAGAACGGTCACGCCGAGCGGCGGCAACCGGAGGGATGCGGATGCCGGGAATCCATGCATCTCCGCCGCCTCCGCCCAGACGCCATCCGGCTGAGTAACACCCGACCCGCCATAGCGCGGATCGTCACTGTTGAACACCTCCACAAAGCGCCCGCTATGGGGCATGCCGATCCGGTAGGACTCGCGAGCGACGGGCGTAAAGTTGCAAACAATCACAAGGTCTGCGGCATAGTCATCATCGGGCGCCTTCCGAACATAGGACATCACGCTGTTCGCCGTATCGTTGCAGTCGATCCAGGAGAACCCCTCCCCGTCAGAGTCGGAGCTGTGCAGGCAAGCGAAATCCCGATAGAGGAAGTTCAAATCCCGCACCAATGCCTGCATCCCCGCATGATTGGGATAGTTCAGCAAATGCCAATCCAGGCTTTGGTCATGGTTCCATTCGGCAAATTGGGCAATTTCACCGCCCATGAACAACAGCTTTTTACCAGGATGGGTGAACATGAAGGTAAAATAGGCCCGCAGGTTCGCGAAACGCTGCCAATCATCGCCAGGCATGCGGCCAATCAGCGACCCTTTCCCATGCACCACTTCGTCATGGGACAGAGGCAGGATGAAATTCTCCGTAAAGGCGTATAGCAGGCCGAAGGTAAGCTGGTTTTGGTGGTAGCTGCGGTACACCGGATCATTGGACATGTAACGCAGGGTATCGTTCATCCAGCCCATGTTCCACTTGAAGCCGAAACCTAAGCCGCCGAGATAGACGGGACGCGACACCATGGGCCAGGCGGTGGATTCTTCCGCGACGGTAAAAGCACCGGGATATTGGCTATAGACCAGCTCATTTAAGCGCTTGAGAAACGCCACGGCCTCCAGGTTTTCCCGGCCGCCATATTTGTTGGGCACCCATTGGCCTTCCTCCCGGCTATAATCCAGATACAGCATGGAGGCCACGGCATCGACCCGCAGCCCATCGATATGGAAATGCTCCAACCAGAAAAGTGCGTTTGAATGCAGGTAGTTGGCAACTTCCTGACGGCCAAAATTATAGATAAGCGTGCCCCAATCTTGGTGCTTGCCCTGGCGCGGGTCGGCATGTTCATACAAGGCCGTGCCATCGAACCACCCAAGCCCGTGCTCGTCTGACGGAAAATGGCCCGGCACCCAATCCAGGATCACGCCGATCCCTTCATTGTGGCAGCGGTCCACAAAAAAACGGAAATCATCGGGCGTGCCGAAACGGCTGGTCGGTGCGAACAACCCAATAGGCTGATACCCCCAAGATCCATCGAAGGGAAACTCGCTGACCGGCAATAATTCGATATGGGAAAAACCCATGTCGCGCACATAGGGCACCAAATCCTCGGCCATTTCCCGATAGGTCAGCCAGCGATTGCCGTCCTCCGGCTTGCGGCGCCAGGACCCCAGATGCACTTCATAAACGGACATAGGTGCATCGGTACCGTGCCGCCCCTGCCGACTGGCCATCCAGTCATCGTCGGTCCAATCGTAATGCAGATCATCTTCGACGATCCCGGCGGTGCCTGGTGGCAGTTCACAGCGAAATGCATATGGATCGCTTTTCAACGGAAGGATCACCCCGCTGCGGGAGCGGATTTCAAATTTATAGAATGCGCCTTCCTGCACCCCGGGCAGAAAAATCTCCCACACTCCGCAGGAGGGATGCACCCGCATCGTGTGGCGGCGGCCATCCCAGTTGTTGAAATCGCCGACCACGCTTACCCGCTCTGCGTTGGGCGCCCAGACGGCGAAATTCACACCTTCAACGCCTTCCAGTTGAGTCCGGTGCGCACCAAGCTTTTCATAACTCTTAAGATGGGTGCCCTCGGTCAGCAGGTGCAGATCGAGCTCGCCCAAGCGCGGTGGAAATCGGTACGGATCGTCAATATCCTGGGTCCATCCGCCGCGTGTTACCCGCAACAGGTAACTGAACTTCTTGCCGCCTTCGATATGGCCTTCGAAAAAGCCGGCATCATGTCTCCGGACCAGGGCGACCGCCATTTCCCGGGTATCGGCCCGCAAAACAGTCACAGCCTCTGCGTCGGGTTCAAAACACCGGAAAACAACCCCCCCGGGCTCCTCGTGAGCGCCGAGGAAACCGAATGGATCATGATGGCGGGCTTCGACGATTGCCGCAATGTTAGCGGCATTGTCCTGCGGTTTCATCAGTTGGATGACCGTTTGTGATTTCAAGAATTCCAAACACTTAATCAAAACACCCTGTCCCGTTTCTGTCAACGGGGCCAGACTGTAGAGCCGAAAAAGACCGTAGTTATTTTCCGGTAATGGGTCAGATCAACAAGGATCGCCTCACGGCGTTTTCTTTTTGGTCGTGGTTTTGCGCGGTGCCCGCTTAGGTGTCGCCTTGGCGGTCGCCGTTTCGGTACTGGCCGCCTTTGTCGTGGTTTTCTTGGCGGGAGCGGCTTTCTTCGTGGCAGCGGTGGTCGATTTAGCGGTGGTAGTTTTCTTCGCCGCCGGTTTTTTCGCGGCAGCTGGCTTCTTCGCCGTCACCGGTTTCTTGGCCGGTGCGGGTTTTGCGGCGGTGGACTCGGCGGCGGCTACTTCACGCTCCGCTTCAAACCAATATTCCATCTCGCGGCCATGTTCCCGCCCCCCTTCTTCCCAAAGCTGGTAGGCGCGGGTTCTGATCTTTTCTTCCCTTGGTGTGACCATGGATAATTCCTTGTAAGCTGCAAACAGGGATGCGTTATTCCATAGCTTAACTCAGGAAATCCAACCGCTGCAACGGCGCCGCAAAAAAGATTTCGCTTATTGCCCCTTTCCGCCGTGCGGAAATGAGAAAGCGTCGCGGGCGCGGCAGTCTGTACGCTGAACAAACCAAAGGCGCCAGCCAGCTTTCGCCAGCGGCGCCCTTGTGAATTGGCAGCCTTAACCCACCAGGTCGAGGGCGCTGAAGAAGTAATTGATTTCGATGACGGCATTCTCCGGAGAGTCGGAGCCATGTACCGAGTTCTCTTGCACATCGAGGCCGAATTCCTTGCGGATCGTGCCTTCGTCGGCATTGGCGGGGTTGGTTGCCCCCATGATTTCCCGGTTGCGGGTAATGGCGCTTTCGCCTTCCAGAACCTGAACCACCACCGGTTCAGATACCATGTATTCGACCAGTTCGTCGAAGAAAGAACGTTCCCGATGAACGGCGTAGAAACCTTCCGCCTGTTCTTTGGTCAGCTGCACCCGGCGCTGGGCAACAATGCGAAGACCGTTGTCCTCGAACTTGGCATTGATTTTACCGGTGATGTTCCGCCGCGTGGCATCCGGCTTGATAATGGAAAGCGTGCGTTCGATGGCCATGGTTGCGCGGCCCCCTTTATGTGATTTTGTTCCAATGCCCGAACCCGTCGGGCGACGGGCGCGGGTTATAGACGTATCCGCGGTTTCTGGCAACCGAAGTTTGACCGAAGTTTTTAAGACGGACCTTTACCCCCCTCATCGGTGCCCGTAAGGTGCGGCCCATGTGGACCCCCTCACGCTACATCGCGGCCCTGCAGTTTGCCGCCACCGCCCATGCGGGACAAAAAGTACCGGGAAGCGATCTTCCGTACCTGGTGCACGTCACAACCGTGTGCATGGAGGTGGCGGGTGTGGTCGCGGCGGGGGAAGCGATCGATGCGGATCTCGCCCTGCAATGCGCGCTGCTGCACGATACGGTGGAGGATACCTCAGTGACCCTGGAGGCCCTCGCCGCGCTATTTGGGCCCGGGGTGGCGGCGGGTGTCGCGGCCTTGAGCAAAGACAGTAGCCTCCCTAAAGAAGACCGCATGGTCGATAGCCTCAGGCGAATTCAAGCGCAGCCGCGGGAGATTTGGATGGTTAAGCTGGCCGACCGGATCACCAACCTGCAACCCCCGCCAAAACATTGGCCTGCGGCGAAATGCCGGGCCTATCAAGCCGAGGCCCGTGAAATCCACGCGGCGCTTGGTGGCGCTTCGCCCCATCTGTCAAACCGCCTGACACAGATGATCACCGCTTACGACGGTCACATCCCGCAAGAGTCATAATGCTGCGCATCGATGCCGTAACCTACCGAATCGCCGGGCGCCTATTATTGGAGGAGGCCTCGGCAACGATTCCACCCAAGGCGAAGATCGGTCTGGTCGGCCGCAACGGCAGCGGCAAAACAACCCTGTTCCGGTTGATCCTGGGGGAGAGCGCGGTGGATGGCGGCACCATCACCCGCCCGACACGCTCTACCTTGGCCGCCGTCGCGCAGGAAGCCCCGGGCGGCGCGGCAACACCGTTGCAAACCGTTCTGTCCGCCGACCAGGAGTTGACCGCCCTCTCCGCCGAAGCGGAACAGGAGGACCTCAGCCCCGACAGAATTGCCGAAGTTCACGCCAGGCTCGCGGAAATCGAGGCCCATTCCGCCGAGGCCCGTGCCAGCGCGATTTTAGCGGGCCTGGGTTTCGACTCGGCGCAGCGGCAGCGGCCGTTATCTGATTTTTCCGGCGGGTGGCGCATGCGCGTCGCCCTGGCGGCCACCTTGTTTCAACGGCCGGATTATCTGCTGCTGGACGAACCCACCAACCATCTGGATCTGGAAGCTACCGTTTGGCTGGAAAACTATCTGTTGAATTTTCCGGGGAGCCTGCTGATCATCAGCCACGAGCGGCGATTGTTGAACCG
The DNA here is from genome assembly GCA_049605255.1 of Magnetospiraceae bacterium. Lineage (GTDB taxonomy): Bacteria > Pseudomonadota > Alphaproteobacteria > Rhodospirillales > JBMYUJ01 > JBMYUJ01. Next base: position 22,516 of record JBMYUJ010000054.1, read on the forward strand.
GGTAGCCAATGGCATCTTACATTTGGAGGGCGCCAAGCTGGTGGCCTATGGCGGCAATTACGATACTTTTGAACGGACCCGCCGAGAGAAGCTCCTCCTGCAAGGAAAGATGCGGGAACGGCAATTGGCGGAACGGGCCCGCATTCAAGATTTCGTGGATCGGTTTCGCGCCAAGGCGACCAAGGCGCGTCAGGCACAAAGCCGGATCAAAATGCTGGAGCGTATGGAACCGGTAACGGCTGTGATCGAGGAACATGCGCCGCGTTTCA
>JBMYUJ010000055.1:0-19914 GCA_049605255.1 Magnetospiraceae bacterium
GGTATCTGCGTCAAAAGCCATGGCGGTACCGACGCAGTTGGCTTCGCCCATGCGCTCGAAGTCGCCGTGGAACTGATTCTCGATCATCTGAACGACGAAATTCGCACCGATTACAACCGGTTGGTTGAAGGCGGCGTCCTCAACGCCCTACACGATGCCGAAGACGGTAAGGGCCAAGGCATGGGTCGTACCACCGCCTTCGGCTCCAGTTTCGGTCAATCCGGAGCGGGCAAAGCGGCCGGCGGTGACGAAGGAAGCAGCCAATGACATCCGCGCTCCGCCGCAGTGTCGTTGTGGGCACCGGCTCCTATCTTCCGGCCAACTGCGTCACCAACGACGATCTCGCCAAGACCATCGATACCTCTGACGACTGGATCAGCGGTCGCACCGGCATCCGCCAGCGCCACTTCGCCGCCGAGGGCGAACTCACGTCGGACCTGGCCCTGGCCGCCGCCCGCAAAGCCCTGGAAAGTGCGAGCCTAAGCGCCGACGACCTGGATTTGATCGTGCTGGCCACCACCACGCCGGACCTTACGTTCCCGGCCACCGCGACCAAGGTTCAGGCGGCCCTGGGCATGACCCGGGGCGCCGCTTTCGACATCCAGGCGGTCTGCGCCGGCTTTGTTTACGCGGTTTCGGTTGCCGACAACATGATCAAGGGCGGCATGGCCAATCGGGCCCTGGTCGTCGGGGCGGAAACCTTTTCCCGTCTGTTGGACTGGGATGACCGGAACACCTGCGTCCTGTTCGGCGACGGGGCAGGGGCCATCGTGCTGGAAGCCCAGGATACGGGCGATGGTCGTGGCATCCTTTCGACCCACCTGCATTCGGACGGCCGCCTCAACGATATCCTTTACGTGGACGGCGGCGCCTCGTCCGGCGAGACGGTCGGCAAGGTGCGCATGGAAGGCAAGGAAGTCTTCCGCCACGCCGTGGTCAATCTGGCCGATATCGCCCGGGAAGCCTTGGATGCCAATGGCTTGGATGCTTCGGCCGTTGATTGGCTGATCCCCCATCAGGCCAATCGGCGCATCATCGACAGCACCGGCAAAAAGCTGAAAATCGCGCCGGAGAAAGTGGTGGTCACCGTCGACCGCCACGCCAACACCTCGGCGGCGTCGATCCCGCTGGCGCTGGATGAAGCGGTGCGCGATGGCCGCATTCAGCCGGGCCATCTGGTCTTCCTGGAAGGGATTGGCGGCGGCATGGCCTGGGGCGGCGCCCTGATTCGCTGGTGACGGACCGCTTTTTGGCACTCCGGTCCAGATTAAGCCCGCCGATCAAACCTTTGATATTGACGCGTTTTGAGACCCTCGTTAGGCTGCTTCGGTCGAGAAACAGCGAGGCTCCGATATCATGGCCGGGCGAACAATTACGCGGGCACAGCTCAGCGAAGCCGTTTACCAGGAAGTAGGTCTGTCACGGAATGAATCCGCCGACTTGCTGGAACAGGTTTTGACCGAGATTTCGGACGCCCTGGCGCGGGGTGAGGCCGTCAAACTTTCGTCATTCGGCAGTTTCTCGATCCGCCAGAAGGGTCAGCGCATCGGTCGCAACCCCAAAACCGGCGAGGAAGTTCCCATCCTGCCACGCAAGGTGTTGGTTTTCCGCCCGTCCCAGGTCCTCAAAGAACGGATCAACGAAAACGGTTGATTGGGGACTATCGTGACAACCGGTCAGGTGCGCTAGACTGAGTGCATGTCCGATACCGATTCTGAAAACCTGCCCAGTTTCCGCCGCGAGAAGAAATCCGCCGGTGCCTTTCGTACCATCAGCGAAGTGGCGGATGACCTTGATCTGCCGCAACACGTCCTGCGTTTCTGGGAAACCAAGTTTCCGCAGGTCAAACCGCTGAAGCGTGGCGGGGGCCGGCGCTATTACCGGCCCGAGGACCTGGATCTTCTGCGCCGCATCCGCAGCCTGCTTTATGATGACGGCTACACCATCAAAGGGGTGCAGAAGCTGCTGCGCCAATTGGGGGTCAAAGCGGTCGTCGCCGGTGACGCCAATGGCCTGGGCGATGGCAACGACGATGACGATGAACGGGGCTCCGAGGACGGGGAAACGGCCGCCGGCCTTGATGCCGGCACTCGCCAAGAACTCTCCGCCTTGCTGAGCGAACTCAAGGACATCCGGTCCACACTCGGATAGGCCGATTTTTCACGAAACGGCTTGCAGGCCAGGGGGGCAAATGCTACGTCGAGGCCCCCTTTGAGGCGAAGTCTTCGAGCGTCGGAGCGTAGCGCAGCCTGGTAGCGCACTTGACTGGGGGTCAAGGGGTCGTGGGTTCGAATCCCGCCGCTCCGACCATTTCAGCGAAACGACCCCCTCATTTTCAGCATGTGGACAGCACAGAAAAAAAGGCGCCCAAAGCAGGCGCCTTTTTCTTACGAGGTTTGCGTTTCCCCTAAACGAGGACGATTTGCGCCGCGGAAGAGATATTCACGCTGATGGTCGTGATCATATTGAAATCTTCGAAGGCATCGGGTGTCGTATTGGTATCCACGACCGAGAAGACCCATAGGGTATTTCCACCGGTTCCAATGGCAAAACCGAAATAGGTTCCGGTGATCGTGGGGTTGGGGTTGGTGAGCGAAGGTGCATCTAACAGAAAATTCCCCAGGCTCGCGCCACTCTTGAAGGTGCCAACCAAGGCATCGACAACATAATCCCCATCAATGTACCAGAACTTACTGCCTTTGGAGGTCGTCGTCGCGATGGTCTTCGCGGTGAATGTCCGGGGGTTGAGGAGGGCCGACGTCGCGCCCACCGTAAACCCACCCAGGAACTTAAAGGACGTCACGCTGGTGGAAGAAACACCGTAGAAGTTATGGGCATCCAGTTCCAGAATGTCCTTGGCCGTGAAGTCAAGGATCATATCATCCCGGGCCGCCTCTGTGCTATCGAAGCGGAACACATCCGCCCCCACACCGCCGATCAGGGTGTCGTCGTCGATGGAAGCGACGAGGGTGTCGTCGCCCAAATCCCCTGACAAATAATCCCCATCTGCGCCAGCGACCAGAGAATCGTTACCATCCCCGCCAAACAAGGTGTCGGCCCCGGTGTCGCCCGCGTTCAGGATATCATCGCCGTCACCCCCCACGAGGGAATCGCTGCCTGTATCGCCGTACAAAGTATCTGCGCCGTCATCACCAATCAGCGTGTCGTTAAAGGACCCTCCGGTTATGAGGTCGGCTTGACCGCCGCCAGACAGGGAATCGTTTCCTAGGCCACCGGAAATGGTATCCGCGTCACCACCGCCGAAGATGGAGTCCGCACCAGCGCCGCCCAAGATGTAATCCACACCACCCCGACCAAACACCAGGTCATTGCCGCTCCCGGCGTCGATAGAATCAGCGCCGACGCCGGCGCGAATATCGTCATCACCACTCCCCGCGAGCAAGGTATCGTCGCCCGTGCCGCCGGTTATCGTGTCTGCACCGCTGGCGCCGATAATAGAGTCGGCACCCGCTCGGCCGATCAACAGATCGTCGCCACCTTGGCCAAAAATGGTATCCGCCCCGGTCCCGCCAAACACGGTATCGTTGCCGAACCCGGCAATGATGGAATCGTCACCTTCTTGGCCGCGGATAAGATCGTTACCCGCCCCGGCCAGGATCGTGTCATTACCGTCTCCGGCATTCACCGTGTCATCGCCCGATCCGGCATCGATATGGTCAAGGCCCGATCCGGCATCGATATCATCGGCCCCGTCGCCACCGTCGATAATATCGTCGCCGCTACCTCCACTGATGACATCGTCGCCGTTATCCCCCAACAGGGTGTCCGCGCCGGTGCCGCCAAAAATACTGTCGTCGCCGCTGCCGCCGTCAACGGAATCGACCCCCGCCCGGGCGAGGATGAAATCAGCGCCGCCTTGGCCCTCGATGATGTCATCGCCGGTGCCGCTGCGCAGATCATCATCTCCAATGCCGCCGATCAGGGTATCATCGCCTGTGCCGCCCAGCAGGGTATCCCGCCCGGCGCCGCCGACCAGAGAGTCGGCGCCCGCCCGGCCCACCAGCTCATCATCATGCAAACCACCATCCAGGGTGTCGTTACCCACGCCACCGAATAGTCTGTCGGCGCCGGAATCACCATAAATCTCATCGTCTCCGGATTGGCCGCGCAGGGTATCATCCCCCGTATCACCGCCCATGAAATCATCACCATCACCGCCCCACATAAGGTCGTCTCCGGCGCGGCCTTCCAGAGCATCATCGCCGCCCAGGCCCATGATCTGGTCCTTCCCGGCGGTTCCTTGAATGTTGTTGAAGCCATCGTCCGTATCCGTGAGAACGGATTGGTTGCCCACGTAGAGACGGGTGCCGTTGTAAAAAGTAACGTTCAACAGCGTCAGGGTTTTGATGTCGATGGGAAGGGTCACCGTTCCCAAACTCGTGGTGATGGACACGCTGTCGCTATCGCCGTCAACCGTGGTTTCTTCGGCGGACCCGCCCAATACCGTGAGTGAATCAGTTTCTGGATCGAACTCTGCGACCAGAGTCGGATCGGCCAATACGTCAGTGAATAGAAATTCCGTCATCGAACCCTCTGCCTCAACTATCCCGCCCGTATCCCGCCACGTTGAATCGCGACGGATCGGTGTTTACACAAATTCCCTGAGCGGGACACGATACCGGAAACACGAGGGGGGAGAAACCCGATAGCCAAAAAAAACGGCGAATCGCCTAGCCTGTAAAGGGGAGGGAGAATTGGGGCGTTCGCCGGGTCTCGAACGTGAAAAGGGGACTCTTCGGAAAATAAAAGTCTTAGGCGGTGTCCTGTGCGGCACGGCGCCCTTCCGCCGTTAATTTACATACCAGCCAATCGGGTTTTAAAGGATTGGAAAACCAGGGCTCGGCCCATCCATGATCAATGCAGGCGCGAATGGTTCGTGGGTTCACCTGCTGCCCGGCATCATCGAATAGGGGCAACTTGCCGCCAGGCTGTGCCAGCCCCCGGCGCAGCCAAGCTATCTGTGCCCGGGTGGGGCGGGTGGCCTTTTCTGTTGCGGTCGTTACTGCCATGGTGCGGTATCGTATCACTGCGGGCGTGAAAAGGTTAACAGCTTCTTAATGGTACGTGAGCACGCCGGGGATCACAAGCAGCGGGAGGAAAGGTTTGGAGACTTGCATGGTCTATGTGACTGCCGCAAACCGAGAAGAAGCGCGCGCCATCGCGGCGACAGTTGTTGCGGAAAAGTTGGCCGCCTGCGCCAATATTCTGGGAGAAACGACCTCCGTCTTCCGCTGGCAAGGAAAGATTCAGGAAGAAACGGAGGTCGCGCTGATCCTTAAAACACGGCAAGCGAATGTCGCCGCACTGACAGTTCGCATCTGCGATTTGCATTCATACGAATGCCCCTGTGTGGTTGCGCTCCCGCTTCAGGGGGGCAACCCGGCATTTTTGACTTGGATTGGTCAGGAAACGTCTGGATCGGCTGGGAGCTGAACCGCGATTACAGCCTGTGCGGCGATACCTTCACGGCGCCCGGTAAAACCCAGCCCTTCCGTCGTGGTCGCTTTTACGGATACCCGGGAGGGCTGAACTTCCAACACCCTGGCCAATCGCTCGGTCATGGCGGCGCGATGGGGGCCAATTTTTGGGCGCTCGCAAATGACCGTCAGGTCCACATTGATCACCCGCCCCGTCAAATTCTGCAGAAGAGAAAACGCGTGGGAGAGGAATTGGGCCGAATTCGCCCCTTCCCATTGCGGGTCGCTGGGCGGGAAATGGGTTCCGATATCCCCCATGGCAAGGGCACCCAGCAAGGCGTCGGTCACCGCATGGAATGCCACATCCGCATCCGAATGGCCCACCAGCCCCGCGTCATGGGGAATGGTTACGCCGCAGAGCGTGACGCTCTCGCCCGGTCCAAAGGCATGAACGTCGAAACCTGTACCGATTCGGGTTTCCATCGTCTGGCGTTTTGCGAGGAGGGATTCGGCGCGGGAAAGATCGGATTGGGTGGTCACCTTAAAATTCTCCTCCGTTCCCACCGCAAGAAAAACGTCAATGCCCGCCGCTTCCGCAACCGCTGCATCATCGGTTAAGTTGTTGTCGGCGGTGGCCCTGTGGGCCTCTAAAATTGCCTTGAAGTGGAATCCTTGCGGGGTTTGAACCCGGTATAGATTGGCCCGGTCTACGGTTCCTGCCACGCGATTATCCTCCGCCCGTTTCAAGGAGTCGGCCAGAGGCAGGGCAGGGATTACGGCCGAAGCTTGTGCCAATCCCGTCATCACTTGGTCGATCACTTGGTCGGAAAACGGGCGTGCGGCATCTTGTATAAGCACATAGTTCGGTGCCAAGGGCAGCAAGCTCTCCAACCCAAGGCGGACAGATTCCTGACGCGTCGCCCCCCCATGAACCGGCGGCAGCACGGGTAATCCGGTGACCGCCTGGTCGTAAAGGTCTGCATCGGCGGGATGGATAACCACCCGCACGTCTTGGACCGCGGAATGTCGGCAGAATCCGGCAACCGTCCAGCGCAGTAGGGGCGCGCCCGCCAACATCCTGTATTGTTTGGGCGTTTCACCGCCAAAACGCTGCCCGCGACCGGCGGCAACGATCAAAGCCACGCAGGAAAGTTCACCCATGCCGCCGCCTTTTGCCGTGTCATTTTGTTGGTCAATGCCCTAGAGTACGATCGAATGAGGGTAACGTACATCGTGCGGCAACATCATACATGAATCGCACTCTACCTTAATGTTCGGGGTGGATTGACGCCTTAGATGGGAACGGTCATCGCGACTCCATTTAAGACGACCCGACCCGAGAGACCGAGGAAGTCGCGTCACCCTAACAGTGCAGAAGGCGGACTCCAAGTCCGCGTCTAAAACCACGAGTTTTCATGAACCAAGGCATCCTCTTTGGCTTAGCGGCAATTCTCTCCATGATCCCGGCGACCATTGGATCTTTTCGCCGCTGGGAAACCCGGGATTCCATGGTGTGGACGTTGCTGTTGGTCGCTTTTGCGGGACCCACGGCGCTGGTGGCGGCGCAGCTCCTGGCGGGAGACTGGAAAACTAGCTTTTCCATGGCGCTATGGGTCACCGTATCCGTGACACTCCTCTTGTTTTTAGGGGTGGTCGCGGCGAGCGCCCAAGGGTGGCGGCTAACACCTCTGCTGCTGCCTTACCTGGTCGGGCTCGCTTTCCTGGCGTTGATTTGGCAAGCCGTCCCTGGGAAGCCGGTCCACGAAACCGCCGTACCTATCTGGTTGCAGGCCCATATCGTCATTTCGGTAATTACCTTTGCCACGCTGACCCTGGCCGCAGTTGCCGCATTGGCGGCCTTTGTACAAGAGCGGGCGCTTAAAAAGAAAGCGCCAACGCGGCTGACACGACTTTTACCCTCTGTCCATGATAGCGAAATCTTGGTGGTCAGATTGCTGACCGCAACGGAGGTTGTCCTGGGATTGGGGCTCGCCACAGGAATCGAAGCGCAAATCAAGGCAACCGGAGACTTGATCGTTTTTGATCATAAGACCTTGTTTTCCCTGGCGGCTTTTCTGGTGATCGGTTGGCTGCTGGCGGCCCATCATCTCACCGGAGTGCGAGGGCGCCGTGCCGCCCGCTTTGTCCTGGCAGCCTTCCTGCTGCTGTTTTTGGCCTATCCAGGGGTAAAATTCGTCAGCGACGTGCTGCTCGGTTAGGGGTCAAACCGCTGACAGCTATTGCAAGATTGCCTGGAATTGCCTAAAAATTACCCAGTTTTAGGGAAGGCCAGTTATGACTCTCAACATCGGTGGTATTACACTCCAGGATCCGGTGATCCTAGCGCCCATGTCTGGTGTGACGGACATGCCGTTTCGGCGTTTGGTCAAGCGCTATGGCGCGGGGCTGGTGGTGTCTGAAATGATCGCCAGCCAAGCGATGATCCGGCAATCGGCCAAGAGCCGCAAGATTGCCGATACCACAGAGGCGGAACGCCCCATCGCCATCCAGTTGGCGGGGAATGAGCCCGATGTCGTGGCTGAAGCCGCGAAGATGATGGAAGGCCTGGGTGCGGCCTTGATCGACATCAACATGGGCTGCCCGGTGAAGAAGGTGGTGAAGGGCTATGCGGGGTCGCATCTCATGCGCAACGAATGCCTGGCCGGAGAGATCATCGAGGCCACGGTCAAGGCGGTATCCGTGCCGGTTACCGTCAAGATGCGTCTGGGTTGGGATGATCACAACCGCAATGCCGCCGCGCTCGCGCGGATCGCGGAGCAAAGTGGCGCGAAGGCGGTCACCGTACATGGTCGAACCCGGGCCCAGTTCTACAAGGGAACAGCCGATTGGGCCGCCATTGGCGAGGTGAAGCGTGCCGTCTCCGTACCGGTGATCGGCAATGGCGATGTTACCTCTGTCGAACGCGCGCGGGAAATGCTGGATATTTCCGGTGCCGATGGGGTCATGGTGGGCCGGGCAACCTACGGGCGCCCCTGGTTTCCCCGTCAGGTGGCCCACTATTTGGCCACCGGGGAACATCTTCCCGACCCCAGCCCGCTAGAGCAAATGCAGGTGGTCCTGGAACATTACGAGTCCATGTTGGAGCATCATGGAACAGAGGCTGGTCTGCGCATCGCCCGGAAGCATTTATCTTGGTATAGCAAAGGGTTCCGCGACTCTGCAGAGTTTCGTTCCACGGTGAATCATTTGGCCGATCCCGAAGCGGTGCGCGATTTGATCCGGAGGTTCTACACCCCGGAGATTGATCGAGACGCCGCTTGATGGCTGTGCCCAAGCTGAATAACAGCGCCCTCTCGAAGGTGCCGTCGGAGGCAATCTTGGCCTCGCTATCCATCGTTATTCTGGTGGTGAATGAGGATTACCGGGTCCTGTCCGTCAACCCTGCGGCGGAAGCCTTTTTCGCCACCAGCGATTCCCAGATTTTGGGCAAACGGCTTGATAAGCTCTTGCCCAGTGATGCCCCTGTGTTTGGGATGATCACCCAATCGATTCGAGAACAATTGGACGTGACAGACCACGGGGTGACCCTGGAATCGCCACGCATGGGGCGCCATTTCGTAAACCTGCAAGCCATGCCCCTGGTGGAATATCCCACCTGTGTTGTGTTGGCCATCCACCGGCGGTCCTTGGCCGATAAGATGGCGGGGCAACTTTCGTTCCGCGGCGCCGCCCGGACGGTTTCCTCCATGGCGGCCATGCTGGCCCACGAGATCAAAAATCCGCTGTCCGGAATCCGCGGTGCCGCTCAGCTTTTGGAACAAACCGCCAGTGTCGAAGATCAGACTCTAACCAAGCTGATTGCCGAGGAAAGCGAACGCATTAATTCGCTGGTGAACCGCATGGATATGTTTGCCGATCACCGGCCCTTGGAAAGGGAACCGATCAATATTCACCAGGTACTTGAGCATGTGCGCAAGATTGCTCAGGCCGGATTTGCCCGGCATGTGCGGTTCGTCGAGGTTTATGACCCCTCCTTGCCGCCGGTATTGGGCAATCGTGATTTGCTGATCCAGGTATTCCTGAATCTGGTGAAGAACGCGGCGGAAGCGGCGCCGGAAAAGAAAGCGGAGATTATCTTGGAAACCGCCTACAGGCATGGCTTCAGCATGGTCATCTCGGGCACGCGAAAGCGAATCCATCTACCGCTCGTGGTATCGGTGAAGGATAATGGCCCGGGTGTGCCGGAAGACGTGAAGCCGTTCTTGTTCGAGCCCTTCGTATCCACCAAGGCAAAGGGGAGTGGCCTTGGCCTGTCCCTGGTGGCGAAACTGATCAATGACCATGGCGGCGTCATTGATCACGAGCGCAAGCGCAATCGCACGATCTTTCATACCCACCTGCCGATCCTGACCGGCGGGGAGACCCCATCATGACCCACACAATTCTCGTTGCCGATGACGATGCCGCCGTCAGAACCGTTGTCACCCAAGCCCTCGTGCGCGCTGGATTTGAGGTGCGCGGCACCGGTAATGCCGCAACCCTTTGGCAGTGGGTATCGGATGGGGATGGCGATGTGGTGATCACCGATGTGGTGATGCCCGATGAGAACGGCCTTGATCTGATCCCGCGCATTCGCAAGGTCAGACCGGAGCTGCGGGTCATCGTCATTAGTGCTCATAGCACAATCACAACAGCTGTGCGGGCGGCGGAACGGGGCGCTTTCGAATATCTGCCAAAACCGTTCGACATCACGGAATTAACCAATGTTGTGGGCCGGGCCCTGAAGGATTCCGAGGAATCTCGAGGCGTTGTGGACCAACCCAGCAATGCCGAGCAGATGCCGATGATCGGGCGGTCTCCGGCGATGCAGGAAATTTACCGCACGGTCGCGCGGCTGGTGGGCACGGATTTGACCACCATCATCACTGGCGAATCCGGGACCGGGAAAGAGCTGATCGCCCGCGCGCTGCATGACTTTGGCAAACGGCGAAACAAGCCCTTCATCGCGATAAACATGGCGGCGATCCCCAAGGACCTCATCGAAAACGAGCTGTTCGGCCATGAGAAGGGCGCTTTTACCGGCGCGACCGATCGTGCGGCAGGGTGCTTCGAGCGTGCCGACGGTGGAACGCTGTTCCTGGATGAAATCGGCGATATGCCATTGGATGCGCAGACCCGTTTGTTGCGGGTCCTGCAAGAGGGGGAGTACACCAAAGTCGGCGGCAACACGCCGCTGCGTGCCAATGTGCGCATCATCGCCGCCACCCACCGGGATTTGCGGGTGATGATCCAGCAAGGTGTGTTCCGGGAGGACCTGTTTTATCGCCTCAATGTGGTGCCACTTCGTTTGCCGCCGCTGCGCGAGCGGGTGAGCGATGTACCCGAACTGGTCAGCCATTTCCTGAGTGAGGCAGCAAACCAGGGCTTGCCGTGGAAAACCATTGATTCGGCTGCCTTGGAGCGGTTACAGCGGCATCCCTGGCCGGGCAATGTGCGCGAACTGGAAAATCTTGTGAACCGCCTGGTCGCACTGCATGCGGAAGATGTGATTGATGTTTCCGCCGTGGAGGCGCAGTTAGATGAAGGCGCGGCGGTTTCTGCCAAACCTCTGTTGAGTGGTTCGGAAGGGCTGTCCGCCTCCGTGGAGCGTCATTTGCGGGAGTATTTCGAGGCCCATGGGGATGCCTTGCCAGCGTCCGGCATATACAGCCGCTTACTGAGTGAGTTCGAACGCCCGTTGATTATCGTCACCCTGGAGGCGACCCGAGGCAATCAGGTCAAAACAGCAGAAATTCTTGGCCTTAATCGCAACACATTGCGCAAGAAAATACGGGAGCTCAATATCCCGGTCGTGCGCGGAGGCCGCCATCTTTCCTGAGGCGAGGGCGCGGCGCCTTCATTGATCTTCAATCTTCGGCGGCAGATAATAAGGATACCGGCTCACCGTCCGGCAAAAGCCAAGGGGAAACCTTTCCATGACCCAAAAGCCTTCCTCGGCGATGGGCGGACCCCAAAACCGTTCTTCTTATCTGCGCTTTCGCCTCTGGGCGCGCCGGGTCGAATTGTCGCGGAAACTTACCTACTTGCTGATGGTTCTTGCGGCGGTGTCCGGTATCGCCACCTTCGCGACCACCGTGGGGTCGGGCTACGGCGCGCCGGTATTCGATATGCGGATCATCGTCGGCCTGCTGTATTTGGATGCCGCGCTGCTGTTGGCGCTCGGAGTCCTGGTATTACGGCGCTTCCTGCTGATCTGGAACGCCTGGCGGAAAGGCAGCGCGGGGTCCAAGCTGCATACGCGCATGATCCTACTATTCAGCACGGTGGCGGTGACCCCGGCTATCTTTGTGGCGGTTTTCGCGACGATCTTCCTGGATTTCGGCATGCAATCCTGGTTTTCCGAGCGGGTGAAAACCGTGGTTTCGGAATCGGGCCGGGTGGCGCTTGCCTATTTGAGTGAACACCAGCGGTCTATTGAAAGTGATTTGCTGGCGTCGGCGTCGGCTATCGATCGGAATGCCCCGCTTCTCGTCCGTTCCCAAGATAACTTCCGCAGACTTCTCAATAGCTTAAGTCTTGATCGCGCATTGGATGAGGTTGCGGTCATCGACGAGAGTGGCGCACCACTTGCCCGAGCTGACGGCATTTTGGACCTGGATTATAGTTTCATCCCCAGCCAGGCCTTTCAAAGCGCGCAAAGCGGCAATGTGCATATTCTCGCGGGCTCTTCGGAAGATCAGATCCGTGGCATGGTGCGGTTGAACAGCCTGCCGGATGCTTACCTGATTGTCGGAAGATATGTGTCGGCAGAGGTTCTCCAACATGTGGAACGGGCGCGAATCGCGGCGGAAGAATATGATAATCTGCAAAACCGCAGTACTGGTATTCAAATCAGTTTCGTCGCAATTTTTGTTCTTGTGGCGTTGCTGCTGTTGATGGTAGCGGCCTCGGTGGGGCTTACTTTCTCCAACCGTTTGATGCAGCCCATTGCCAGTTTGATCGATACGGCACATCGGGTGGGGAAGGGTGATTTGAAAGCCCGCGCCTTGGGTAGTGAGCAGGAGGACGAACTTGGCCTCCTTATCCGATCTTTTAACCGCATGGCGGAACAGATTGAAACGCAACGAAATGGACTGGTGGCAGCCAATGAAGAATTGGATGATCGTCGGCGTTTCACCGAAGCCGTTTTGGCAGGGGTTTCTGCAGGTGTAATTGGGTTGGACGACCAAGGCGCGGTGGATCTGCCGAACCGCACAGCCTCTGCCTTGCTGGATGTAGACCTGCGCGCCAATCGGGGAAAGCCGCTTGTGGAAGTCGTGCCGGAGATGGCTGACGTTCTCGCACGGGCCATGCAGCGACCGGGCCTGCGTTTGGACCCGAGTGAGATTCTCATTCAAACCCGGGATGGCGCCCGCACTCTGGTTGTTAATGTAACCTCCGAAACTTCTGGCGAGGATGTGTTGGGCTTTGTGGTGACCTTTGATGACGTGACCGACCTGGTAACTGCCCAACGAACCGCTGCCTGGGCGGACGTCGCCCGGCGGATCGCCCATGAGATCAAGAACCCGCTCACCCCCATCCAGTTGGCGGCCGAACGATTGAGCCGAAAGTATCGCAAGGAGATCGTGAGCGATCCGGACATTTTTGAAACCTGTACCCGCACCATCATCAACCATGTGGAAGATATCGAGCGGATGGTGGATGAATTCCGGGATTTTGCCCGCATGCCGCAACCGGCCATTGCACAGGCCAATTTGTCGGAAATCTGTCGGGAAGCGGTTTTCCTGGAACGGACCCGATCTCGTAGCGTCGCGGTTTCTTTAGACCTCCCTGAAGAAGATTTCTTCTTGGACTGCGACGCCAAGCAGGTCACGCGCGCCCTGACCAATATTCTCAAGAATGCGACAGAATCGGTGCTGCATTCCCCCTCGGGGGAACAGGGTGACGGAGCCGTATCCGTGGCATTGCGTTTCGACGCGGAAACCGCCACCATTCGGGTCTCCGACAATGGGAATGGGTTTCCCGCAGACCTGCGAGACCGACTGACGGAGCCCTATGTAACAACGCGGGACAAAGGCACGGGATTGGGGCTCGCCATCGTCAAAAAGATTTTGGAAGACCATGGGGGTGCCTTAAATCTGGGAGATCGCGATGGCGGCGGGGCCCTGGTGGAATTGGTATTGAGCAGGGGGCTAAAAATGGTAGAAGCGGAGACATCCTCGACTGCGGATCCCATCGCACAAGCCCTAAAAACGGCAACACGGATGACAACCGATGGCATATGAAATTCTGATCGTCGACGATGAGGCCGGCATTCGCACGCTCACCGCTGGTATCTTGCAAGACGAGGGATATGAAACCCGCGAAGCGGCGACCAGCGACGAAGCCATCGGAGAAGTGGAGAGTCGGCGCCCGAACTTGGTTCTTCTGGATATCTGGTTGCAAGGGAGCAAACTGGACGGTCTGGGTATTCTGCGGGAAATCAAGAAGTCTCATACTGACCTGCCTGTGGTGATGATGAGCGGCCATGGCACCATCGAAACGGCTGTGGAGGCCATTCGCCTCGGGGCCTATGACTTCATTGAAAAGCCGTTTAAGACCGACCGCCTGTTAATGGTGGTCAACCGGGCCATTGAAGCAGAGATGCTGCGCCGGGAGAATCGGGAATTGCGGCTGCGGTCCGGTGCCGCCGACGATATGATCGGCAATTCAGGCGCTTTGAACCAGTTGCGACAGTCCATCGACAAGGTCGCCCCCACCAATAGCCGGGTAATGATCACAGGTGCCGCCGGGGCGGGGAAAGAAGTGGCCGCCCGCTGCCTGCATGCGCGCTCCCGCCGCAAGGATGGGCCCTTTATCGTGGTCAATTGCGCCACCATGGAACCCAGCCAAGCGGAACAGCAATTGTTCGGCGCCGAGAATGATGACGACGGCATTCGCGTCGGCATGTTTGAACAGGCCCATGGCGGGACCCTGTTTCTGGATGAGGTGGGCGATATGCCCGTTGAAACCCAAGGCAAGATCGTTCGGGTCCTACAAGAGCAAACCTTTTTGCGGGTCGGCGGCAAGCGCCAGGTCAATGTGGATGTGCGGGTAATCGCTTCCACCCGTCGCGATATTCGGGAAGAGATCGCCTCGGGAAAATTCCGCGAAGATCTGTTCTATCGGCTGAGCGTCGTGCCCTTGCAAATCCCCGCGCTGTCTCAACGGCGCGAGGATATCCCCCAACTCACCCGTTATTTCATGGGCCGTGTTTCGGAATCTCTGGGTCAGCCTGTCCGGAATTTCTCGGAAGACGCCCTGGCGGTGCTGCAAGCCCATGATTGGATGGGCAACGTGCGGGAATTACGCAATGTGGTTGAACGCGTCATCATCATGACACCTGGCGAGCCTGGATCGTCGGTCACCGCAGATATGCTGCCCAGCGAACTCTGGGGCCAGGCACCGGATGCCTTGCGCCTGGATCACAGCAGCCAGATTATGAGTTTGCCGATCCGGGACGCCCGGGAGATTTTCGAAAAAGAGTATCTAACTGCGCAGATGACCCGTTTTGACGGCAATATTTCCCGGACGGCGACCTTTGTCGGCATGGAGCGTTCCGCCCTGCACCGAAAATTGAAGGCGCTGGGGCTGACCAGTGACGAAAAGACAAAGGTTTAGGAGCGCCCCGCCATGAAAGTGATCGTCTGCGGCGCCGGTCAAGTCGGCTTTAATATCGCCCGGTATCTCTCCTTTGAAGACAATGACGTCACCGTTGTAGACCAGGACAATGAACTGGTCCGTCGTCTTGCCGATACCCTGGATTGTCGGGGTGTGGTGGGGCATGCCTCTCATCCTGATGTTCTGGAATCCGCCGGTGCAAAGGATGCGGATCTCATTATCGCCGTCACCTATGCGGACGAGGCAAATATGGTGTCGTGCCAGGTGGCCCACTCTTTGTTCCATGTGCCGACCAAGATCGCCCGGGTGCGCCATCAAAGCTATCTACAGCCCTATTGGGCCGATTTATTCACCCGCGATAACATGCCCATCGACGTGATCATTTCCCCGGAAATCGAAGTGGCGCGCGCCGTATCTCGGCGGCTCCATATGCCGGGTGCCTTTGAAATGATCCCCCTGGCCGACGACAAGGTGAAGTTGATCGGCGTGCGCTGCGAAGAATCGACGCCGCTGGTGAATACACAACTGCGCCAATTGACCCAGCTGTTTCCAGAATTGAAAATTGTCATCGTCGGCATCATTCGTGAAGGCAAACCCGTGCTCCCCACGGGGAGCGATCAGATGCTGGTGGGGGACGAAGTGTTTTTCGTCGTCGATAGTGCGCATGTGGGCAGGGCCATGGCGGCCTTTGGCCATGAAGAAGTGGAAGCAAAGCGCCTGTTGTTGTTAGGGGGCGGGAATATCGGCCTGTTCCTCGCGCAGACGTTGGAAGCGGAATTCCCCTGGATCAACGCGAAGACCATTGAGGTCAACCCGGAGCGCGCCGCCCGGGTTGCCGCGAGCCTGGAACGCAATGTGGTAATCCACGGCGATGTGCTGGATACGGAGATTCTGGAAGAGGCCAATATCGCCGAAACCGACACAGTGGTTGCCGTGACCAATGACGATGAAACCAATGTGTTGTCATCGCTTTTGGGTAAGCGGTTAGGCGCAAAGCGGGCAATTGCCTTGGTCAACAAGCCGTCCTACGAGAGCCTGGTGCCCACCTTGGGGGTCGATGTGGTGGTCAACCCGCGCACCATCACGGTATCCACAATTTTACAGCATGTCCGGCGCGGGCGAATCCATTCCGTGCATAGCCTGCGCGAAGGCTTTGGCGAATTGATCGAAGCCGATGCCCTCAGCACCTCGCCGCTGGTCGGCGTACCTGTACGGGAGGCAAATCTGCCGCCAGGTGTGATCGTGGGCGCGGTCATTCACAATAATGAAGTCATCAGTCCGCGTGGGGATACGATCATCCGTGCCGGGGACCGGGTGGTCTTGTTTGCCGCTTCCGAATCCGTGCGCAAGGTTGAGAAGATGTTCTCTGTCCGGCTGGAATATTTCTAAGGAAAAGCACGTGTCGAGAATCGCCTATGTGAACGGCCAATATCTTCCCCATGACCGGGCCGGGGTGCATATCGAAGACCGGGGGTATCAGTTCGCCGATGGTGTCTATGAGGTGATTGCTGTCCAACAGGGCAAACTGATCGATCTCGCCGCCCATTTAGACAGGTTAAATCGGTCCTTATCCGCGCTGCGCCTGCCCTGGCCCACGCAAAGCCGGGCGGTGTTAGAGATCATCCTGCGCCGGGTGATCCGGCTGAATCGGGTCAAGAATGGGATCGTTTACCTACAAGTCACCCGGGGATCGGCCCCACGCAATCACGCTTTCCCAAAATTGACAATTCCGTCGCTGGTGGTGACCTCCCGCAGCACCAAGCCATTCTCCCTCGATACCGTGATCAATGGCGTTAAGGCCATTACCTTGCCCGATGAACGCTGGAAGCGGTGCGATATCAAATCCGTCTCCCTGTTGCCCAATATCCTGGGAAAGCAATTGGCGGTGGAGCAGGGGGCCTACGAGGCAATCTTGGTTGATGTGGACGGCCGCGTCACCGAAGGCACCTCGTCGAACGCCTGGATCGTGACGGAAGCGGGAACCTTGGTAACCCGCAACCTCTCGCAGGCGATTTTGGCCGGTATCACTCGCCATGCGGTGTTGGAAGTGGCCCGGGCCCACGGGGTTCCCGTAGAGGAGCGGGTTTTTGAACTGTCTGAGATGCAAAAGGCGCGGGAGGTCTTCGTTACCAGCACGACCTCCTTCGTAAAGCCCGTGGTGCAGCTCGATAACGCCCTAATCGGGGAGGGTGCTCCCGGGGCTTTGTCAAAGGCGCTCTTATCCTGGTATGCCGACCATATGGGCGCGATGTGACGATTCTGTACAGAGACCCCCAGCCCCCCAAGGCGGTATTATTCGACTGGGATAGCACCTTGGTGGACAATTGGGTTTCCATCCAATCGGCCTTGAATACGGTTTTTGCAGCGCGCGGCATGCCGCTTTGGAGTCGCGAGCAAGTCATCGCCGAGGCGACAAATTCCCAAAGAGATAAGTTTCCCAAGCTCTTCGGGGCAGACTGGCAGGATGCGCGAGATTTGTTTGTCGCCCATCTGGAAACCCACCATTTGGACAGTCTGCAAACCTTGGAAGGGGCCGAATCACTCCTGCAAACCCTACAAGACCAAGGGATTCCGACTGCGGTTGTCAGCAACAAAAGTGGCGCTTTTTTGCGCCGGGAATGCACCCATTTGGGGTGGGACCCCTATTTTCGCACCGTCCTTGGCGCCGCCGATGCGGTGCGGGATAAACCCGCGCCGGACCCGGTTTTTTTGGCCCTTTCAAAGATGAATTTGGCCGCTGGGGACCATATCTGGTTTGTTGGCGATACCGATGTGGATATGGCTTGTGCCCATGCCGCCGGATGTTACGCAATTTTGGTGCGCCCGCACCCTCCCAGGACCGGAGAGTTTGACGCAGCCCCGGTGGCTTGCTATGTGAATAGCAGATGGGAATTGGCGTCTCTTTTGGGACGCATCGCAAGAGGTGCCCCCGCCGCCCCATACGGCGGAGGTCGTTGAGTGAGGAAATAACGGCCCGGGGTTGCAACGATTCCCCGAAAACGAGCGACAATCAGAAACCAAAACAAAATTAGGACATAAAAAATGGCGGCCGAAAAAACGCAGAGTGCACAGGATGTTTTTCTGAACTACATCCGCAAAAACAAAATCCCGGTAACCATCTTCCTGGTCAATGGCGTCAAACTCCAGGGTATCGTGACATGGTTCGATAATTTCTCCGTCCTGCTCCGGCGCGATGGACATACCCAACTGGTCTATAAACACGCCATCTCCACAGTTATGCCCTCGGTGCCCGTCCAACTGTTCGACGGCACCAAGGAGAATGAAGACGGCTGAGCACCGCCGAAGCGGTCCACTCGTCGCCTCTGTCGACAAACAGTCGGCCGAGCGGGGGAGTCACGACCGTTTTTGTGTGGTTATACACCCCTTTCAACCCGGCAAGGGCGGATCGCAACGCCAGCCTCAAGCCCGATTGGAGGAAGCCCAGGGGCTTGCGGAATCAATTGGTTTGCGGGTCTGCCTGTCCCGGGTCGTCACGTTGCGTAAAGTGCGGCCCGCCACCTTGTTGGGCGCAGGGGTGATCGAGGAGATTGCCGCCGCCTGTGCGGGCAGCAACCCGTTTGGCGCCACGGCGGAATTGGTCGTCATTGACGGCACCCTCTCGCCGATCCAGCAGCGCAATCTGGAAAAAGCCTTGGACTGCAAGGTGATCGACCGGACGGGCCTGATCTTGGAAATATTCGGCGAACGGGCACAGACCAAGGAGGGTCGCCTGCAGGTGGAACTCGCCGCCCTGGTCTATGCGCGGTCGCGCTTGGTCCGGTCTTGGACGCACCTGGAACGCCAGCGGGGCGGACTAGGCTTTGTCGGTGGGCCCGGTGAAACCCAGATCGAAGCGGATCGCCGCTTGATCGATGAACGTATCATCCGATTGCGCCGGGATCTGGACGATGTGGTGCGGACCCGTGGCTTGCACCGCAAGGCGCGGGCCAAGCTGCCCACACCCGTGGTTGCCCTGGTCGGCTATACCAATGCCGGTAAATCCACGTTGTTCAACCGCCTGACCAAGGCCGATGTGTATGCCGAAGACCAACTCTTCGCGACCTTGGACCCCACCATGCGGGCGCTAACCCTGCCATCAAGCCAACCGGCAATTCTGTCTGACACGGTAGGATTCGTTTCCGATCTGCCCCACGAGCTGGTGGCCGCCTTTCGGGCGACGCTGGAGGAGGTGCGGGAAGCGGATATCATTCTTCATGTGCGGGATATCGCCCATGAGGATACGGATGCACAAGAAGCAGACGTGCGCGAAGTTTTGGAAACCTTGGACGTCTCCCTGGATATGGTCGGCTCGGTTTTGCATGTTCTGAACAAGATCGATTTGCTCTCCGATGTGCATCGGCAGGCGATGACGGAACGGGCGGCGCATGATCCCCAAATGGTCGCCCTTTCTGCGGCGACAGGCACGGGCTGCGACGACCTGCTCACCGCCATCGACGAACTGTTATGGGCCCGAACCGAAGCGCAAGAGGTCGCGGTTCCTATCACCGATGGCGCGCTGCTATCGTGGATCTACCGGCATGGGGATGTGACCGACCGGGAGGACGAAGAGACCGAGGTGCGCCTTACGGTGCGATTGGATGCCGCGAATAGCGCCCGGTTGGCCCGGCTTTTGGCCAATAATTCCTGATATAGGATCTACGGACCGCCATGAAACTGGATGTGGAAACCGTCGCTGCCGCCATTCGGGAGGCCACCGCGATAGAAATCCTGCCGCGATTCAATCGCTTGGCCCAAAAGGATGTGATGGAAAAGGCGCAAGGGGATTTGGTGACGACGGCGGACATCATGGCCGAGGCACGCTTGACCCGCGCCGTCCTTGCGCTATTGCCGGGTA